>DBCB01000130.1:32675-33230 GCA_002303765.1 Planctomycetaceae bacterium UBA969
CCTGGTGGTTCGTTCATCTGACCAAACACCATGGCAGTCTGAGTAATAACTGACCGATCGGTTTTACCAATTTTGGTTTCTTGCATTTCAAGCCAAAGGTCATTACCTTCACGGGTTCTTTCACCCACCCCGGCAAAAACCGAATAACCTTCATGCATGGTGGCAATACGAGCAATAAGTTCAGTAAGAATAACGGTCTTACCAAGTCCAGCACCACCAAAGAGACCTGCTTTTCCACCACGAACAAGTGGGGTCAATAGGTCAATAACTTTGATACCAGTTTCAAAAATTTCGGTCTTAGGAGACAGTTCAGAAAAAGCAGGGGGTTCGCGATGAATCGGTCTTGTTTCACTGGCATTTACAGGGCCTCTACCATCAATGGGTTCGCCAAGCAAATTAAATACCCGACCTAAGGTTTGTTCGCCTACAGGAATAGTTACTGGCGCACCAGTATCTATTACCTTCATGCCACGAACCAAGCCTTCAGTTGAGCCCAAAGCTACGCAACGAATACGATTTCCACCAAGATGCTGCTGAACTTCACCAGTTAGATGA
>DBCB01000130.1:33249-35093 GCA_002303765.1 Planctomycetaceae bacterium UBA969
AGAATGACATTCTTGTAATCAGAATCGATTTTAATGGCGTTATAAATTTCTGGAAGGTGTCCTTCAGGAAACTCAGCATCAAAAGTAGATCCGATGATCTGAACAATTTTACCTTCAACTATTTTTCCAGCATTTGCACTAACCATAACAAAAAACCCTCTCTAGTCAAAAAGCATAAGAACCCGGATTTTTATAAAAACTTATTCAAGCGCAGCGGCGCCACCGATAATTTCAGAAATCTCTTTGGTAATCTGAGCTTGTCGAGCCCTGTTGTATAGCAAGGAAATCGCTTTGATCATATCATCTGCATTTTCGGTTGCAGCTTTCATAGTCACGCGTCTGCCAATTTGCTCGCTAACCGCAGCATCAAGAAAACATTTAAAAAGAGATGCTTTAAATGCCTGAGGAAGAAGTTCTGCAAGAATTTCTTCCGCGCTAGGCAAAAACTCATAACTTGTATTATCAGTCTTCTTAATTGCATTTGAAGCAGATTCATTTGGTTTTGCAAAAGGCAAGATTGTTTCCACAACTGGTATTTGCCTTGCTGGGTTCAGAAACTTCATATAGGCAACATCAACAGCATCAACATTACCATCAACAAATTCACGAATAAATTTATCTGCAAGAGGTTCAACCTCATCAAACCTAGGCTTATCTTCAAAATTGATGTAGGTGGCAACTGGAATAATTTGCTGGTACTTAAAAAAAGAAATTGCGCGCTTACCGCTAAGTTCCAAAAGAGTTTCTTCTCCCCTAGATTTAGCAGCATTTAAACTATAGGTTGCTTCCCTTAGGATGCCTGCGTTGTAGCCACCGCAAAGGCCTCTGTTAGAGCAAATAACGAGCAAAATTCTCTTGGTAATTTTTTCGCGCTTTACCAGAAGAGGATGAGTCACATCCTGAGCAGACGCAGAAAGTTCAGCGGCAATCTCAGCAATTTTCTTAGTATAAGCTGCTGCTTCAACAGTCCGATCCATGGCTTTCTTAAAACGCGCAGTGGCGATAAGTTCCATGGTCCGGGTTATCTTGCGAATATTGCGGATCGCTTTTCTTCGAACCACAAGTTCACGAGTTTTTGCCATAATTAAACACCTTAACCAATATTAGCCTTTGAACTGAAAACCAAATTCATTAATCGATGCTTCCAGCTTTTTAACAAGTTCTGGAGACAATTTCTTTTCGCTTATCAAAGCGTTTCGAACTTCAGGTTTCTGTTCTTTCATGTAGGCTAGGAATTGAAGTTCCCAAGCCTGAACTTTTGACCTTTCAACTTTGTCTAAAAAGCCTTTTGTCGCAGCAAAAATAATCATTACCTGATCAGCAACATTCATTGGCTTATATGGTGGTTGCTTTAAAATTTCAACAACGCTGTATCCTCGATCCAACTGAGACTGAGATGTTTTATCAAGTTCAGTACCGAGCTGTGCAAAAGCTTCAAGCTCTCTAAACGAGGCAAGATCCAATCGCAAACCACCAGATACTTGCTTCATTGCTGAAATCTGAGCCTTACCACCCACACGGGAAACGCTGATACCTACATCCACCGCTGGCCTAACGCCAGCATTAAACAAAGAACCTTGCAAATAAATTTGCCCATCGGTAATCGAAATCACATTTGTTGGAATGTATGCAGATACTTCACCTTCCAAAGTTTCAATAATAGGAAGAGCAGTTAACGAACCACCCGAGGTGCTAACCTTAGCAAGCTTATGATTAGGGTGCTTAGGAAGATCATGTTTCAGTGCATGCTCTTTACCTGCTGGCCCAACATAAACTACACCTTTGCCGGCTTCATCACGGTTAACGCCCCAATCATCTGTAACTTTTGATTCATCAGAGTTTTT
>DBCB01000130.1:35178-38059 GCA_002303765.1 Planctomycetaceae bacterium UBA969
TAAAAAATATCACCAGGATATGCTTCACGACCAGGAGGACGGCGCATAAGAAGGGATAATTGGCGGTAAGCTGCTGCTTGTTTACTTAGGTCATCGTATACGCAAAGCGTTGCCATGCCTTTTTCATACATGTAATATTCGGCCATCGCACAACCAGCATAAGGCGCAATATATTGCAACGGAGCTGGATCTGCAGAACTCGCATCAACCACAATAGTGTAATCCATTGCGCCATTAGCCTTGAGGATCTCGACCACTTTCGCAACGGTAGAATCTTTTTGACCGATAGCAACATAAACGCAAATCACTCCGTTACCTTTTTGATTAATGATGGTATCGAGAGCAATTGTTGTCTTACCTGTTTTACGATCGCCGATGATAAGTTCGCGTTGACCACGGCCCACAGGGGTCATGGCATCGATAGCCTTAATTCCGGTTTGCATTGGCTCATCAACAGGCTGCCTTCCAGCAACACCTGGAGCATTCGACTCAACAGCACGGGTAAGATTTGTAATAATTGGGCCTTTTCCATCCTTGGGAACACCAAGAGGATCAACAACACGGCCAATTAAAGCATCACCAACAGGAACACGAAGCAATGCTCCGGTGGTTAGAACTTCATCACCTTCTTTAATATCTAGGTATCTACCTAGGATAATAACACCAACGGAATTTTCTTCGAGATTAAAGGCCAAGCCTTTAACACCAGATCGAGGAAAATCAACCATTTCTCCGGCCATTACACCCGTAAGGCCGTAGACACGGGCAATTCCGTCGCCAACTTCTAGTACCCTACCGACTTCTTTAGCGTCGATTCGGTCTTGAAATTGTTCAATTTCCTTCTGAAGAACTGAAGCTATCTCGTCTGCTTTGAATCTCATAAGTACTTCTCTCAATCAATTGATTGCGCAAGGATTGAAGACGGCTACGTAAACTACCGTCCCAAAGCCAATCCCCGGCTTTAATAATTAATCCACCAACAATGGAATCATCCACCGTATAAGAAAGAACAGGTTGTTTACCTAGCTTAACTTGTAAAGCCTTAAGTAACGCAACCTCCTGCTCAGGAGTCACCTTAACACTGGTAATAACCTGAACTTGCAATTGGTTTTTTCGCGTCTCGTTCAAAATCTGATAAGCATGAACAGAAGCACCAAGCAAACCAAGTCGATCGTGCTCATTGAGCACAAAAATAAAGTTCATAACCAAAGGGCTGCATTTTCCTTCAAAAACCAACTTTACCAGCCTAGTCTTTTCTTCTCGAGAAATCACAGGAATAGAAAAGAAAGCTTCAAGCTTGGAATTCTTCTGCAAAAGCGATGCGATTTCAAGCAATTCTGCTTGCACGCTATCAGCAAGGCCTAAAGGCAAAGCTGATTGGTAAAGCGCTGCAGAATAAACTTGAGTAATACGCTGAGATCCGTCATCAAGCACCGTATAGTGCTTGGCAAGTTCAGCAATGTTTAAATCAATATCACTTAAAGACATTATCTAGCCCCAGCAGAAAAAACGCTACAAACATAAGATACTATTTGGAAAATTCAGCCAAGCAATCATCGACAAGAACTCTATGGTCCTCAATCGTTAAAGACTTTTTAATAGCTTTTGTGGAAACAAGCAAAGCTAAATCAGAAGCTTTGGTAAGAAGATCCTTCATTGCTTGATCAGTAGCAAGTTGCAACTCACGATGCAACCTATCACGTTCAGCAACTATCTCTTCTTTAGCTTTTGAAACCATTTCATCTTTTAATACTTGGCCATCACGGCGAGCTTCATCAATAAGAATTCTAATTTGGTCCCCTGCCAACCTAAATTTAGCATCCAGTTCGGCTTGTAACTTTTGGGATTTTAAACTAGCAGTTTCGGCCTCATCAATGGCACGACGAATATTTTCTTCGCGTTTTTGCAAACCTTCCAGCATAGGGCCCCATGCTGTTTTATTAAGTGCAAAGAAAAGCAAAATAAACAGCACCAAAGTCCAAACTCCGGTATCAGCACTAAAACCAAAGATATCTCTTTGTTTTGAAGGTTGTTGATCAATATCAGCAACCTTTGCTTCAGAATTTTTAACTTCAGCAGTTTTGACTTCAGCAATACAGTCTGTGGAGAACACAAACCCAAGGCTGAGTAAACCAAGCAAAGTCATGACGAAAAACCGTCGTAACATGGCCCCTCTACCTCCCGATTTAAAAGAATGTAAACTAAATAAGGAAGCAAATAAGCAATGCAAACAAGGCAACACCTTCAAGCAAAGCTGCGATAATAATACTAGCATTTCTAAGGTCGTTAGCCATTTCAGGTTGGCGTGCCATGTTCTCGGCCATGCCTGCGCCAATGTAACCCAAACCAATACCTGCACCAATAATAGCCAAACCTGCACCAATGCCCTTGCCAACATTGGCAATACCATCAGCAGCAAATGCATCATCAGCAAAGCAGAATAAAGCTACAACCACTGCAAACATCAAAAACATCTTTTTCATCGAAAGCAAGCCTCCATAATCACCATAAAGGGGAAACACAACAAGAAACATAAGAGCTAAGTTACGATTATTTACGAACCACATAAACAATAGTCAATCAAATTTTAATGATTGCCTTGAATAGCCTTTTGATCATGCCCATGCTCATCGTGGGCGTGTTCTTCATGAGCATGGCCTTCATGAGTAGCCATTCCCATGAATAAAGCAGTCAAAAATGTAAAAACATAAGCTTGCAAAAATGCGACAAGCAACTCTAGAAAACACAAAGCTAAACTTGCTGCCAAACTAATAACAGTTACACCAGACTGTAGCAAAATATTTTCGCCAGCAACTTTTACAGCAAAAAGAAGAACGGTAGCAAGAACCATATGGCCTGCAAACATATTTGCAAATAAACG
>DBCB01000275.1:0-724 GCA_002303765.1 Planctomycetaceae bacterium UBA969
GATGTCAATCCGCTGGTACTAGCCGACAAAAACAAAGATTTACATCCGCCAATCAATGAAAAGTCAATTTCTCGGGGGCAAACTTATTCATGTACCCAAATCAATAAGGGATTTTTCTGATTTCGAACATAATCAATGGCCCCCTGAGTCGCTTTCTCAGACCCCAAAAACCGTGCCGACCCAGAGGAGGTCCACCATCGTCTTGATTTTTTTGTTAAATCACCCTCTCGATTCAATGCTCTGGATCCATAGCTTTTAAAATCCTTCAAAAATAAGTTTGGTTTGATTTTGTCTACAGCATTTACAACCAGATGTACATGATTTGCAAGGATTGCAACTGCTCGCAGGTTGTAATTTCGGATTCCTGCTGTCTCATGAAATTGCTTCAGAAGGCTATTAGCATTCAAAAGCGTTAGCCAAACAGGCGCATTTTTCAAAATGTTTTTAGAATAGTTCTCTAGGCTAGGCATGTCTTCCAGATATAGAGTATCAGGTTGATTATGTATCACTCTGATTTCCTCGGAATTTTGGATCCCAGATACAAACCCCCTTTTGTCTCCCGGTAACCATGTTCCATAAGTGGTCCAGGTAAGAAGCCAAGGGCAGATCATAGTGCTCCTCGTGTATTAAATGAGCGGCGGATCTTAATCCACTGGTACTAAAAAACAATAATAAAGATCTATAATAAAAATTATACTATCACGTATAATCTGAAAGCACCAGC
>DBCB01000275.1:869-7682 GCA_002303765.1 Planctomycetaceae bacterium UBA969
GGATTTACATCCGCCGCTCAATAAAAACTAAATTTGAAGCATATATTATCTGAAAGCACCAGCGGATTTACATCCGCTGCTCATTTAAAACTAAATTTGAAGCATGTTTTATCTGAAAGCACCAGCGGATTTACATCCAAATCGCTTTATAAGTGGTAAAAGCATCTTTATACCCCTCATAATGCTGTGGCCTCGATGATGGAATTGAGCCCTGTGGTGGGGATCACGCGTTGAATATGAAGCCCGCTTTTCGCAAATAAAATCTTGTATTCTGCAAGTGTTCGCTCAATCCCACCCGGAATTCCCATCATGATCCAATCAAACATTTTACCGGGATGAGGGGTGTTACCTTCAGGCAAAATCGCCTCGATCATTAGCACTTTGCCATGCTTGGGAAGAGCCTTCCTTATATTGCTGAGTATCAGTATGCTTTTTTCATCATCCCAATCATGAATGATATGCCTGAGTAGATAGGCATCTGCATTAGGTGTGACACTTTCAAAGAAATCACCTGAAACTAACTTGAAGCGTTCTACATTGCTTTTTGAAGCAGCAGTGGCTGCGGTCACATGCGAAAGATCAAAAAGAATGCCGTGCAGGTTTGGGTTTTTGTTCAGAATTGCCAACAGCATGCTGCCATTGCCGCCCCCGATGTCTGCAAGTGTTATAAACTCAGAGAAATCGTAGGCAGCAAGAATCTGATTGGATTCGCTACCATGAATGCTTTCCATGGCTTTATCAAAGACTCTGGCAGAATTTGGATGATCTTTGAGGTATTCAAAAATGGGCTGTACATGTGCTATTTCGTAGGCGCATTTGCCCGTTCGTACATTATCAATCATTTTTGAAGAGGCTAGGTAATGTTCGGAACCAGACATGACAGCCATGGCATGCTGACTTCCAGGAATATCTGAGCGAAGTTGGTTTGCTTTAGGTGTAAGAGCAAAAGCACCTGTTTCGTTTTCTGCAAAAACTTCTTCCGATGCGAGATATCTAAGCAGCCTGAAAAGAGAGCGTTCATCGGTGTTGGTCTTTTTTGCGAGATCACTCGAGGTTTGTGGGCCATCGCGAAAAATGAGGTCTGCAATGTTTAATTCTGCTGCGCAATAAAGTGCTTGCGATAACCAGTAACCGTACACTTTTTCCTTCATCCACATTTCAGGGGTTTTCGTTTCCATGGTTTGTCCTTGCGAAGTCGGGTTGGCAATCTTGCTTAGTATCTAATACAAAGTCTATTTGAATATTAGCAACCAATTGCAACAAAATATGCCAAATTCACAAAAGTCCGCATCAGACTTACAAACAGGAATGATCTGGGCTGTAGTGGCTTATGCGTTCTGGGGGTCAATGCCCCTTTATGTATGGCTTGTTCGCAGCGTAGAGCCCTTGGAAATTCTTAGCCATCGGGTGGTATGGTCTGCGGTATTAATGCTCTGCATCGTGCATTTTCAAAAAAAGTGGAACTTGGTGAAACAGGTGTTCAGCACGCCTGGCGTTTTGTTTGGCCTGATGGGAAGCTCTATCCTAGTAGGGATTAACTGGGGCATATACATTTACGCAGCAGCCAACTCTCAGGTATTGCAAACGAGTTTGGGTTATTTCTTTTTGCCTTTGCTGAGCATTCTCTTTGGCATGATTTTATTCAAGGAAAAGCTAAGGCTGATGCAATGGGTCGCCCTCGGCGTAGCAACGCTTGCGATTGGATTAAGAATTCATCTTGAAGGCAGCTTGCCTTGGATCTCTCTCGGGGTTGCATTTTCCTTCTGTTTTTATGGGGTTTTTCGTAAAATCATCCCGGTTGATGCTAGTGTTGGCTTGTTTCTTGAAACTATGTTTCTACTTCCTTTGGCAGGTGCAGCCCTTGTTTATTGGTGGCTTGAAGGAACCAACGATTTTGGGCACACTTGGCATATGGATGCTTCGTTGGCGCTCAGTGGCATTGTTACCGTGATTCCGCTTTATTGTTTTGGGATGGCTGCAAGATTGGTGCCTTTATCGGTGATGGGATTTATGCAGTACTTTTCACCCTGCATCCAGATGGTTCTTGGAATCTACCTGTTCAATGAATCATTTTCTCAGGAAAAGCAGGCCAGCTTTTATCTCATCTGGGTGGCCTTGGCGGTATTCTCTTTCGATTCTTATTATCAAAGCCAAATAGCACGAAAAAAGGATGACCCTAGTTAAGGATCATCCTTTTATTCTTAAAATAGTGTTCGAAGTCTGCTTATTTTTTAAGCGCTGCTTCAACTGCGCCAACCAAGCTAGCATCATCAAGATCAACGCCTGATTCAAATCTACCTAGGATCTCACCGTTCTTCCCAAGAAGGAATTTAGTGAAGTTCCATTTCACATCGCCTGACGATTTTGGGTTCGTTTCTTTTGAGGTAAGGTGCTTATAAAGGGGGGAAGCATTCGCACCTTTGACCATTTGCTTTTCTAAAACGGGGAAGGTCACGCCATAGTTGGTTTTACAGAACTTGGCGATTTCGTCGTTGGTACCTGGTTCTTGACCACCAAATTCATTACTTGGAACGCCCAATACGACAAAGCCATCTTTGTTAAACTTTTCGTAAATATTCTGCATTCCCTTGTATTGGCTGGTGTAGCCACAAGCGCTGGCAACATTTACTACCAGTACGACTTTTCCTTTATAACTGGTTAAATCGACTTCTTTTCCATCTAAAGTTTTGGTTTTATAGTTTAATGGGGTGGTCACGACGGCTCCTTTTTCTGCAAATATTGGGGAAACTACCATGGTTAACGCTGTTATCAAGCCAAATACATACTTCATTGATAGACTCCTGTTTGGTGTTACGACCTAAGTTTTCTAAAATAATAATACTCTAGACAATGGGTTGTTCCATTATCAAGTTTACTGGTATTATAGTATAGCCTTACTACCCTTGGCAGTTAAAGCGAAAGTTTTCCAAAATGACGGACGCGAGCAAAATTCGCAATTTTTCAATTGTAGCCCATATCGATCATGGCAAAAGTACCCTTGCGGATCAGTTCCTTTTAAAAACAGGCGCTATCACTCAACGGGACTTTCGTAATCAGGTCCTTGATGATATGGATCTCGAACGCGAACGGGGCATCACTATCCAGATGCACCCGGTCACCCTCTATTACAAAATGGATGGCGAAACCTACGAACTCAACCTCATCGATACCCCCGGGCATGTTGACTTCACCTACGAAGTATCCCGAAGCTTGGCAGCTTGCGAAGGTGCCATTCTTCTGGTCGATGCTTTTCAAGGTGTTCAAGCCCAAACGGTAGCCAACGCTTATCTTGCGATTGATAACAACCTGACTATTGTTCCGGTTCTTAATAAAATCGACATGCCTATAGCCCGGCCTGATGATGTAATTGCTGAGATGGAATCCGTACTTGGTATTCAACCCGAGGAAGTTCTTCGAGTTAGCGCCAAGACCGGGTTGGGAATGGATGAGGTCATGCGAGCCATTGTTGATCGCATCCCTGCACCTTCTGGGAAGCCCGATTCCCCTCTTAAGGCACTTATCTACAACAGCCATTTCGACTCTTATAAAGGTGTTGTGATTTATATTCGGGTTATGGAAGGCACCATGCGCAAAGGCCAGCGCATAAAGTTTATGCGTGGCAACACCGATCACGAAGTTGCTGAGATGGGCCAGTTTAGGCCACATCCAACTCCTTGTGATGTACTTGGGCCTGGGCAGGTAGGATTCTTTATGGCGCAGGTGCGCAAGCTGGATGATGTTCATATTGGGGATACTGTAACTGAATCCAATAGGCCGACTGAAACAGCTCTTCCTGGTTATAAAGAACCCCAGCCGATGGTCTTCAGCGGTTTGTACCCGACCAATAACGATGATTTCGAAGAACTTCGCGAAGCACTCATGAAGCTAAGGCTTAACGATGCCAGCTTTAGTTATTCTCCTGAAGTGAGCGAAGGCTTGGGGTTTGGTTTCCGATGTGGCTTCCTTGGGATGTTGCACCGCGAAATCATCCAACAAAGGTTGGAGCGCGAAAGCCAACTCGATGTCGTTCAGACCGCGCCCAATGTTACCTACGAAATTCTAAATCGTAGTGGCGAAGTTATTGTCATCGACAACCCCCAGAAGGTTCCAGTCGATGGGCAGATCGAAGAGTTTCGCGAGCCTTTCGTGAAAATCAGTTTTTTGGTTCCTTCGGGCAACATCGGCGATCTGATGCAGATGTGTGCAGAGCGCAGAGGCATTTACCTGCGTACCGAATACCTTAGTACTGCGCGTGCCATTTTGGTTTACGAAATGCCTCTCGCAGAGGTCATTTATGATCTTTACGACAGGCTTAAATCGGTGACCCATGGATATGGCACCATGGATTATGAATTCCTTGCTTATCGTGCTGCAGACTTGGTTCGGTTGGATGTGTTGGTTCATCATAACAGGGTGGATGCGCTTTCAACGATTGTGCATCGTTCTACTGCAGATAGGCGTGGCAGGAAGTTGCTTAAGAAGCTGCGTGAAGAAATCGACAGACATATGTTCGAGGTTGTGCTTCAGGCTGCTGTTGGCAGTAGGATTATCGCTAGAGAAAGTATTGCTGCCCTTAAGAAGGATGTTACCGCGAAGTGTTATGGTGGCGATATCAGCCGCAAACGCAAACTTTGGGCCAAACAAGCCGAAGGTAAGAAACGCATGAAGCAGGTAGGGCAAGTGGAATTACCGCAGGAGGCATTCCTTGCTGTCCTTGAATCCGATGATTAACCCCAGGGTACCCAATGGCGCAATCAGATAATTCCACTCCCCCTTCCGATCCGGGTTCGCCTGTGCCTATCGAGGGCTATAAGATATTAAACGAGGAAGTGGCTCCTGCTCCTGTGATTTCAGAAACAGATGCAAATGCCCTCAAGGAGCCCTCAGCCCTTGATGGGCAATTTGAGCGGACTATAAGTAACTCTGGAAAGCCAATCGTTGTGAAAAATGATGGCTTCCGCGAACTTCTTGAAACAATTGTTTTTGTTGTCGTTCTTGTTTTGGTGCTCAAATCATTTATCGCAGAAGCGTTTGTCATCCCTACCGGTTCGATGGCAGAAACCCTATTTGGCTATCAAAAGCAAATTAATTGCCCTTCATGCAAGCATCGCTTCCCAGTCAATTGCTCTAGCGAAGTCGAGCAAATGCCCGGTGCAGGTGTTATGTCTGTAAGCAATGCGACCTGCCCGAATTGTTTGCTTAGTATCAAATTGCTAAAGCACAACGAAGAGTCTTTCCCTGGGGAAGCTGCAGTTGCAGACCCAGGCCCATCTACGGGCGATCGTGTTCTGGTCGCAAAATATCTTTATGATCTACCGGGCAAGGGACCCGAGCGACTGGATGTGGTTGTTTTTAAATATCCAGGCAACAGTAACCCTAATGAATTTTCTGCGCGCTTCCCAGCCTCTGGCCCTCAGCGCAATCATGTTCCCATGAATTACATCAAAAGGTTGATTGGCCTGCCTGGTGAAACTATCGCTATTCAGGCGGGTAAGCTTTATCGCCTACCACCTGATACACTTCCACCTCCGATCTCTAATCCTAAAGATAACGCAGATCTTTGGATGTGGGAATTCATGCATGAAAACGAAGCGCGTGACTCTTTCATCGATACGGATAAGTTTGAAATCATCCGCAAGAAACCCAGCTCAGTGCTTTCAATGCGCAGAATCGTTTATGATGATCAACACCGATCGGCTGATCTTCCCAACCTTAAACGTTGGCAAGCTCAAAAACCCAATTGGAGCGAGATTTCTCCTTCGGTTTATGTCAGCTCTACCGAATCAGAAAAAACAACTTCATGGCTTAGATACAGCCATATCCTTCGTAACAATGATTCCCGCAGGCAACTTATCACCGATGTCATGGGCTATAACACTGCCTACCATGATACGCACCGCCCGGGCTATGGCGACAACTGGGTCAGCGATCTTACCCTTGAAGGTCAGTTTGATATTAGAAAACAGGAAGGCCAGCTCACTTTAGAGCTTTCCAAGGGTGTTGATCGTTTTAGAGCGATATGGAATCTAGAATCCGGTACTTGCACTCTTCAAAGAATCACCAAAGATAAAACCGAAGTACTTGCTGAAAAATCTTCTAATCGTTTAAGCTCGGGTTCGCACTTTATTCGCTTTGCTAATGTGGATTGCAGGCTCATCATCTGGCAGGATGGCAAATTGTTGTTCAACGATGGTGTTGATTACAAACCCAGCAAGGTTCATGGCCCTACGCTTGAAAATGATCTCGAACCCGCAAGTATTGGCACTTCCGGAACTACCCTTTCGGTAAGTGAACTTAAGATTCATCGCGATACCTATTACACTGCACGCATCAACCCTAGTACTCCAGATGTTTCTGTTCATGATTGGACCGAGCCTATTGCGATTCGCCCGGGCTTGCCTACGCCAGATTCTTGGAAGGGTCTATTAAACCCACCTATTAAGACTCTTTATGTCCAACCTGGTCATTACCTTTGTTTGGGCGATAACAGCCCGCAAAGTTCTGATGGCCGTTCGTGGGGCCTTGTCCCTAATAATCTTATGATGGGCCGGGCTGTTCTTATCTACTGGCCTTACAATCGTATTGGCAGAATTCAATGACCCAGGCACTTCCTGTTCCTGCCCCCGGTACAGTCTTTGGCGATATCGAAATTCGCGTCCGCTATGCGGAAACCGATCGCATGGGCCTTCTTCACCATGCCAATTATCTGGTCTATTTTGAACAAGGGCGTATTGAGTTACTTCGCTCTATGGGTCGCACCTATAAAGATGTTGAAGATGAAGGCTACCTTCTGGTGCTTGCACGCATCGAAGT
>DBCB01000275.1:7797-10495 GCA_002303765.1 Planctomycetaceae bacterium UBA969
AAGATTCTTGCTGAAGGCTCTTCGACCCTTGCTTGCATCGATCGCGAGGGCAATCCGCAGGCCCTTCCCACCTACTTGGCAAACCGTACTGCCTCCCTCTGAAAGGTGAAGCAATGTTTCGAAGATTTCTTGCAGTTTGGTGCCTTCCCCTTCTGCTTGCTATTCTTCCGGCTGCTGCAAGCTTTGCTGTGCTTGCATCTCTTCCCACAGCGGCGCGCGATTTTTATCTCGAAAGCATCACAAGGCTAGATCAATTAATTCTTGCCTTTGGCTCTTTTCTTTTTATTTTGCAGACTCTCTTTGCTTGGCGCGCTCTCACTTGGAAAAACCATGGCTTTGATGAACGCGCTGATTCTTGGATCAGTCATCTTTCTCAGGCTGCAGAGTGGTTCCCCCTTTTGGGATTATTAGGTACCGTCGCAGGAATTTTACAAACCTTCAGCTCCATCAATGGTCCTGTTTCTCCGGAACGAATCATCCAGCTTTATGGCCCTGCAATCACTGCAACAGGAAGCGGCATATTCATGGCGCTTGTGAATATTCTGCCCGCTTGGTTTGTATTGGCAGGCAGAGATTTTATTCTTGGGCTTGCAGGTGGTGTACTCCCAAAAAGGGAGGACAAGGCTTTATGATTCAGCTACCCAAACGCAGCGTAACCCGCTTCTTTATCCCGCTCATTGATGTGCTTATTTTGCTTTTTTGCGTCTTTCTTTTTCTTCCCATGGTGGGCCAGGGTGACACCCCAGATTCTTCCTTGATAACCAAGGCAGACACGGCAGATAAACTAAAAATTGCAGATTCAACCTCTCAGCTTCTTAAAGAAATCGAAAAGCTGCGTGCAGAGCGTACCGAAGCTTTTAAAGGTGCCGTGTTTTCCAGAGTCCTGGAAATTGATTCTACAACTGGCGAGCTTTTCTTCCGTAATCCTGACAAAAGTATTCTCAAAAACAAAGAGGATATTTCCTCCCTTATCAATCAAGACAAGCTGTCCTCCAAAGGGAAGGAACTTTTCTACATGGTGCTTTATCCAAGGGACCTCGATAGCAGTTACCCCACCAGAGGTCAGCGCGAAAATTACGAGCGCTGGCTTAATGGCATCGTTTGGTCTTTCGATTTTCCAGGCTTCATTTCCAACAGGTAAACGACATGTTCATTCCTGTTCTAGCGAACGCAATCACCGATTCCATCCGCCATCCTGAACGGCCCCTTGCGGTCTTTGGCGGCATCGCGCTTGGCGCTTATCTAAGTGTGCTTCTTGCTAATCTGCTTTATAAAAGAATCTCGAAAAAACCTTTACCTAACTGGGTTAGTTTCTCTTTTCGAACTCTGGGAGGAATAACGGGAGGATGGGTTGTCTTCATCTATCTTTTTGGTGGCGGGGGCGATGGTATTGGCGGACCCGGGGGCACCAGCAATGGCTCTAATAACGGCAATTCTTCTGCGCCAGAAGTGGCTAAATCACCTGTTGAAAAAGATAATCAACTTAAGAAAAATGAACCCTCTAAGGTTGTTATCAATCTAAGGGTTCTTACTGATGAATCTGCAAAGAAGATGATGCAAGGCAATTATCAACCCAAGAAATATTACCTGCTTTCGGATAAACCTGACGAGCTTTTTGATATCGAGTCTTTGCTTACTCAATTAAATAGCACCCTTAAAACCTCGATGATTGAAAGAATTGATTTTGTGATTGGTGTAGATGATCCCGACCGCGATACCAACAGGGTGCGATTGGTTCGCAACTGGGCGGAAGCCAATAAGGTTGCGGTGGATTTTCTCCCACGCTAAAAATTTGGCAAGTATAAATACAATGTCGAAAATTGACTGCCCACCTTTGATTATGATTTTGCATGATGCATCTACCGACTGCGCAGCGCTTCGCAATCTTCTTGTAGAAAAAAATGCGATAGTTGAAACGGCGCCTTTGGATGAATCCGGAATTAAAAAGCTGGTGTATTGCAATTGTGATGGGCTGATTCTTTTAGGCGAACCCACACAAAAAATGTTGGTGTTGTTGCGAGATATGCTGGGCAGAAGATTACTACCAGAGAGCTTTCCTGTATTTTACAACTCTGGAACTAAGTTACTGATTGCCAACAATCATGGCTTGGGTTCCCTTAACATAATCAATAATTTTGAACCTGATAATTGCTTAAATATAGCAACGCAGTATCAATCGAAAAAAACTGAAACGGGATCTTATCTTGGTTGGGCAACGGTTGCGCTAATGTTCGTACTACTTTTTCTTGGGCTTAAAGGCGCCAAGGTTTTTCTTCCCGCAGGCGAACTTGAGACCCAGGTTGAAAAACTAAAAGTTAACGACCCTTCCGATATTTATCTCAGGCTTTTAGGGCCAACTCCAAAACTCAAAGATCGACTTGTTCTATTCGATAATCTGAGTTCTCATCCCGATTTTTACTTTTTGCCTTTGGATCTTTCGATGTATTTGATTTCAAGGCGCAACGAGATTAAAAATTATCTTGATAGGGTCGATGCACTCTTAACAATTCCTGCGACGCCCAAGGTAACTACGATTGGTGAAATCGAAGCTACATTATCAAAAATTGCACAGTTGAAGGACCTCTTTCCCAAAAAATGGGAAATAACCGAAGCTTATGTTTTTCTTCTCAACAAAGAAGCCCTTAACCAGCAACTTTATAAAGAACTACTTGCTTTTTATGCTGATTTCAACAAAAGA
>DBCB01000174.1 GCA_002303765.1 Planctomycetaceae bacterium UBA969
AAAGTTCTCGAGCCGATAAGCCATTTGTTAAAGTTCATTGTGGCGCCTTGTCTGCCGGTTTGCTAGAAAGCGAACTCTTTGGGCATGTTAAGGGGGCGTTCACAAGTGCGATTAAAGACAAAATCGGAAGATTTGAAGCCGCCAATGGTGGAACACTATTTCTTGACGAAATAGGTGATATAAATCAAGAAGTTCAGATTAAATTGCTGCGGGTTCTTCAAGAGAAGATTTTCGAAAAAGTAGGTTCGAATGTGCCAGTGCAGGTTGATGTGCGGATCATCGCCGCAACGCACCAGAACCTTGAAGAATTAATCCGACAGGGGAAATTTCGAAGCGACCTTTTTTATAGGTTAAATGTTTTTCCTATTACAATCCCTGCTTTGAAAGACAGAGAAGACGACATCCCAGAACTCTCTTATTACTTCCTGCAAAAAGCTTGTATCAAAATCGGCAAGGAAATTACTTCCATTGACGATGATGCGCTTTTATGTCTGCGAGCTTTTTCTTGGCCAGGCAATATCAGGCAACTTGAAAATGTTATCGAGCGGGCAGTGGTTATAACCTCATCCAGTTCACTACTCATTGATGATTTGCCTGATGAAATAAAATCAATGGCTTATGATTTTAACCCGTCTTCTAATCCAATCGAGTCAGGGCAAGGGTTGATGACCAAGATAACGGATCAGTCTAAATCTGATTACTTGCGCAGAGAAAAAGATAAGATTCTACTGGCATTATCGCAGTATGGTGGCAATAAATCCAAGGTCGCGCGAAGTCTTGGAGTGGCGCGTAGTACACTGGTTAGCAGGATGAAAAAACTTGGCTTAGAATAAGTTATTCTTGTGCCAAGGAAAAGCATTTTATCTCTTTATCATTGCGCAAAAATATCTTCTTGTCTGCAAACCCCGGGTGACTCCATACAATTTTTCTTTTTGATCCACCTGTAGGTGCTATTCCTGTTGGGTCTATCAAATGGCTTCTGTCGATTTCTTTGTAACCCGAAGGTGATAACTCGGAAATTATAAGGTCACCTTTTTCGTTGAATATGAAAAAGTTTTTGTCGTGTTTAATGAGAAAAGCGTTTCCCCAACGCTCTATCGGTTCATTTTGCGAGCCTGTTGCGCTCAAGTTTTCCCAAACCCGTTCTCCATCAGAAAGCTTGATGCATCTTAATTCGCCATAGCTGCATACTCCAAAAATATAGCCCTTCTCCACAAAAGGGGTCGCCATGATTGAATGTAGGCCTTCTGTTTGCTTTGGGGTCTCTCCCCTGCCCTTTCCTTTCCAAATAAGTTTGGAAGATTTTTTGTCTGCATCAATCTCTACTAACATTGAGCCATTGTAAAATGAAGAGACTAAAATCTTATTATCTACCAATCTTGGAGTCGGTATTGAGAGGTTTGCTTTTAGGCGAAACGGTTCGCTCCAAAGAAGCTTTCCTGTTTCTGGATCTAAGCCATTCAAGGATTCAGAATGCCAGATTATAAGGTGGCGATTGTTTTTACCTGCTCCAATTTCGAAAATTACAGGGGGGCAATAACCTATTTCAGATTCCGGTTTTTCGAGCTCCAATGAACTCCAAAGTTCTTTGCCGGTTTTGGCATCGAATGCAATTGCAACTTTTTTAGGCCCCACTAAACAGATCAACTTGTTTCCATCCAGTAAAGGATGTGCAGAAAATCCCCAAACAGGAACAGGTGCGTTGTAATCTTTGGTAAACGATTTGTTCCAAATTGGCTTTCCCGAATTAACATCAAGGCAATATAGATCGCCCATGGCGCCTAAGAAATAAACCAAAGTGTCTGTTACTACCGGGGTACAGCGTGGACCACAAGGGTAAGCCATTTTATAGGTGCAAGGGTAAGAAAATTCCCAAATAGTCTTTCCGTTTGAGGCGTTTAGGCAAATAAGGCGCTCTTTGCCTTCGGAGTTGGCCCTAGCAAATAAATTGTCGGAATCAATATTTCCTGCTGCAACTTGTCGATCAGTAATAAATACTCGTCCTTTGGCTATTGCTGGACCTGCATAACCTCCACTTAATGGGCTTGTCCAAAGCAATTTAGGTCCATCTTTGGGGAATTTTGTAAATATTCCTTCCTCGCTCCAGACTCCATCCCTGTTAGGCCCGAGCCATTGTGGCCAATCTGCTGAAAAACAAAAGGTCGACCCCGAAATAAAAAAGATAATTGCGTAAGTTAGCTTAAATAAAGGTTTTACCGTGATAAAAAGCTTAGAAATAAAGGTTTTAGTGGTTTTGTTGATCATTGATAGAGGTCCCTTAGTTAGGAATAAATAGATTCTCCGTATTTTATAGACTATCATCTTGGCAATTAATGGGAAATGCTTTATATTACCAATTGAGTCTTTTGATTTTTAACTGTTTTTTACAGAGTAAATGTTATGCCATTGAGGATGCGAGTTCACGACCGAGAGCCAATTGGTTTGGCCCTGAAACGATTTAAAAAACTGCTCGAACGGAGTGGTATCCAAAAAGAATTGCGTAAACGAAAATATTACGAAAAGCCTTGCGAAGCCCGCCGCCGTGCACAATTGCGTAAAATGAGCGCAATTCGTAAAGCAAGAATTACAATCAAGAAAGTGTAGTTTCATTCGCCCCAAAAAAGTAGCTTCAGGTGAAGTTAGTATGTTCGTTTGTATGCTAGGAGGGTTTCGCAATGTCTGCTACCGAACTTGATAAAAAGACCCTGTTTTTAACAAAACCTGTTGGCTTAGGATACTATGCAAGTAATTGGGCTAAAAATGTCCCGTTTATTTTAATGCATGTTGCTTGCTTGTCTGCATTATTTGTATCGTTTTCT
>DBCB01000272.1:0-2409 GCA_002303765.1 Planctomycetaceae bacterium UBA969
TGGAAGTAAGCAAACCATCTAATACTATTTTAGGCGTTGCAGCAATATTTCTCAATGGAAATAGAGGGTTGATAGATATAAATCATGCAAGGATCTGAGGAATAACCCTGCCATGATCGATATCTAAGCGCTTGCGCCCTGGGATTTCAAGCCTGCGGGAATCGAGCCCCATCAGATGTAGGATGGTGGCATGAATATCAGTTACATAGTGGCGATTTTCGACCGCATGGAAGCCGATTTCATCGGTGGTGCCATGCACGGTGCCACCCTTGATACCGCCCCCCGCCATCATTACAGAGAAACCATAGATATGGTGATCCCTTCCATCAGAACCCTGAGTGCCAGGAGTTCTGCCAAATTCGGAAGCAAAAACAATGAGAGTTTCATCGAGAAGGCCTCTGCGTTTTAAATCTTGAATGAGCCCAGCGATGGGTTGATCGACCTTGGCGCAGTTGCTGGAGTGGTTGTTCTTGAGACCGCCATGGGCATCCCAAGCGCCCGCGCCGCCTGCCCCATGTTGAATTTGAACAAAGCGCACGCCTCGTTCGACTAATCTTCTAGCAGCAAGCAACTGATTGCCAAAGTCGCGGGAGGCAGGCTTGTCGATCCCATATACCCTTTTAGTCTCTTCGGTTTCCTTTGAGAAATCCATGACTTCGGGAAGCGACCTTTGCATACGAAATGCAAGCTCATAGCTTTTGATGCGGGCAGCAAGTGCGGGGTCGTTGGGGTATTCCACTCCCCGAATGGAGTTAAGTTTGCCCACCAGGTCAAAACCTAGCTTCTGTTCATCGGGAGTGATCGGGCGTTCGGGCGATCCAAAATCCAGCGGCTTACCCGAAGCAGCTCTTACAGGAACTGCATCATGCATAGGCCCAAGATAATGGCCATCTTTCTTGTTCCAATACTCGCGGTTGCCCATGCTGACAAACTGGGGCAGGTTATCGTTGAGAGATCCCAAGCCGTAATGAACCCAAGCACCTAAGGTAGGGAATTCGCCATCAAGCATGTGTCTGCCTGAATGAAACTGGGTCTGTGCGCCATGGTTGTCATCGGTGGTGTACATTGAGCGAACGATGGCCATGTCATCAGCGCAGTTGCCTAGGTATGGGAGCCAGTCGGAGACATCCATACCGCACTGCCCGCGTTTTTTAAACCCGACCTGGGTAGGGAAGAGTTTGTTGCGCTGCTGCCCGTTGGCATCGTTGACCACGGTAACTCGGGCCAGCTTTAGTTTCTCGGGGTCTTGCGTGCCTTTGTAGGGTGTTTCAGCGATCGATTTCCCTGCATATTTATCCAATTCGGGTTTGGGATCGAATGTTTCAAGATGGCTCACTCCGCCATTCATGAACAACCAGATCACACTTTTAGCCTTTGCTGCGGAAGAGGGTTTGCCATTGGGTGGAGCCCATGGAAGGGAGGAATCAGCACGGGTAATGCCATCGCTTTGCAACATCGAACCAAGAGCAAGGCCTGTAAAGCCCATGCCCATATCTGCGAGGAAGGCTCTGCGGTGATTTCCCGAACATCGTTGATGATTCATGCGACACCTCTTATTGCAATTAGCGTACGGTTACAAAATCGTTGTGGTTGATAAGGGAGTGAACCAAAAGCAATCTCGCACGGGCACTGCCCGCTGCATTTTGCTTTACTGGGTTTGCACTGTTCCAAGCTGCAAAGATATCAAGGCATTGGGCGATCTCAGCATCGTTGGGCTCTGACCCTAGAAGCAGCCTGAACGATGCTTGTATAAATTCTTTATCGCTTGCTTGCGAAAGTTTTTGTTGAAGCTGGGCATGGATTGCTTCCGCCATCGACCAAGCGATCTTGCTGTTTGAAAGGGTAAGTGCCTGCTGCGGCAGGATGCTTTCCTCGCGTTTGTAGCATTCGAGCACATTGGCATCATCAAACTGCATAAGGAAGATATTGTGTTCGTTATGGGATTGGAAGAAGTAAAGCGCCCTGCGGTTAGATTCATTTTGAGCAGCAGGGGGAATGGTTGGGCCACCGATCGTGGTATCAAGTTTACCTGCAAGCTGCAGCATGGAATCGCGAACGGCTTGAGCTTCAAGTCTGCGGGGGTTCATATGCCAAAGCAATTTGTTATCGGGATCGAGGGCGATATTTTTTTCCATGCCCAGAGTGCTCGAGTTCATCTGATACGCTTTGGAAGTAAGCATGATGCGGTGCAATCGTTTCATGTCCCAATTATTTTGCATGAAGTCTGCAGCAAGCCAATCGAGGAGTTCGGGATGCGAGGGTAGCGCACCCTTGCGACCGAGATCGAAAACCGTATCAACTAGGGGCCTGCCGAAATGCCTGGCCCAGATGTGGTTGACCGCAACTCTTGCAGTAAGAGGGTTGGATTTATCAGTCATCCATTTAGCGAGGGCAGAGCGCCTGCCTGTG
>DBCB01000272.1:2440-8337 GCA_002303765.1 Planctomycetaceae bacterium UBA969
GAGTCTTCTTTTTCGAGGTTCGATTCAAGTGTCTTTATCGATCCTTTGATGGCTGTAAAAACTTCATTGGGTGTAGCAATATTCTTGCTTGCTACTTCCTGTGCCTTGGTAGCTGCTTCCACTTTTTTCTTTGCAGCATCTTCCTTCCCCTTAACGGCAGTTAGCAGTTCGATCTCTGCATTTAGAATATCTAAGCTTGCCTTTGCCAAGGCGGTTTGCTTTTCTGCCTTCGATGCTAGTAGAGCTTTAGCTTTGGTTTCCGCATTCATGGGTTCTAGGAGTTTTGCTTTGGTTGCAAGCCATCGGGGCTCGATGCTTTTTTCTTCCTCGTTAGCAAACTCCAATGCTTGCTTTGCAGATGCTAGTTTCTTTTCTAGCAAAGATTTCTCTTCGGGTTTCTTAATGGATTTGAGCGCTTCTTCTGCCAAGGTATAAGCCTTGGATGCTGCTTCAGTTTTTGACTTTGCAAGAAGCTTTGCGTTTTCAAATGCAATGGGCTTGAGTTCTGGTGCGTGTGCTTCAGTAGGGAGGTTCACCGGTTCGATCTTGAAGTCGCCTAATGTCAGAAAGGAAGGCACACCTGGAGGGATGGCTTTATCTTTCTTAGGGTTCTTTTCATCGCCTCGCACAAAGAGGTAGGTTGGTGCATCGAGGTTGCAATCGAACACCCTTGGGATGCCGTTCTTTTCGAAGTCGGATTCCCCAGCCACCATGTCGGTACGCACTTGATAGGGTTCGAAAAAAGCGCGCAGTTGATAATACTCGACCTGAGTTACTGGATCATATTTGTGATCATGGCACCTGACGCAATTAATGGTAAGGCCCATGAATGCTTTGAAGGTATGCTCGACGGTTTCTTCCATCCAAGAGTTATGATTAAACTTGAAATACTGTCGGGCGAGGAAGCCTGTCGCTCGCAACTTTTTATCATCAGTGGGGCTAAGTTCATCAGCAGCAATCATCTGCCTAACCATTTCATCGTAGGGCAGATTGTTATTAAGTGATTCGATGGTCCAATCGCGGAAATGCCAGATGTGCTTCTGACTATTGCGTAACTCTGCGCCTAATCCCCACCAATCGGTGTAGCGCCAAATATCGAGCCAGTGCCTGCCCCAGCGTTCGCCATACTGTTGGCTTGCAAGCAGCTTGTCGACGATTTTTTCATACGCATCGGGAGAAGAATCGTTGATAAAAGAAAGATAATCTGCCTCGAGAGGGGGTAACCCGATCACATCAAGATACAACCTGCGAAGGAGTGTACGCTTGCCTGCGGTCTGCTGGGGCTGCAGATTCTTTTTCTTCCAAGCCTCTGTTGTAAAGAAGTCGACCGGGTTGGTGTTGGGTGGTATAGCAGCTTTTGTAGGGGAGTTGAAAGCCCAGTGGTCTTTGGGGCTTACTTCGGGTTTTTCATTTTCAGGCCCGGGGGCGCCCGCTGCAATCCAGCGTTCGATCGCTTTGATTTGCGCAGGGGTTACGGGTTCGCCTTCTGGAGGCATGCGCTCTGATTCTTCCATCGTGGTAATGCGTGAGAGTAATTCGCTTCCCTTAATATTACCCGGAGTAATGATTTTAGATTTGCCCGCACCTGCAAGAATAAAAGAGACAGTATCTAAGCGCAGTTTGCTGTTTTGTTTCAAGGCCCCATGGCAGGAATAACAACGCGATTGTAACAGGGGCTTGATCACCTTTTGGTAATCATCTAGCGGATCTGCTGCAAAAGTCAGGCCGATTATTAGAAACGTGTTAAATAGCATAACAACTTTGCCTAGGTGGGATAGAACTTAAGTATCAATCTAAGTTAATCATAGCCTTTATTGCAGCCGTATACCATCTTATTTTGATAAAGTAGGGGCCTAAATCGGGTGGTATGTAAACGACAACAGCCCCTTAAGATAAGGAGCTGATGTAGGGTTGATACTTTTGGAGGTTAGTATTTCAGTTCGACGCCAAAGGTCATACCTTGTGCCCAGATGCCCGAGGGTGCCATTACTGCTTCGGGTCTTGGAGTGCCCACCAAGGTCTGGCCGTTACGCTGACTGGTGTTGATAACCGAATCCACCGCATTACCGGGGCGAAGCACACTCGTCCAATAAAAATAGTCATACCCTGCATAGAGTTGGATATGTTTGGTGACATCATAGCCTAGGCGGCATTGAAGCTCTGGTATAGCGGAGAAGGCTGATTGGTTATGCATGCCGTTGTTGGTGGGCAGGGCATAGACGAACCCATCGGTAGGGGCAGCAGATACACCATTGGTTGTGTTGGTTCTGGAGCCTGCGATGGCGATGTTCTGTTGGGTTTGGCCAAGCGCGATTTTACCAAGCGCGCTGGCATGGAATCGTTTGTAATCGTAATTAAAACCACCACCCACTTGTACACCATAAAACCAGTTCCTAGTCAGGAATTGATCAGTGCCCTGAGTGGTGGTATTGATACCCCCAGCAGACCGTTGGGAATTAACTGAGTAGATGAGGTTTTCTTCGAGTTCGGCAAACTTGCCACCAAACAGAAGGTTGGAAGAAAAGCCATTGCCTGGGTTGCCGAATCTGGCCTTGGCAATAGCTTCGCCACCGGAAAGCTTGGAATAGGAATAAATGTTAATGGTGCTGTTGGGAAGACTGGTAAGGTTATCGGGAACAGTTGCGAAAATCGAGTTTGCTATGCCGTTGGTGTTGAAAAACGGAGCGGTGACAACTGGTTGCAGGTCGCTTGTTGAAGCGCTGAAGTTATACGATCGTTGTTCAAGTAAAAAGGCAGAGCCCTCGATACTAAAGATTCGATCGTCATCAAGGAAGAAACCGCCATTCATTCTGATACCCGAAAATGGGCCGTAATCCATACCGTTACTGCTATTGCCACCAGCAAGGACACGGGTGCCGGGCTGGCCAAGCGCACCGGGTACAGCATCGGAAAGCGAACCCGAGGTAACCATGGGGTTGGGCAAAGGGCCATTTTTAATGCGCCAGTTCAAATAATCCACACCCACCCAGAAACCATCCATCTCTCTGAGGATAACACTTTTAGGAATGGGGTTGGTGATAGAATCAAGCGGATCGGGTGTTAAGAACACCTGTTTTGGCAATATGCCCGGAACAGGTGCCTCGACTTGAGGCGCTGTAGGTGTAGTATTTTCAGTTTTGTTGGTAACTTCTTCGGCCAGGGCGAAGCCCACGATGCCAGCTGCAATGCCAAACCAAATTGGGAATCCGTTCCCCATGGTTGACTCCTTAGTCGCTAAATTTTCAAAGGTGTAAATCTAAGTTCTCACATTAGAAATCGTCTAATTCAAAGGGTTTCATATAGTTTTTTGGTGAAAGGCAGAGTTGTTTTGCCTTTTGGAGGGGGTTGCAATTTGTAAAGGCGGTACAATCGTACTAAAGGTCTTAACAAATCAGTAAAATAGGTGGTGTGTTCTTCTTATTACGATTATCCAACTCCTTAACTTGGAACTTATTTTGGCATGAATGAAACTGCGATGCAGCTTGAACTCTGGGACAAAGCTTACAACTGGCATCCTTTTACGCCCATGGAGTCTTATTTAAAAAGCCAGCCCATCATCATTACCAAGGCGCAGGGCTTTTTTTTGGTGGATCAGTTTGGCAACGAATACATCGATGGGTTTTCTTCTCTTTGGTGCAATTTGCATGGCCATCAAGTTCCCGAGTTGGATAATGCGCTAAGGGAACAATTGCAGAAGGTTGCTCATAGCACATTTTTGGGCCTTTCTAACGAGCCGGCAACCATACTCGCCAAGAGGCTAATCGAACTAGCCCCCAAGGGCTTGACCCGTGTGTTTTATTCGGATAGCGGAGCAACCGCTGTTGAAGTCGCATTGAAGATGGCATTCCAATTCTGGCATCAGTGCCCTAATCCAAGAAAAAATAAAACCAAGTTTCTTGCGCTGGGGATGGCCTATCATGGCGACACGATGGGGGATGTCAGTATTGGGGATCTCGGGCGTTTTCATGATATGTTCAAGCCTTTGCTTTTCCCGACGATAAAGTCGCCAGCCCCTTATTGCTATCGCTGTCCGCTGCAATTAAAACCAGAGAGTTGCGTCATGGCTTGTGCCTTGGAGTTGGAAAAATTAGTCGAGCAGCATGCAGATGAATTGGTTGCTGTGGTGATCGAGCCTTTGGTGCAAGGGGCTGCAGGCATGGTCACTGCCCCTAAGGGATTTTTAAAGCGCGTGCGTGAAGTTACCAAAAAGCATAATGTGCTGCTGATAGCGGATGAGGTTGCGGTTGGGTTTGGCAGAACTGGAACGCTTTTTGCCTGCGAACAGGAAGAAGTAGTGCCCGATTTTCTTTGCTTGGCGAAGGGAATTACAGGTGGATACCTACCCCTGGCAGCGACCCTCGCAACCGAAGAAGTTTTCAACGCTTTTTTGAATGAACCGGGCAAAGAAGATAAAACCTTTCAGCATGGGCATACTTACACTGCCAACCCTTTGGGTGCTGCAGTTGCAATTGCCAGCCTAGATCTGTTAATGGCGGATAATGGCGTTTTGGCCCAAGTTGAAGCTAAAGGGCAAAGAATGCAAAGGCATTTGGATCGCTTATGGGAGTTTTCTTTTGTGGGGGATATCCGCAGATCGGGCCTGATGATTGGGATAGAGTTGGTTGGCAATCGCGAAACTCGCATGCCTTTTCCTGCAAATATCAATGCCGCCCATGCTATTTGCATGCTGGCAGGCAAACATGGCCTTATGATCAGGCCGCTTGGGGATGTGGTGGTTCTTATGCCACCTCTTGCAATACCTGAAGAATTAGTGGATCGCATAGGCGAAGTGCTTTACAATTGTCTGATGGAATTTTCGCAACAATTATCCGGCCAAGGGGGCTGATTGCTGATGGCTGGCTTTTTTATTACTGGCACTGATACAGGCGTAGGCAAAACTCGCTTTGCTTCTCTTTTGGCTCGTTCAATGATCTCTAAAGGGGTTGATGTTAAGGTTTGTAAACCGATTGCCACAGGTTGCCAGCGCAATTCGAAAGGCGTTCTTTTCAGCGAAGATACTTTGGCATTAAGCCGTGCTGCGGGTGATAAAGATTTGGCTGCAATCACTCCGTGGTGCTTTGAAATCCCAGCAAGTCCCGCTTTGGCTGCCAAGCTTGAAGGCTCAAATTTATCTATTGAAGCACTTGCAGTTGCAGTGGAAAAGCGATGTGGCGATACGTTTGCTATTGTTGAGGGAGCAGGCGGATTACTTTGTCCTTTGACAGATACTGAATCAATAGCTGATCTCGCACAAAGGTTGCAATATCCCATCATTGTTGTTGCCCGCAGAAGTTTGGGAACACTAAATCATTTGCTTCTGACCCTAGAAGTTGCAAGGCAATATGGGTTGGTGGTGGCTGGAGTGGTTATGTCGGAAACCGAAGAAGCCTTGGATCTGGCAGCGATTCATAATCCTGTTGAATTTTTGCTGCGATCTGCTGTTCCCCTTTTAGCAGTGTTGCCTTTTGAAAAGACAGGCGACAAAGCGGGTAGGAAGGTTGTGGGTTCGGTGGATTGGTTGGAATTGTCGGCAGGCATTCAGGATAAGCTTGCATCGCCCCTCGATAAAATCAGGCTACATTTATACGAAGAAGTAAAAGGATAATCATGAGCATTTATCATTTTAAATGTGTTTCTTGTACTAAACTGATGGGTATTACCGAAGACTTTCTGGGCAAGCAAATGCGCTGCCCCCATTGCCAAACTATTCAGATGCTACCAATGATTAATGCTGGAGGAAGCCCTGAAGCGCCACCATCTGCCCCAGTTCAAGCAGAAGAGCCCGAAACCGATATAATGAATTTTAAGTATCAGTCTCCCTCACCCGAAAACCCCGCTCCAGAAGAGTTGCCCCGGGAAATTTTATCGTTCCCTGGTAGTGACAAATCTCAGGAAAC
>DBCB01000272.1:8415-8774 GCA_002303765.1 Planctomycetaceae bacterium UBA969
ACTACGGAAATTTTCAACACTGAAACCAATGGCGCGATTCAAAGCGAAAGTGCTGCCCCTGCTCCATGGGATAATGCCCCCTCCATTACTGGGGAAGCTGCCCGCAAAAGGCCTGTAGCCTCAAAATCGATGGCTATGCCGATTATTTTTTTCTCGCTGCTTTCCTACAGCGTGATGGCTACCGCAATTCTTATTCTCATTTTGGTTCGCATGAAGACTGCAGGCCCATTGCATCCGCTTGAATACATTCCCGATGTGGATGGTGATAACCCGGGTGCAAAACGCACCAAAATACGATTCAATCATGATAAGGAAACCACCCAAACGATTGTACCTGCCCATTTGCGCACTAAAATCGG
>DBCB01000272.1:8838-9171 GCA_002303765.1 Planctomycetaceae bacterium UBA969
TGCGGTGGAAAAAGCAACGGTTTCGGTGTTGGTTTCGGGTTTCTCTAAAGCAGAACCTTGCAAGGGGGATTCCTTGGTTCTTAGGCTTAAGCTTAAAAATGTTTCCAGTGATCAAACTTTTAGCCCTTTGGACTATTACTTTAATCGCAAGTGGAAGGAAAAAAGCAGAAATAGTTACCCGCCCCCCTTCACACTTGTGCAATTTGGCACAGAAAAGCCCGAAAAGTCATTCTTTGGCGGCCCTGCGAACTGGTTGCCTTTAGCCTTGGCGGGTTCCAAGAAATCGCAATCTCCCCGGGAAACTGTTGAAGATGAAAACCTAGATAAAATCCT
>DBCB01000099.1:0-152 GCA_002303765.1 Planctomycetaceae bacterium UBA969
CCTTTGAGTTAATCCAGTAAGACCTGGAATACCGCCCGGGTATAAAACAAGCCGAGTCTTCCGGGCTAACGACTCGGCTCATATATTTATAAAGATTACAAACGATCAAAAGAAAATCAAGAAATTACTTCTTTTCTTCTTTCTTAGGTTCT
>DBCB01000099.1:210-6125 GCA_002303765.1 Planctomycetaceae bacterium UBA969
TTCCTTCTTTACTTCAGGAGCCTTGTCTTCCTTCTTGGCTTCTTCCTTCTTTACTTCAGGAGCAGCAGTTTTCTTGCCTTCTTCCTTCTTGCCTTCTTCTTTCTTAGCAGGAGCAACAGGAGCGCTCTTCTTTTCTTCCTTCTTTGGGGCTTCGCCACCACAGCCAACAACACCAGAAGCAATCACACCAGCGGTAATCATCAAAGCGTAGAACTTGTTCACAGTAGTCTTCCTTTCGAACAGTAATAAATCAACAGTAAAGTTGTTTTAAACAAAAGCCCCTTTGGCCTTTATCTATATGTATTAGAATGCAATCGATGAGAGCAAATTCCTAGCAAAATCTTAGAAAAATTTCATATTTCTTCATAAATTATTCTCGAAATGTAAACTTGTAATGCCTCATATTAAAATTGGCATCTCAACGAGATATCGCCTGCCAACATTTAAAAACAAAATTTTTACCTTAATAATGCCTGCGAGAGCCCTCCCTGCCCGCCCATTCACCCTGTTTTCACGCTTAACTTTTACGGTTGCGCTTGGCCTAATCGTTTTAATTTGCTATGCCCTAGGCAATTGTTGATCAATTTACCTCAGTCGGTAAGGAGTGCCCCGTGAGGCATAGCTTATTATCAAAATGGTTAGGCGTGTTTATTTTCCTTTTGTGTTTGAAAGTATTTGTATTTGCTCAACAGGTACTGCAATTCGGCTTTGAAGGAAAAGAAACATTCTTTCGACAGGGGAAATCCGATGCTAGTATCGCACTAATTAAACATCAACTTTCAGATGAATCTGCCCACACCGGACAGAAGAGCGAACTCATTCAATTCACTGCAGGAAATGGCCAATTTGCTCATTTCTTTTACGACTTCGGACAGGCTCAGGTTACCGATGAACTCAATATCAGTCTTTGGGTGAAAGCCAACCGCCCAGGGATGCAACTTTTCTGCAGAGTTGTTCTCCCCAAAGAGCGCGACCCTAAGAATCTTGACCAGCCATTAACACTCACCATGAAAGGTGACATTTACCAATTAACCGGGCGATGGCAACAACTCACACTGCGTCAACCCATGAAAAGATTACGCGAGCAAGTGAATCTGTATCGCGCTGAAACAGGTAGGGACCCTGTAATGGCAGATGCTTATGTGGATCGCCTATTTTTGAATTTATATGGTGGTCCTGGGCAAACCGATGTCTGGATTGATGACATGGAAATCGGCCCTGTCTTAGAGCAGAAAGCCTCCTCTTCACCTAAAACTCCTGAAGAAGTTCCGGGGAAAACCCTTACACGCCGTAGCTCTGAAGTGCAGCTTAAAGGTACCCAGTTATTAGTTAGCGGGCAAAAATTCTTTTTGCGGGGCATCAGGCATACAGGTACCCCACTCAAAACTTTAAGAGATGCAGGATTCAACACGGTTTGGCTAGATGAATCGGTTGCTAATTCCACTTTAGAAGAAGCTGTTAATCAAGGGTTTTGGATTGTTCCCATGATGCAACTTCCAGGCGCAGACGATTCGAACGGGGTGCCAGCCCAACTTACAAGCCAGCAGGCCGTGGGTAAAAAAGTTGCTAGATTTCTAGAGCAGGAAGCAGTGCTTTGCTGGGATCTGGGTAGCAACCTTCAGTTTGAAAAAAACAGTTTGGTAAGTAGGTCTGCGCAATCACTACGAAACGCAGACCCAACGCGGCCGCTTGCAGCTGATGTCTGGGATGGCTTCCAACGCTACTCGCGTAGTGTCGATCAGATCATGTTAGGTGCTCACCGCTGGCCTTTGTTCACAACCATGGAACTCCCCGCTTATCGCGATTGGTTGTTGCAAAAAAGAAGGCTGGCACAGCCCGGTACCTACACTTGGACTTGGATACAAACTCACCTTCCCGACTGGTATCTTCAATATGTTTCTGCGAAAGATGTACAAACAAAAATTGATGAACCCAGCGGCCCGCACCCCGAACAAATACGGTTGCTGACATACGCTGCCATTGGCGCAGGTTGCAAAGGTGTTGGCTTTTGGTCCGACAAATTCCTTGCAGATAGCCACGGTGGCAGAGATCGCCTACTCGCCTTGGCATTATTAAACCAAGAGCTTCAATTACTTGAACCCATTCTTGTTGAAACCGAAGAGCCTACTTGGGTTGATACTTCCCTGCCCGATGTTAAAGCAGCAATTTTGCGCAGCGAAAAGGGCATTCTCGTCCTTCCCATGTGGATGGGCAAAGGTACACAGTTTGTACCTCCGCAAGGCGGCGCAACCGAACTTTCCATTATCATTCCTCAAGCACCGATTGGATGCCAAGCTTGGGAAGTTACCCCCGGGCAAGTTAAATCTATCCCTTGGAAACGCGTGGTGGGCGGGATTAAAGTAACAATCAAAGAATTCAGCCTAGCAACGCCCGTGGTATTAACTTCCGACCTCAGCCCTACAGGGTTGGTAGTTCGCTGGCAGGATCTGCAACGAAAAATGGCCAAGCTTTCCGCCCAGTGGGCACACGACTTGGCAGAGGAAGAATTCACCAAGGTTATAACGGTCCAAACTAAGCTTGAATCTTCAGGCAAGCATCTTGCTGATTCTCAAATGCTTTTGAAGAAATCGCGTGAATATATAAATGAAAGCCTTAATCATAGGCGTAACGGCGAATACGCTGAAGCCTATGCTACAGCACAGCGGGCCCTTAGGCCTCTGCGCATTCTTATGCGAACCGCTTGGGAACAAGCCTTGCGCGATCTTGATTCCCCTGTCGCTACTCCTTATTCAATCAGCTTTTTCTCTCTGCCCGACCATTACAAGTTTTGGGAAGAAATCAAAGCTGCAAAGCTTTTAGAAAATGTTTTGCCTGATGGTGACTTTGAACTTGCTGCTGATAAAGTTCCCCAAGGTTGGGTGGTACAGGAAGTGCCCTCTTTAGATGAAATCAATCAAACGGCTCGCAGGGTTGCCGATGCTGCAAGAAGTGGCAAGCAATCTTTAATGCTGCAGATTACACCCAAAAACCCTCTTCTACCTCAAGCAGCACTAGAGCGTGCTTTTCTAGGCATTTATAGCCCTGCTGTTAAAATGCAACCAGGTAGCCTCGTACGTATTTCCGGATGGGTCAAAATTCCTAGGGAAATCAAAGGCTCTGCTGATGGAGCATTATTCTTTGACTCTGCAGGCGGCGAACCCTTGGGCATCCGGCTTACCGCTGCTACAGATTGGCGCCATTACACCTTCTATCGCAGGGTGCCTAATACTGGTGTGATTAATGTCACTTTGGCTTTAACCGGTTTGGGAACTGTTTATTACGACGATTGGAAAATTGAGCCGCTGGCGGAAACTAATCCGCCAGCCATCGCTGATCAAAACCAACCCGTCAACACTACCGGCATAAAACCGATAGCGATTGATTCTCAAAGTAAACCATAAGCCTTCAGGGATTGACTTACTTTATTAACCCCTGCTTCATCAAGTTCGTACAGGGGTAGCCTTACTTCGCCTGTGTCACGGCCCAGTAGTCGCATGGCTGCTTTTACAGGGATAGGATTAGTTGCAACGCCTAAAAGATCTTTGCAAAGGCTAAACAGTTTCTTGTGCAAGGTTCGGGCTTCTTCAAGTTTGCCATCGTTAAATGCTTTTACCAAAGCTTTCATATCTTTGGGAATGATATTGGCAACTACCGAAACCACACCTTTTCCACCAATACTCATCAAGGGCAAAGTAAGACTATCATCGCCACTTAAAATGGTGAGATCACATCCACATGCAATCTGAGTTGCCTGATCCATACTGCCTGTAGCTTCTTTTATTGCAACAATTTGAGGTAATTCTGCAAGCCTGATAATTGTTTCAGGAAAAATATTAGAACCCGTTCTGCCTGGAATATTATAAACAACAATAGGCAGGCCAACTTCTTCAGCAACGGCTTTGTAATGGCGATAATACCCTTCTTGGGTTGGTTTATTGTAATAGGGGCCTACAAGGAGTGAGCCATCAGCGCCAGCTTTTTTAGCATGCTTGGTCAAGCGGACTGCTTCTTTGGTTGAGTTTGAACCGGTGCCTGCCATGACTTTCAAACGGCCCGCGGCCTGCTGAACAACAGTATTGATTACTTTGTCATGCTCATCATGGTCAAGGGTTGGAGATTCGCCCGTTGTGCCTACAGGTGCAATACAATCGGTGCCCTGCTCTGCGTGCCAATCGACCAGCTTTTTCAGAGCAACATAATCAACTTCGCCATTCTTGAATGGGGTGATGATTGCCACCGTTACGCCAGCAAATTGTTCGCCCTTGGTCTTTGCCATCTTCTTCTCCTAGCACTTTCTTCAAAAAAACAAACGGTTCATGTGCCATAGTTTACCATGGCAAACCGCCTTGTCGAAATTATTCCTGTAGTATAACAGGTATGAGTTTCGCCAGCATATATCCTATGATTCTCATACGGAACGGCATGAGTCTAAATCGAAATTTGATGAGCAATAAACATGATAAAAAAACCAAGCGTAGTATTCTTTGATGCTGTCGGAACTCTTTTAAAACCAGCAACCCCTGTTGATGAAACCTATCATCTTTATGGCAACAAGCATGGTTCTACTATTTCCAAAGATAGTATTCAAAACCTGTTTTACGAATCTTTTAAAAAAGAAGAATTGAAAGATGTGAGCCTAGATTGCAAAACGAATGAAGCAAGAGAATTCGAACGCTGGGAATTGATAGTATCAGAATGCTTTCCCGATCTAAAAAACACCACTCCCATCTTCAAAGATCTTTTCCAACATTATGCCCAGCCCAACGCTTGGGACCTTTATCCCGGCACAATCCCTATTCTTAAGTTTCTTGAAAATGCTGGAATTGACTGGGGAATCGCATCAAACTTCGACCTCAGACTGCAATCGATTGTCAAAAGCAAACCAGAACTATGCAATTGCAAATGGCTCATCATCAGTTCGCTGGTTGGTTATAAAAAGCCTTCCAATCATTTCTTTGAACATCTGAAAACATCATCGGGAAATTCATTTGATAAAATTCTGATGGTGGGCGATAGCCCAGAAAACGACATTCACCCAGCAAAAGAATTGGGGATACAAACATTCGAAATCAAGGAAGGCCAATCGCTAGAAGACCTGCTTCAACTTTTGGGAAGATAGCATTTAGGAAGTTCAGCCCCTGCAACATAACTTAGTTTGCCGATTTTGCACATCTGATAAACATTAATTCTGAAATCTGGGCATGTACTAACAAGGCAATAGGCATCTGCAGGTGAAAAGCCATAGGTCGATATCAACCAATCCATGAGAAAAATGGTAGCCTGATGCACAGCTTCTTCCAAGGGCCTGTAAGCATGAATTGCAATGATCGAACTGGGAGTTTCAATGCGCATACCGGGGGGCCTTTTCCCTTTGATGATATCGAAGGAAAGTCGCACCGTTGATTGAGTTTCTGCAGCAGTTCCCGTGTATTCGGTATCGCCCTGGCTGGCGTGAACATCTCCAAGATAGAAGAGGCCACCAGGATGATAAACAGGAAGAAAAACCTTATTCCCCGGCTTGCAATCGCGGATATCCACATTCCCGCCCCAATCGCCCTGCCCATCAATACTGGTTGCAACTTCGCGATCAGGTGCAACGCCTAGGGTTCCAACAAAAGGAGTAATGGGCCAAGAAATTTTATCGTTAAAATGAAGAGTACCATCCATGGTTGTGCCACTTGGGCCAACCGAATGTTTAAAAACCATAGTGGTGTATTCGCTAGAAAGTTCGGGCCAACGAGTAGATTCTCCCAATGGGCCCCGTTTCGGCCCAATCGCAACCCACGAAGTTTTTTCAACTTCAATTTCATGAATATTTACAACAAGAGTATCACCACGCTCTAGGCCCTCGATAAAAACCGGCCCCGCAATAGGGTTGGCAAGAGGTGGAACCCGATCAAAACCCGGGCGATTTC
>DBCB01000304.1:0-2125 GCA_002303765.1 Planctomycetaceae bacterium UBA969
TATTCTTTTCATCTTTCACCTCTGGTGATAAAGTAAAACAATAAGGCCTTAACTTTAGGGTACAGTGTTTCAAGCGTCTATTTAAATCTACACGTACCTAATCTGCTACCAATGTCATGCAAGAAATAGAAAAGATTAAAGAACTGAACAGATTCCTTTTCCTGATGTACAGCAGTGGATCAGATTCTTTTGAGGTGTTCAGTCAGTTTGCTGCTTAAAAGTGAGTGCGGGTAAATTGCGAAAGACGATGCATAAATACAGCGACAATAAAGCCGCGAAGAAGCACCACACCGATGCAAAAGCAAACCAGAATACAAGATAACTGATCGCTGCTGAAAGAACGATGGCTATACCAAGATAAAGTATTTTCGTATCATTCGAGGCGAAAAGGGGCGAAGCGATGATGAGAATATACATTGCTTCCCAAAGCAATACGGGAACAAATTGAAAAGTTGTCGATCTAGAAACATTGTAATGAATCGCATGATTTATCACATCAGCCACTGGCGAATCAACATTAATAAAAAGCGGAACATAAACTCCAAGTCCAACCACTAAACCAAGGGCGCTTAGAAATCCAAAAAATATCTTTTCTTTCCTGTTCCCGGTTACGAATGCGCAGAAAGGAACCCAAAACGGCCAAAAGACTATGGCAAACGCTAAAAACACCAAAGCGAAAATCCTCACCAATTCAGCATTATCCCAGCGAAGGCCAATCCAAACCCACCCTTCTGAAAACTGTTGAACAGCAAACAAAAACGGGACGATCGCAACAGGTAGTAATAAACGATTTTTGCTAAGTGCGTTTTTTAAGCAATACACTCCAGCTGATAACAAGGCTACAGACAAACTAAAGCTGGCTTCAGCAGAAAAACACATACACCAACTCCGATTCTGTGTGGCCTTTAAAGAAAGGACCGCCGATCGGATCTGGTAGCCACACGCAGCTACCAGAAAGCGAAGGTGATGATTTCCGATTTGGCAGATGCAAATTAGGCGATCACGTTAATCGCCCAACAGAAAATGATTCCTTAATCATAATTCTACGCCATTGCTGGCGAAGAACCAAATGATCTTAATTAAGTTATTAGAAAAACAAAATTAACATATCGACACTCTTGGAAATTTTGGCTCTGAAATTTTTGATCACGTAATGAACCATGAGTTGCTTACTCAGATTTTGGGGCCAGCCAGCGGGTTGCATTCTCTAAAAGTTGAAGCACCGTTTTCTCTTTGAACACCGCATAGGTCTCGTGCCCAGGGCGGAAGTAAAATACCCGACCCTTGCCAAGATTCCAAACCATGCCACTGCGAAACCAATTGCCACTCGCCCAACGCTCTTCCAGCACGACTTCGTCTGGTTCAGGCACATGAAAAGGCTCGGCATACATTTCCGTTTGCGGTATTTCAAATGACGCAGGTAGCCCCTTGGCGATCGGATGTTCGGGCTTGAGAATCCGAATCTGGCTAGGCTTACCATCCGCTCGATACGCAGGGAAACAACAGTTCGGTTTGTACACGGTCGCTTTCTCGGTGCCATCCGGAAACTTGCGCAAATCAATGTAAGGCGTAATCTTATCCCCTGCACCGGGAACCGTATAACGCTTGGGCGGATTGGCATACGTGATTTCCACATTCGCACCATTGCGTTTCAACAATTTCTCAGCATCAAGCTTGGTGCGTTCGTTCATCGCCTCTACGAAAGGTGTAGACCAATGCGCAGAATGCAGCGCAATCAATGATAAGGTTCCATCTTTAATACGCTGGATCAGCGCCTTGGCCATCTCAGGTGTAATCTCGGCCTGCCTAGCATGACCCCACCAAATAAGAACATCGCAACCGCGCATATGCACAGGCGATAGCCCCTTCTCATCTTCATCGATGGTCACCGATTTTACCGCAAGGCCAGGCAAGTTCTTAAGGTGATTGGCGATCTGGTTTCCCAAGAAATTATCGTATGCTTGTTTCTGCGCCGGCTGGCGTTCATCCCATACCACTACATTAATAAGTTTGGGATCGGCTGCAGTAACAGAAATGGGAAGAAGCAATCCTGCGGTAGATGCCTTAATAAATTCTCGGCGGGTATTGTTCACAGTCATGTCAAAGTCCTTTTTGAAAGTTGCAA
>DBCB01000304.1:2138-4810 GCA_002303765.1 Planctomycetaceae bacterium UBA969
TAAGTACTATTCCAATTTCCCACTTTTGTATTAAGAGTTTTTTTGCGCACTTAGATAAACACTAGCGCTGGCATGAAGGCAAATAGCTGCAGCGGCAGCTACATTTAAAGATTCTTCACCACCTGGTTGGGCGATGCGAACGCAATGCTTCGCACTTAAAAGCAAGGATTCTGACAAGCCCTGCCCTTCATGACCAAGCAGCCAGGCGCAAGGATGAGGCCAGTCTGAATGGTGCATCCACTCATGCAAATATGGGCCTTGATGGGAACTGGTTGCAATGCGAGGAACAACCAAGGCATCAAGATCGGATTCGGATAAGCCCTCAAGTAATTGAAGGCCGAAATGTGCACCCATGCCAGAGCGTAAAACTTTAGGCGACCAAAGCGCTGCGGTTCCCTTTAATGCCAACACTTGCTTAACACCAAACGCTGCTGCACTGCGCAAGATGGAACCCACATTGCCTGCATCTTGCAAACGATCGAGCACCACGGTCAGCAACGCAGGCTCTATGGGTTTTTGTTCTGGTAGTTCCAACAAAAAACCCATATGCGAAGGCGACTCTAAACCGCTGATGAAAGAAAACAAAGCATCGGGCAAAAGGGTAATCACTGGTGCGCATTTCAACCAAAGTTTACTTTGGGATTCCCAAAGGCTTTCGGAAAAAAAAGCTTGTGTCACCGTTTGCCCACGCGACAAAGCAGCACTGCATAAATGATCGCCTTCTAGCCAGAAATGTCCGTGCGTTCGATAAAAATTACTTTGGCCAGAAAGCTGACGTAATCGCTTGACCATCGGGTTTTCGCGCGAAGTTATACGCTGAATAGGCGGAGTTGTCATTTAAAACCCTGCATCAATGCATTGGCCAAGAATTTGATAACCATCCAACATAAATGTTTCCCTAGGCTTATGTCTTGCAATGGATGATTATACGATTCGAAGACTGCACCGAAACACTTTTCGGCACATAATCTCTATGTTTTACAAGTTCGATTAAAAGAATTATCCAGAGGTGTAATTATTTTGTCTTCGCCAAACGAAATCCTATACCATCATACCGAAGATCTGGGGTGCGTAGGTGAATCCTGCCAAAAGATAAAGTAGAAGAATCATCCGTAAGAAAACCACCGCCACGCAGAGCACGGTAAGTTCCTGTTTCTGGCCCCATCGGATCTATCACCGATTCCTTGGGGTACGCTGCGTACCAATCTTCGCACCACTCCCATACATTGCCATGCATATCGTAAAGGCCGAACTTATTAGGAAAGTAACTACCTACTTTCATGGGTTTACCTATTTTGGAATCATTATAATTTGCATCTTTAGGTGTGATTTTATCACCAAATGAATAGGCAGTTGTTGTTCCAGCCCTGCAGGCATATTCCCACTCAGCCTCTGTTGGAAGCCTATAACCACCAGCCGTCTTTGCGTTTAACTTCTTGATAAATTCCTGAGAATCAAACCAGGAAACATTAATGGCAGGCAACTTTGCACCTTTGTAAACGCTAATATTTTCGCAGCCTAAAGCAACCCATTGTTCCTGTGTTACTTCATACTTGCCCATGTAATAGGGTTTGGTAAGAGTAACTTCATGCTCTTGGCCTGGAAGCCCCATCTTAAATTTCCCGGCGGAGATTAACACCATATCTTTTTCTAAAGCTTCAACAATAGCTTCCGCTTCCTTGGGGGTAACTTCTATCTTTACGGGTTCCTTCTTAAGTTGCTGTGGGTTTTCTTTGCTACAGCCCACTAAACCCAAAACCATTATGATTACAATTCCAAAGTGGTTTTTCATTTCATCCCTTTAAGAGATAACTCGAAAAGTTATTCATTTATAAAATTAATTAAAGCGATCCAACAGGAACCATAACCCATAACGCATTATCAAGGCAACCCAAGTTAATGATTGATATTTAAATGAAGATAAAAAAAACTCTTATCGCTCTGTAAAAACAGTAAAGCGATAAGAGTTTTTCTAATAACACAAAAGCTAAAGAAATGGTTATCAAGAAAGCATGTTATAAAGAACCCGCATGATATCGGAGGTGCTAATAACACCTACTAAAAGTCCATCGTGATTGACCACATATAATTGGTGAACATCTAACTCGAGCATTTTTTTAATGATATCTGGAAGCTTAGTGCTAGGGGAAAGAGCAAAAATTGCGTTAGTCATAATATCTTCCACCTTGGTGGTATCCACCTCTTCTACACTAAATCCCTCGGGAAGCGATTTACGAGAACAACAACTATCTTCATGACTAGGATGGGTACCCTTATCGAGATCATGGCGTAAAAGATCGGTGACACTGACAACGCCAACCGGCCTGCCAGCGGCGTCAATGACAGGCGCAGCATGGAAACCCCGCAGGGTAAAAAACTCCAAAGCCTCGGGGATGGAAGCTTCAGCCAAAAGGGAAATCGGGGGCTGTGCCATCAAATCCGAAGCAATAAGGTCGGAGAGGCATTCTCGCGCAAGATTTTCAGCCAAGACTTTAATTCTCATGATAAATACCCCTTTAAGAAAAGAACCTTTAGGAAAATATGCAACTAAAAGAAGTATACCCACCCACAAGAAAGATATCAAGATACATTTATATTATTTTAACTTCCATCCATATATTTTTTCTCTTTTCTGAAGTCCGTCGCTCACGCTTCCGGCTCTGACCTAATAA
>DBCB01000304.1:4894-5014 GCA_002303765.1 Planctomycetaceae bacterium UBA969
TTTCCGTGTTCGTCCGTGGCAAATTCTTCTGCCTTTCCTGCGATGGTCTACGTCAACCGTCGCTTACGCTTCCAGCTCTCAACCAATAATTCTTCAACAAAATCGCCCTGCCAACCTGCA
>DBCB01000075.1 GCA_002303765.1 Planctomycetaceae bacterium UBA969
ATGAAGTAACGCAGGAGCAGTGGGAACCGTTAATGGGAGATAATCCAAGTAAAATCAAAGGAGCCAAATTACCGGTAACGAGTGTTTCATGGAGAGATTGCCAGGAATTCATTAATAAGTTGAATGCCAGTACAAAAGGTGGTTACCGATTACCTTACGAGGCAGAATGGGAATATGCGTGTAGAGCGGGAACAAGTACTGCTTATTCATTTGGAGGAATCCTTACAAAGAGTGATGCAAATATTGATAGCGACAGCATAAAAGCAGTAGGTAGTTACAGACCAAATGCTTTTGGACTTTATGACATGCATGGCAATGCTTGGGAATGGTGCGAGGATTGGTTCGGTTCTTTGCAGAATGGCGACATAAAAGATCCGATGGGGCCAATAACGGGAGAAAAACGTGTGTTGCGGGGCGGGTCTTTCGACTACGGTGTATCGCAAGCTCGTTCTTCCTACCGGCAAAGCAACTCGCCGTTCGATAGGTACATCCTCCACCCTGGGTTTCGCTTGGCGAGGAATCCGTAATTACTGCTTTGCCCCCTTACTGCTTTACTGCTTTTTGCTTTGGTATTAGAAAGTATCCCCGAAGGAAAATTAGACTAAATAAAGTATTGAAGAATCTCGATTCCAATTTAGGTTGAGATTTCACCCTGTCTAAACCTCTATTCGGTGTGACCTTGGGCGCTAGATAACCGCCTCGGCATTCCGGAGGTCATGAACCCATGCTTGAATTAATATTCGATGACTGACGACTATGTTACTGCTTCGAAATAACCCTTACCCCTATCAGATACCTGAGATTGCCACAAAACTGTTGTTCGCCATCCTTAACAAATGCGGCGCGTAATTCTCAACAAATCATTTTCAGGTAATGTTGTTGATACAAGCTTACCGGAACATAACTATTTGCTGAATTAACACATTAAGTTTTAAGATGCTGAAAACAAAAGGGTTACAACTTATCTTGATTTCGCAACTTGGTTAAGCGCATTTTATGGCTCGGTTCCAGACCTTAAGAATGGGTTTTAATCTAAGTGTAATGAAACCCGGGCGCAACCCAATGAACAAAACCTTAAGCCAGGACCAGCATCTTTAAAACCAAAGCCTCGATGCTTTTTCATAGGAAAATTGAAACATGATACCTTGAGCTTCATATTCTATTTTATGAGTAAAACTGTCACTGGCTTTTAAAACCACGGTTTGAACAAGAATAATTAGGACATCATCCGAGGTTCATGCTGCCGGGCTATTTCAAGCAACCGATCCCGAGCGAGGTCTTCGCCAAAAGAACTTAGATCGAAATCTCGAAAATTATTATCGTGCTTATTGCAATACATCCAGATGATTTTAAAAATGGCCCCGCAACGCGAATTCTCATCAGCCTGCAATCCTAAGGTTATGAACTGCTGGAATGAATCGGCAATATGATTGCAGCAATGTTCAAAATCATCAGCATTCTTCACTGATTTGGGATCAGGATCATGCCGGTTTTTAGTCCATACCATTTGGGTTACAAAAGGATGGTACCTTCCATCGAGATTATGTCTCGCCAAAAGCATCAATTGCTTGGCGAGCACGCTCTTAGAAATCTGTAATTTGCCGGAAGCAGTTTCGAGCCAAGTGTTGGTTAATCTGCTAGGGCGGTAATTCACAGGTAATCGATCCGTCGTCATAATTTTCCTCCCTTTTATTTTTTAAGCTTGCATAAGTTCTAAAAAAAGCTAGAATCTTTGGTGTAGGACANNNNGCACACTAATTAGCGTTACAACAGATCGGTGTCATCTATATGAAATAATAGTGTTAAATGGTTCTTTAGTCAATCTTTTATAAAGGAGGAAAACAATGCTTCGCCAAAATAAGAGCCCATAAATTTTAGCTGAAAGGGTTTCTTCGCTTAATCACCCCAATGAGAGGGAGAGGAGGAAAGTGGAAACATCGACCCACCCTCAGGCTCTTTACACCACCTAGTTTCAAAACAACAAGACCTTTGACTTAATCACCAAAACTTATGAGGCGACATAATGAATCCACAAGATAAAACGTCAATAACTCCATTAGCAGTGAGGATGAACGAAGCTGCAAAAATGCTCAATATAGGGCGAACCTCCTTGCACCATCTTATTAAATCGGGGCAAATCCCTTATACGAAGTTAAACAGAGCCGTATTGATACGAATTAAGGATTTGGAAGACTTCCTCAAAATGGCACATAAAATTAAAGTTTAGAATCTAAACACATTGGCTTAAACACATTGGAAAGGATACCCAACAATGGCTAGTCTCTCAAAATCAAAGAAGGAAACCTACAGCATTCAGTTTATGCTTCATGGCAACCGTAAGACCATCTATGCTGGAAAAATGGAACCTAGAGAAGCGAAACGCCTTTGCGAAAAGGTTGGAGATCTTGTACGAATCCGAAACCGTAACGCAAGGATCGAGGAATCCGAAACCATTTCTAAGTGGGTATCCAAAATCATTGGAACTAACCTGCATAAAAAACTTGTGAATGTTGGCTTATTGGAAGCAATTAAAGACACCCACTTAGGAGCCTTTATTGACGCTTACAATGCATCTAGAACAGATGTTAAGGAATGGACCCGAAAAAATAGAAACGGCTCAAAAAAAAGAATTCTCAAGTTTCTTGACCCATTAGCAGATATTCGTTCGATAACCCCTGCTGATGCTAAGAACCTTAAAGTGTTTTTGATTACCAACTATGCAGGCGGAACGGCTGGCAAAGATCTTACCAACGCTAAACAATTTTTTGAGCATGCAGTTGATATGGGTTTAATCACTAAAAACCCATTTCGCAAACTAAAGATTCCAAGTCAGGCTAACCCCAAAAGACTTTTCTTTGTAGACAAAGGAACCAGCCAAAAGGTTTTGGATGCCTGCCCAGACTTGCAATGGCGGTTGATTTTCTCATTGGCACGGTTTGGAGGTTTGAGAATACCATCCGAATTGGTTGGGTTAAAATGGGAAGATGTCTTTTGGGATGAAAAGAAAATACGGGTTCTATCTTCGAAGACAGAACATATTCCAGGAAAAGATCATCGATGGATTCCATTATTTCCTCAGATATTAGAGCCATTACTGGAAGCATTTAAAATTGCCAAGAAAGGCGAGAAGTTCATCTTCTCAAGAGAAATCACGGGTTCGAGTAATTTGAGGCAGGGATTAACCGGCATCATCAAGAAAGCTGGATTATCTCCCTGGCCTAAGTTGTTTCAGAACTTGCGGGCAAGCCGTGAAACGGATCTCTGCCAAGAATTCCCGCTTCATGTAGCTGCAGGATGGATTGGGAATACACCCAAAGTTGCCATAGGTCATTACCTGCAGACAATCGATTCTGATTGGGAAAAAGCAACTACAACCACCGGTATAAAAAACGATGTAAAAAACGATGTAAGTGTTGCAAAAACGCTGCATTTTCCGATGGATCAGGGCGGTTCGCAAACCTTTGATAATGTTCAAAATTTGATCGAAAACATCGGGAATTCTAGCGTTTTATCTACAATTACCGAGGAATTGCAAAATCCCCAAGTGTCCTCGACAAGAGTCGAACTTGTAACCTTCGGCTTCGGAGGCCAACGCTCTATCCAATTGAGCTACGAGGACGCAACAAAGAGATTATAAGCATTTAAAATATAAATCCAACAAATGCATTAACACCAATCAAACACTTGGGTAATTAAGCAAGAAAACACAACAGAGAAACTATGTAAACTTTGAGGGCAAAAAAAGGAATCATTAGCAAAAAAGCAGCCCCCTATTTTCCTAGAACTCACTAGCCTGCGAAAAAAGCTATTTTTACCATGCCAACCAACACCCTCCAATCACACCATCTTTGCTTTAGGGTCGCCGTAAACCGTTTCATGCAAGCAACTTCCGTTCAAGAAGATAGTTCAACAGTCCGATAATTTCCTTGTTGACTGGTAAACAATTGATTTACCGGTTTACCAATTGAAGGAGATCGCAAGAATGCTTAGTGAAGAAATTATCGATATTGTTTCAGAAACAGATGCTCTTAAGCATCAACTTTTTGAAGCACAAAAACTAAGTAGTGTTGGCGCAATAGCCAGCAGCGTTGCGCACGAGTTTAACAATGTGCTAACCACAATAATCAACTATACAAAAATGGCTCAGCGCACTGATAACGAAGAAAACCGAAAGCAAGCGTTAGAAAAGATTTTGAAGGGCGGACAAAGGGCAGCAGTAATCGTTAGTTCAATGCTAGGGTACGCAAGAAAAGGAAGCCTCAAAAAAGAAAGTACGGATCTTGCAGCATTGGTTGATGAAGTACTTGTACTTACCGAAAAAGACTTGCACAAGCACCAGATAAAATTAACCAAGAACTATATCGACAAACCACGAGTCCCAGTAATCGCCTCACAAATTGAACAAGTTCTTTTGAACCTTATTATTAATTCTAGGCAAGCAATGGAAAAGGGTGGCGAACTAAAAATCGGTTTAAAAATGAATCAAGAAATGGGGCTTGCCGAAATTGCCATAACGGATTCTGGCAATGGGATAGCACCACAAAACCTGCGTAAAATCTTCGATCCTTTTTTCACGACTAAAACACCAGATCAAGCGGGGCAAGGTGGAACAGGACTAGGATTAAGCGTCTGCAGACAAATCATTGATGACCATTGCGGCAGGCTACGAGTTGAAAGCTCACTGGGAAAAGGAACAACCTTCATCATCAAGCTTCCATTAAACCCCGATCAGATGGCTGCGTAATCAATAGGACTAAAATCAACCCAAATAGAATTAAAACTTTTTGTTAAGTGGAGCTGCAGTCTTGAACTTGGCGATTCTTTGAAGCATGATTTGCTCGATATGATTATCTCTGCCAATAGGAATCCAGTTAGATGCAAAAACTGCATCGTCAATAACTTCAAACTGTCGCTCAACAGTGTTATCGCTACGGAATGTAGCTGAACCAGCGGTCTGCCTAACAGGCCTATCCAAATCTTCTAATTCTTTGAACACTTTGATATCAACAAAAAAGCCACCATCATCGGCAGGCTGAATTGTGACTACAGCACGGTGCCTGATCGACTGACAAAAAGCAAGAAGGCGCTGCCTAAAATCTGGGCTACCTGGCTTCCACGGTTGCCCAATACCAGGGGCTATACAGGGGAAGGTTTCAATTCTGCCATCGTAACGATTCGAATAAGAGACTTCAAAAAAGTCGTCAACAACATCCATGCATTTTTCAAAAACGACGCCATACGAAGCTGGCCCAAGAGGAACATAAACTGGGTTTTCGCTAGTTGTTTCAAGTTCGGGTCGAACCACTGCTGGATTTTCAAAAAGAGGGCCGGTTGCACACCCGGTAAAGCCAAAACCACCAATAACCAGCGAAGTTGGCACCAAAAATTTTACAAGATTCAGATATTTCCATCGGCTCATGATTAGCCTGCTACTTCATTTTATAGTTTAAGCAAAAGACAATTCTTAATGCCAATGATTAGTAGAAATGTCAAGTGCAGGAAACCAACAACAACGAAGTGGAAAGATAGGTAACTCAGGAGCCTAAAGAATAAACTTAAGACCAGCAGGAACATCAAATTTAGGTTCAAACCCTAGCATTCGTTGAGCCTTGGCAATATCGGCAAGAGAATAGCGAACATCGCCCAATCTAGCGGGAAGGTGGCGGGGGACCAAATTCTTGCCTGTAAGTGTTTGCAAATGAAAAGCAAGGTCAAGCAACGATGTAGATTTACCTGCGCCAATATTAAAAACATCACCTGAAATATTGGGTTTAGTTCCAGCAAGAATCAAAGCTTGAACTGCATCTTTAACAAAAACAAAATCGCGAGATTGCAGGCCATCGCCAAAAATAGTTGGGTTAATCCCTTTTTTAAACGCCTCGGTAAATATAGCGATTACCCCTGAATAAGGACTATCGCCACGCTGTTTAGGACCAAAAATATTGAAAAATCTAAGCCTTACAGTTTCCAATCCCATCGCTCTAGCAAAGGCTACGGCATGAAACTCACCAGCCAATTTGGAAGATGCATAAGGTGAAAGTGGATCCAACAAAGTGTTTTCATCAAGTGGAACATTACCGGTATTGCCATATGCACTACTACTTGCAGCAAAAACAAATCGCTTACAATGATTCAATTTGGCTGCTTGCAATACTTTTAAAGTTCCAGTGGCACAAATCTCGTGGCTAAGCAGAGGTTGCTCCATGCTTTTTTGCACGCTAGCAACAGCAGCAAGATGATAAACATTTTCAACACCCAAACAAGCCTTCATAAGATCATCTTCGCTTAAAATCGAACCTTCAATGAAATCAACATCAGACTTTACTGAAGAAAGATTATCAATTCGGCCTGTGCTGAGATCGTCAAGGACACGGACTTTTCTACCCAAGGCAATAATGGCCTCGACCAAGTGTGATCCAACAAAACCAGCCCCACCTGTAACAAGATCAATTGCACTCATGAGGAAAACAAGGCCTCAACAAAGGAAGCAGGATCAAAGGATTCAAGGTCTTCAATTTTTTCACCAACACCAATAAATTTTACGGGAATATTGAGGCGCTGTTTGATACTGAAAATAGAACCACCTTTTGCGGTACCGTCAAGTTTGGTAAGAATAATGCCAGTACAATGAACCACCTTCTGGAAGTTTTCAGCTTGAAGAACAGCATTTTGGCCAGTAGTTGCATCCAAGACTAAAAGAACTTCATGAGGGGAGCCAGGAATAACCTTACTGGTAACACGATGAATTTTCTCGAGTTCTCGCATTAAATGGGTTTGGGTATGCAGCCTGCCTGCAGTATCAACAATAACAAAATCAAACCCCTTGGCCCTGGCTTTATCGCAGGCATCATGAGCAATGCTTGCAGGATCACTACCTGGAAGCCCCTTAACTATGTCGACCCCAAGCCTTTCACACCAAATGACCAATTGATCAATGGCTGCTGCTCTGAATGTATCGCAAGCTGCGACCAGTACTTTTTTTCCATCCCGACTCAAGAAGCCAGCAAGCTTAGCAATCGATGTAGTTTTACCAGACCCGTTGACCCCAGCGATCATAATAACTGTTGGTCCATCGGGATTGATTTTGATATCACGCCCACCTTCGATCTGCAAAAGGCCAGCAAGGTACTCACGAACAAACAACTCGGTTTCTTTATCAATTTCCTTATCAAGAAAAGCCTGTTTCATGCGATCAACAAGGCCTGCGGTTGCAGCCGAGCCAACATCAGCAAGGTAGAGTTTCTTTTCAAGTTCTTTAAGGAAGTCGTGGTCAACTCTACCTTTAAGGCGAAAAAGACCTGCCACCCCTGCAAAGAGATTTCTCGTTTTAGTGAGACCAAGCTTCAGCTTATCTAAGAGAGCACGGAACATAGCCGGTTGCCTTCTGATCTGAGTTTGATTTTTTCAAGTTCAAGAATAGTGATAGAGGAAGAGCCAATGGTTCGCGGAGGAACCCCATGACAATCACTGCCACCACCAATACAAAGCTCAAGTTTGAGAGCCCATTCTTTCAATAGTTTTCTACGATTCATTTTGAATCCGGGGTATTCAACCTCAATCCCATCTAAACCGAAACCTTTAAGCAAAGCGAGATCGCTGAGGGTTATATTTTCAGGAGGGTGAGCGAGCATGGAAATACCGCCTGCATTACGAATCAAATCACAAGCTTCCTGAATCGTAAGCCACGCATGATTATCGTCCTGAAAAAACCTCAAATGTTTCCAATAAGCATTTTGAATCGAATGAGCCTTTTTTTGATTTACGAGAATTTGGGCCAAATGACGACTACCCACAGCATAATCCGGGTTATTCCACTGAGGTTCAAGCTCATCCATGACAGAACCTGGTTCATTCACCCTGCCCTTCATAAAGTCAATCATTTTCAAAAATCGGGTTTTGCGAATGGCCTTGTTTCTTGAAAGCCCTGCTTGCAGTTCCAGATTCAGTGGATCCATCAAATAGCCTAGCAAATGATAAACTTTAGTATTAAAAATGCAAGTTATCTCTACTCCCACAATCATCTCGGCACGGCCATGGGGAAACGGAGAATGGTGGGCAGCAGTGGTATCATGATCGGTGATAGAAATGGCTTCAAGGCCAAGCTTACAAGCGGAAGAATAAACCGATTCAGGTGAACAAATACCATCGCTAAAAGTAGAATGGGTATGAAGATCAACTCGCCTGGTAGAGGCGTTTTTATAAAGAGACTGACACAAAGAAGTAAAAGGTTGACCTTTAGGCATTTTCAGGCTGGGGGCGCTCGGTGGAACAAATCTTATCCAAGATACCATTAATAAAAGAAGACGAATCAGCGGTTCCAAATCTTTTGGCTAGTTCAATGGATTCGTTTAAAACAACCTCAGAGGGAGTGTCTTTTTGATGGCTAAGTTCAAAAGCACCTAATCGAAGAAGATTTCTATCAACTGCAGCCATTCGAGGCAAACGCCAGTTTTCTGCAAATTTAACCAGCAATGCATCAATTTGAGAAAGATTCTGCATGGTTTGTTGGTATAGAAGAAGAGCAAAATCCCTACTGATTTGATCATTAATGCGATCGGTTATAAACTCTGCAACTTGCTTTTTAGTAAGAGAGGGGTTTAAATCGACCCGGTATAGAAGTTGCAACGCCACCTCGCGTGCTTTCGATCTTCGATATATCATAGTTCTCAATTTTTCGTTATTTGGGGAGCTTTGAAATCAGATCCGCCATTTCGATTGCGGCAAGGGCAGCTTCAAACCCCTTATTTCCAGCCTTAGCGCCTGCGCGATTAATAGCCTGTTCTAAAGTATCACAAGTAAGAACTCCAAAAATCACAGGTATTCCCGTTTGCAAGGAAATACCTGCAATGCCATTGGTACTTGCACCAGCAACATGATCGTAATGATCGGTTTCACCTTTAATAACAGCCCCTAGGCAAATTATCGAAGAAAACTTACCAGAAAGCGCAAGCTTATTAGCTACCAATGGAATTTCATAGGAACCCGGAACACGCACCAAAGTGATATTTTTATCTGCAACCCCGTGCCTGCGAAGACCATCCAACGCCCCTTCCACAAGTCGATCCACTACAGCCTGATTAAACTTGGCTGCAACGATTGCAAAACTATGACTTCCAGAATTAAAATGCCCTTCGAGAACATTCAAACTCATAACAAATCCCTTATTCTTCGAGGTTTGACTTCATCACTACAAGTTCATACTATTGAGAAATTCATGATTAGTCTTGGTTTTTGCCATTCGGTTCAGGAGCAATTCCATCGCTTCCACAGGATTCATGTCGCTAAGAACCCTTCTAAGCACATAGACTTTTCTAAGTTCTTCCTCTCCAAGAAGCAAATCTTCCTTGCGGGTGCCAGAACTGTTGATATCAATGGCAGGCCAAACTCTGCGGTCAACCAATTTTCGTTCAAGATGAACTTCCATGTTTCCAGTGCCTTTGAATTCTTCAAAAATAACCTCATCCATCCTTGAACCAGTATCAACAAGGGCGGTAGCGATAATAGTCAGGCTACCCCCCTCTTCGATATTGCGGGCAGCACCAAAAAATCTTTTAGGCTTTTGCATGGCATTGGCATCAATACCACCAGACAAAATCTTGCCTGAACTTGGCATTTCGGAGTTATAAGCACG
>DBCB01000168.1:0-775 GCA_002303765.1 Planctomycetaceae bacterium UBA969
TGCGCTTCAGGCTTGTTAGACAAAGAAATACCGTTCACAGCGGATTTATATCCGCTGCTCGATGAAAAAACTGAGTCCCACAATTTCTTTCCGAGCCGGAAGTGTAAGCGACGGCTGCTTTCTTGCGCAGGCGCACACAACCTTTTATTGCATATCTTTACAAGCCTGAAGCGCAAGCGAAGGGTTTTCAAATGCTCGTTTACCTTTCACACATTATTCCTTCGCTTGCGCTTCAGGCTTGTTAGACAAACAAATACCGTTCACAGCGGATTTACATCCGCTGGTCGATAGAATATTTTCTTCAATCTTATTATTCAAACTTCCAGGCATCGTTGAAGAAGCCTGCGGTTTTAACTTTGCCCGGAAATCGTGCATTAGGCGCAATGTTTAAATCGATCACCGCATAATCAGGCAACTTGGCAATCTGCCTTGCGTTGTTCAAATAATCATAATCCCTGAAAGTAAACCCGCTGTTAAGCACGACATACTTGCCAGGGTTTTCTGGGTTGGGATGAATCATGATAAGTGCATGATCAGCAGCATTGAACTTTTCCTTGTTCACCACCAATTCAGAATCCCACTTTACAGGAAGCTTGGAAGCAATCTTTGCTATGAGCTTATTACTGCTAGCATCACCCCAAAGGATTAGATGATTTTTCTTGATATCTTCCTCGGTAACGTCGGTATCGTTTTTAACACGGGCCTCGCCTCGGAACTGCTTGCGCCAATGATCCAAAGAGCGATCCATCTCGGCTTTCACCCAAGCCTGCACTTT
>DBCB01000168.1:908-9305 GCA_002303765.1 Planctomycetaceae bacterium UBA969
TCACCAATTTCCAGCTATTGTTTTCTTTACGAAAATGAGCAGCCCAAGAACGATCAGATTGTGGTGCATTGCAAGTGATTTCAACACCATCAAGAATGACCTTGGTTTTTTGGGTAACATCCAGCGGGCATAATCCACTAGGCATATTTAGGGTAAGCCCTTCCACATTCGTGGTGCTGACTTTGATGGTTTTAGTATCAACTATTTCCGCATCTACCAATGCTTTTTCCCAATGCTGTTTAAGAAGATCAACCTGAACCCAAAGCATCTGGTTATAACGCAAGGTATAGGTGGAGAAACGAATCCGTTTGGGAATTGCGGTACGGCCTTTTTCAACAATGGCATCGATACGATCGCTGACTTCTTTTTTCGCAGCCGGATGATAACTGTGCCCGGTTTTTGGCCCGATAATATGACGAAGCTCAATGCCCTCTTTTTTCAAATAGGTTTCCATGATATCAGCAGCTTGCTTTTGATTATCAATCTCGCCGCTATAAGCAACAACTGGAAGATTGGCGAGGTTGATGGCCCAATCCGTGCAATCATACCAATGAAGCAACTTCTTTTCCCAAGCATTGGGGGTGATGATTTCTTTCTGAAATACTCTAAGGAAATCAGGGGTTTCAGAAAAACCAGCACCCGGAGCTGCTGCGGCCCATCTTCCAGGGTAATGCACTGCAAACTGCCAGCATGCTGCACCGCCCATCGAGAAACCGCGAATCACAACACGGTTGCGATCAATCGAATAATTGTTTTCAACATGATTCATTGCTTCGATGCCATCTATTTCGCCTGCGAACTTATTGGCGCAACAATATCTGCCATACAGTTGCAGCACCATGCCGCCCGCAGGAACGAATTGGCCCGCACTACGCATCACACCTTCAACAAAGTTCAACTCAGAAAGTTTTTCCCCTCTGCCATGGCACCAGAGATCAAGCCTGCGCTTGCGATCAGTCATACCGGTGTAATCAGCAGGGATAGCGATGCCATAGGGCTGAACAGAATCATCAATTTTGGAACGATAACCACGAACAACCAAACCGGTAGCAGTAGTCCAAGGCGCTTTACCTTCGGCAAGAGACTTAGCACGATCCATACCCAATTGCAGGTGTTTCTTGGCGATTGGGAATTCCTTGGCATCGTAAAATTCGTTGTGGGCAAGAGCGTAGCGAACGCTGTTATGAAAGATTTCAACATCTGGAAGAAGCTCTACGAGGGGTTTTCCAGCGAGTGATTTTTTGAGTGAGGCAATTTGTTTGCCAAGATCATCGACACCTTTTTGCAAATCAGCACGAACCTCAGCAGGCACCATGACTCCCTCTGGGGGAACGGGGCGCACTTTTTCAGCGATGTTATCCTGCGGGCCATCCGCAAGTACAAAAAGCACGGATGCGAAAAAAAGTGAAGCAGTAAGGATTCTCATGGTAGCACTCTCGAAGGTGTGAAAGAACCCACCCTGCTTTCACAGGGTGGGAAAAGGAATCAACAAAAAATCAGATGATACTAAAGCGAATAACCCTTGCGATATTCAAAATGCAAGTGTTGATCAGCGGAAGAATCATTGGTGAACTTGAACGCTGGCCCATTCCATTCAAGCTTCTTGCCTGCCATCTTCATGCCAACATTACCAAGCAAAATAGCTTCGGTAAGCATGCCAGCATAGTTGAAGTTGGACATTGCAATGGTAGGATCATTCTTGCGAATAGCTTCAACCCATTCAGACTTCATGCCGCCATCGCCCTTGCCATTGCGGGGAAGAACCTGATCAACCTTGGGTTTTTCCATAGCCGAACCATCAAGGTTATAGATTCTGAAGGAAGCACCATAATCGTTGGGCGAATAAATGATACCCTTATCGCCAACGAGGATGGAACCAGATGCAACAAGCTTTTCTTGCTTGCCATCTTTATCCTTAGCAAGAACTTTAGCCTGAAGTTCCTTGGGAGGATGAACAAGAACGCCATCAATTTTACCTTCATACCAGTTGAGGGTAACAGGCGCCATGGTATCGCGCGCTGGGAATTGCAAAGCAACCGTTGCCCAACCGGGATAGGTTTCGACATTGGTCTTTTCGCAATTGGTAAGAACAGAAGTCGGGTGGCCAAGCTTCAGAGCCATGAACGCCATGTTAGCGGTATGGCAAGCCATATCACCAAGGGCGCCGGTGCCGAAATCCCACCAGCCACGCCAAGCAAAAGGATGATAACCAGGAGCATAAGGGCGCATTTGGGAAGGCCCGATGAATTCATCCCAATGAACATGTTTAGGGCATTCATGGGTACCGGTTGGTCGGGTAGTAACTTTAGGAGCCTGTGGCCAAATTGGCCTGTTGGTCCAAACATGAACTTCCTTAACTTGGCCAATAACGCCTGCACGAATAATTTCAACTGCTTCGCGGAGACCGTTTTCAGCGGTACCTTGATTACCCATCTGGGTGCAGACCTTCTTTTCAACAGCAAGTTCACGAAGAACGCGAGCTTCTTTTACGGTGTGAGTTAAAGGCTTTTGCACATAAACATGCTTGCCCATTCGCATAGCCATCGCAGCAGCGGGTGCATGCGTATGATCAGGGGTACCGATAACTACAGCATCGATATCCTTGCCCATTTCTTCGAGCATTTTGCGGAAGTCATTATACTTCTTAGCTTTGGTGAACTTTTCACCCTTCTTGCCAAGGGTATTATCATCGATATCGCAGAGGCCAACAACTTCACCAAGGGCGCCTGCCTGATCGATATCGCTACCACCCTTACCACCAACGCCTACGCCAGCAAAGCGAAGACCTTCAAGAGCAGATTTCTTCTCTTGTGCGCCAGCAATGCCACCTGCCAGCCAAAAGCCAGCCCCAGCAATGGAAGTTTGTTTAACAAAGCTACGACGATCAGGCTTTCTAATCATTTTAAATTGCTCCTAAAGATAAACAACAAAAACAGCACCACCTCTGGTATAGAGGTGGTAAAAGGTTGAATCAGATTCAAGAAGTCTAGTCTAAAGCTGCGAGAAGGGTTGCGCAACAGGTTTTACAGTTTTTGTGAGAGGTTGCACTTGGGGGGGCATAATATGCAAGCCATCGCTATTGGGCTTTTTGCCATCCTTTACCGCTAAGGCATGATGTTCAAAATCAACCCAGGCAAAATAACTGACCGCAATGCACAAAGACCATGCAAACAAGTTAGGGAAAAGCGATGGGCCAAAGAACTTGACCGCGGTTCCTGCAAACTGATTCAATTCCACTGTTACACCGTTAAAATCAACACTGCAAAGCTCATCCAAAACCAAATGCGACAAGAATCCAACCATGGCACTTGCAGCCATATAAACACGAAGCAATGTAGAATCATGGGTATAGCAGAGGAAAACCAAGCCACCCGCAATAACCATCGCAGGAATACTATGGAACATTCCCCTATGCACACTTAAACGCCTGAATATATTAGAAAGCCCAAATCGTATAAATACATAAAGTATGGCCAAGATGGCGAAGGTTTGATCTTCTGTAAGACCAAAACCAAGCATGCGCTTAAGCAACATCAACGGCACAACCACCGCCGTAAGGTTGAACATTTCGCGTACGGGTACGCCACTACTGCTATCAAGATCTGGCAGCAACCCACTAACTGCGGTGATACCCGCAGCCATCAAGCTGGTGCCCCAATCGAGATCAAAATAAAAGGTAGCAAGCAAGCCGTTGGCTACTGCAAGCATGGAAGAAAACCTAAAATGTCCGCGATAACTAGCCATAAAGCACCTCCTTGTGCCAAACGAAAAACATAAATCAATCAGGCTTCATGCCCAAATTTTTAAAGAGAAATCCCATTTGATCAGCAACTTCATCAAGAATTTTGGCGGTGGGCTTACCCGCACCATGCCCTGCTTTTGTTTCAATCCGAATAAGCATGGGGTTGGGCCCCTTGTTGCATTCTTGCAACATTGCTGCAAATTTAAAGCTATGCCCAGGCACCACACGATCATCCGTATCCGCAGTAGTAATCATCGTTGCAGGATACCGAGTTCCGTTTTTAAGATTATGATAAGGCGAATAAGCATAAATAGCTTTAAATTCATCTTGATTATCCGCAGAACCGTAATCATCAACCCAGAAACGCCCAGCAGTAAACTTATGAAACCGAAGCATATCCATTACGCCCACTGCGGGAAGGCATGCGCCAAACAAATCGGGCCGCTGCGCCATACAAGCACCTACCAACAATCCACCATTGCTACCACCCTGAATCGCCAGCTTAGAGCTTTGGGTGTATTTTTTATTAATGAGCCATTCCGCTCCTGCAATAAAATCATCAAAGACATTTTGCTTAAGAAGCTTAGTGCCCGCTTTATGCCATGCATCGCCATACTCGCCACCACCACGAAGGTTTGCAACTGCGAATACCCCACCCATTTCCAACCAAGCTATCCTGCTGACAGAAAACGAAGGCGTAAGTGAAATATTAAAACCGCCATACCCATACAACAGCACCGGGTTGTTGCCATCTTTCTTCAATCCCTTGCGATAAGTGATAAACATAGGCACCTTAGTGCCATCTTTGCTTGGATAAAAGACTTGCTCGACCTGATAATCATCAGGGTTAAACTTAACCTTTGCGGTGCGATAAACTTCGCTGGTGCCTTTTTTCAAATCATAACGATAAATGGAAGGTGGCGTTGCGAAGCTGGAAAAAGAGTAAAAGGTTTCGCTGGCATTTTGCCTGCCACCAAAACCACCTGCAGTTCCAATCCCAGGCAGCGGAAATTCAGAAGACGTTTTCCCATCGATTGAAAACATCCGAACTAAAGTTCGCGCATCCTTTAAATAACTTGCAATAAATTGTTTTCCAAAAAGGCTGGCACCCTGAAGAGCTTCTTTTGTCTCGGGGATGATTTCAACCCAGTTAGCAGGTTCAGGATTTTCCAACTTAATGGATACAACCCGGTGCAATGCGGCTTTGTAATTCGTCTTGAAATAAAGGGTGCTACCATCATTACCCACCAAGGAATATTCATTGTCGAAATTATCGATCAGATCCACAGGTTGCGAATCTTTTTTAGTCAGGTCAAAATAAGTAACACGATAATTATGATCGGTGCCCTTCCAAGTGGTGATGAGCAGGTATTTGCCATCTTCCGTAACTTCGGTTTGAAAACCCCATTCAGGATGATCAGGGCGCTTGTAAATTAATTTATCTTCTGATTGGGCTGTTCCAACTTTGTGGAAATAAACCTTCTGATTGAGATTAAGCCCTTGGAATTTAGTGCCTGCTGCGGGTTCATCAAACCTGCTGTAATAAATACCCTTAGCATCTGGAGTCCATGCAGGGCTTGCGAATTTGACCCAGCGAAGCTCGTCTGTAAGTTGTGCCCCAGTATCAACATTTAAAATGCGCCAAACATGCCAGTCAGAACCTGCTTCAGCAATGCCATATGCAAGAAGCTTCCCATCATCACTGGGAATCCAAGAGGAAAGAGCAACAGTGCCATCTTTCGCCATGGTGTTAGGATCAAGAAGTATGCGGGGTTTTCCTTCAAGACCATCTTGGACCAAAAGAACCGCTTGGTTTTGCAAGCCATCATTGCGTGTGAAGAAATACCTGCCTTCACGAACGACAGGCGTAGAGAATTTTTCGTAATCCCATAGCTCTGCAAGGCGCTTGCGAATTTTAATGCGCTCGGGGATCTCTGCCAAGTAGGCATTGGTGACAAGATTTTCCGCTTCAACCCAATCTTTCACTTCAGCAGAATTTCGAACATCATTTTCTAACCAACGATAAGGATCCGCAACTTTAGTTCCATGATAATTATCGACCTGTTCAATTTTTTTTGTGCTTGGATATTTCAATGGAGGACCCTGAGCTTTAAGTGATTGGCTACTGAATAAAGAGATAAAAAACCCAAGAAGAAACAAGGATCGATAGTTCATATTAGTTCACCAAAAAGCAATAAAGCCAAGCCGTAAGGAGAGTGCTTTCGACAACATTGGGCTTTAAGAGCATGATTATAAAATCAACTAAAACCATCTGCTGATGAAAAACAGATTCAGCTTCAGTAAAGAGAGTTACTTAGTTTTCGGGTGCAGGAGCAGGTGCTGGTGCTGGTGCTGGAGCAGGTGCGCCATCTTTTGTAAGTTTACCTGGCCTTGCAATCACTTTATCAACCGAATCGGGTGGGCCATTGGGGGTAGTCAACCTCATGTAATCCCAAAAAAGAAAACCACCACCGATTAATTGCGCAAGCAATGATAAAATCAAAATGCCTGTGTATGCATCACTGCGTGTGCCCGATGAAGAGGCCTTTGCCTTGGCTGCCATGATTGGATACCCTCCTTGATAAACTTCTTGATTTGGCTTTTAAAATTAGCTACCTAGAATGCGACTTGCAACACGATCACCTGCAATCGGCCTATCTGACAACGGTTTAACCGGTTGGGCAACAGCTTCATTAGGTGTAACTTCGAGAATACGAACGGTGCCCAGATACTTCGATTGAGTAGCCACCGCAGAAAGCCTGAAGACTTCAAGAGTATGACCTTTGGTAAGGCCAGCATCAGAGCCAATGGAGATTTTGATTAAGCCGCTAGAATCAGCAACCTTGACCATACCTTCGATATTATCTGGTGGAGGATTCTTACTTGCTTTGTTGACTTGTGTCAAAGCGGAGGTACCACCTGATTTGGTCCGTTCCATATCTTTTGCCATCTCGCGCAGTTGAACTTCCAATCTTTCATTGGTTGATTTGAAAGTTTGTGCAGAGATTCTTTCGGCGATTTCCTTCGCCCTTGTTTGTTCCAACAGCGTGGAAATTTCTGAATTGCGTTTCACTTCTGCTTTAAGAATCTCACTCATCTGGGCGTTTTGTTCTTGCCTGCGACTTGATTCTGCAACCGCAGTCTGCAGCACGATATCTTTTTCATTAAGCTTTTTAGAAGCTTCATTATATTTCTTATCTAAATCATCCTTCACCCTTTTAAAATCTTCCACTTCCGCTTTCAGCTTCGCAATTTCAACTTCTTTTTCCTTAACAGAAGAAGAACCACTTTCCTGAAGCGTTTTATTTTCTTCCTGATAGGTAGTGTTGCTGGCTTTCAGCACTTCCCGCTCGCGCTGTACTTTTACGATTTCAGCATTCTTATTGGTGTCTGCGGTGAAAACCATCAGACCCATTGCACCTACGAACAAGCTGAATATTAGATTCACAAATACCAGAATTTTTCCTACAGGTGTCATGGCCTGACCCTCACTTATATTGTTAGGACTTTACCGTAGTCAAAAACCATTGCTTTAATCTTAACAGAAACTAAGCAATATATCCTGACAATAGTAATATTTACATCCGGGCGGGACTATGCCTTGTATTGCAATGCTTGTCAACGGCAACAATCGCCAGCCAAACGAATGGGCCAGAAATAGTTGCAAGCATTTACAAAAACGGGGTAAGAAAGGGAAGAATGGCAGGTTAGGGAAGGGTAGCCAAGCCCGAATTGCGCAATTCATTAAAGCGGATATCAAGTTCTGAGCGTCTTTTGGCCAAATCAAAATGTTCGATGGTTAAATTAACATATGCTTGTTCGATTGCATCAAACTCTTCTGCGAATCGTTGGCGCTTAGCTTTTTCTTCTTCAATGATGGTTTGCAAACCTTTGACAAGGATGATGGGTTTTCCATCAGGCCCTAGTATCGTTTTGCCATCCGCATCTTTTTGAATATGATCTGCCTGAATATCGACCAGTTTCTTGTTTTCTTTTGAGGTATCATCCAACACTTTTTGCATGGCCCTTATTTCATTGTCGAGATCATCAATCTTTTTACCAAGTGCGATTAGGTTCTCGAAAGAATTACCATCGCGGTCTTTTAATTCTTCAAATTGTAAAGGAATAAACTTTGCGGTTAAGCGAACTGGTTGCCCATCTTTCAAAGTAATATTCTTAGCGGGTTCTTTCTCGGATGCCTTGCTTTTTAGAAACTCCAATTGCTCGAAATAATACTTCTCTGTCACAGCAACCTGGGACTCAAGCTTTTGCATTTTTTCACGGCCCGACTGATAGCGGTTTACAGCAATGCCAATGGGACTAGGGGAACCATCTTTAGCATCTTTGAACCATGCCTCTATCTTTGCTTTACGCTGATCAATTTCCTGCCAAGAGCCATCCTTGGGTTTGCCATCTGCCCCAATTACCGGAGTAAGAACCGGATTGGAAAAAAGAGAAATCCCCCAAGTTGCAAGGGTGAAGCTGCTTAACGCAAGCAGGTAGACCATTTTTTTGCCGATATTAAGAGCCATAGCTTCCTTTTAACTTAATCCGGGTCTAGTGGTTCGCTTCTACCGCACGAAGATTCTTTTCCTTCACCTCATTACCCACCCTATAGCCCTGCAATTTTTTATGCACCGAAAACAACCGCTCAC
>DBCB01000342.1 GCA_002303765.1 Planctomycetaceae bacterium UBA969
GAATGCGCAGTCATCACACATTATCGATTAAAAGCGATTCCGGGCAAAGGTGTGGAAGTTGATCCAGATGCAAAGTTGGATGAAGAGTTAATTGTAAGGCCCACTTCTGAAACCATCATTTGGCACACGTACAAGAATTGGATTCAGAGTTATCGTGATTTGCCTTTGCTGATTAATCAGTGGGCGAATGTGGTGCGTTGGGAAATGCGCACAAGATTATTTTTACGAACTGCAGAATTCCTTTGGCAGGAAGGGCACACCGCCCATGCAACCGAAGCAGAAGCCGAGGAAGAAACCCACAAGATGCTCGAGGTTTATCGGAAATTTGCAGAGGAATGGATGGCAATGCCAGTTTTGACAGGTGCTAAAAGCGAAGGTCAGAAGTTTCCTGGCGCAGTTTATACGCTATGCATCGAAGCCATGATGCAGGATAGAAAAGCATTGCAGGCGGGGACGAGCCATTTCCTCGGCCAGAACTTTGCCAAGGCATTCAATGTGCAATTCCAAAGTAAAGAAGGCAAGCTTGAATACGCATGGGCCACGAGTTGGGGCGTTTCCACCCGCTTGATTGGCGGACTCATCATGACCCATAGCGATGATCAGGGATTAGTTGTGCCCCCAAGGTTGGCACCTATTCATGTGGTGATCTGCCCGATTGGGAAAAATCCTGAAGAGCAAAAAGCCACTGCAGAAGTGGCAGATAAACTTGCAGCAGATTTGGTTGCATTGCCTCGGGATGAATTTTATGGGTACGACACAATGACGGTAAAGGTGGATCGAGATTTTGAAAAGTCCCCAGGCTTTAGATTTAATGAGTGGGAATTAAAGGGTGTTCCTGTAAGGGTTGAAATCGGGCCCAAGGATCTTGCATCGAATGCTTGCGTACTTGCTAGGCGGGATCAACCGGGCAAAGAAGGCAAATTGATGGGCGTGCCCCTTGCTGAAGCAGCTACTAGGATTGATGCCTTACTTCGCGAAATTCAGAATAAGTTATTCGAGAAGGCTAAGGCGTTTCGCGATGCCAACATGCATCAAATTGATTCGTATGAAGAATTTAAAAAGAAGATTGAAGCGCCCGGTGGTTTCTTCCTAGCGCATTGGGATGGCACCAAGGAAACGGAAGATAAGATTGCAGAAGAAACTAAAGCCACCATTAGATGCATTCCCTTTAACCTTGGTAAGGAAGAGGGCAAATGCATGGTTACGGGCAATCCCTCTAAGCAGAGGGTGGTGTTTGCGAAGTCTTATTAATTAAAGTTAAAAGACACCTTTGATCGGCTCGCCTGCATGGCCATAAAAAATGGGGCGGTTACCAGAGGTGTATAAGGGTTTGTTGCGATCGAGGCCGAGCTTTTCGTAAATGGTGGATGCATAATCTTCGGGAGTGTAACCCGATTCGACCACATAGCCACCTTCTCGGTCAGTTTTCCCGATGATTTGCCCACCTGGAACACCCGCACCTGCGAAAGCGATAGAGTATGCGTGGGTCCAATGGTCGCGGCCCTTGGCTTTGTTAATTTTGGGTGTTCTGCCAAATTCACTGACAAAGCAAACCAGAGTTTCTTGAAGTAAACCGCGTTCATCCAAATCGGTGATGAGCGCAGAAAAAGCTTGATCTGTACTACCCATCATCACCCAATGGCCAATACCATATCGCCCAGCGCCCGCCCCGGTTGCGCCTGGTAGTTCGCAGGTTTCGTTGGTGTAGATATGATCATGGTGATCCCAGTTCAGGTTGCCACCACGGGGTGTTTCTTTGGTGAGTGGCCAGCGGGTATCTACGGTAACAAAGCGAACGCCTGCCTCGATAAGTTTTCTACCTACGAGGTAGCAAGCGCCACGATGGCCTTTGCCATAGGCCTCGCGAACTTTTTCGGGTTCGTTCTGAACATTGAAGGCCTGAGAAACTTTTGGGCTGGAAATCATATCGAATGCTTGGCCGAAGAAGCGATCCATTGCGGGGGCATCGGAAGATGCAGGTGATTTTTCGATACGGTCTTTGAGTTGCATTCTGGAAGAGAGCCGTTCGCCCTGGTTTTCGATGCGGGGAAGGAGGGAATCGATTTTCCAACTTGGATCGGAAAGATCTTTGCCACCTGTCTTAAACACTTTGGTTGAAGCGGGTAGAAACCCTACTCGAGTTTCTGCTGCTTGTTCGTGGTTGCCTGGCACCATGATATAGGGGGGCAGGTATTTGCAACCGGTACCTAAAAGGTGTGAAACAATGGAGCCTATATCGGGCATGGATATCGCAGCATTTGCAGGATGAGATCCTGAAAGGGCATATTGGGTACCGTTGGGGTGGGCATCTGCGCCGCCCCGGGTGTGATGCATGGAGCGAACGACGGTAATTTTGTTGGCAATTTTTGCAGTCTTAGAGAGTAGTTCGGTGAACTGCATGCCGGGCACATTGGTACTGACGGGTTTAAAGGGGCTTCGGTATTCGCTTATGGCTTCGGGTTTTGGATCCCAAGTATCCATGTGTGAAAGGCCACCTTGCTCATAAATCACAAGAACGTTTTTAGCTTTGACGTTTTTGCCTGCGGTTGCAGCAGCAGATAAGCATTGGGGAAAGGATAGACCTAAAATCCCGAGGCCGGAAGAACCTAAAAAGCTTCGTCTGCAAAGTAGATCGAGCTTTTGTTTAGAAAAACTTCTATCAGGCATTGGGGTCTTATTCCTTAAAATTTCTGGCGAGCCTGTTTCAAAACAAATCAAATAATCACAGGTAGGAAGAAATCAAATACTTAGTATAAGGTATTTTATCGGATTAAAAGCTGATTGCATACATTAAAAGGAATGAAAACTGGTGTAATTTACGAACGAGGCCCGAAATGAAAGAACGTCGAAATATGGACAGACGGTTGTTTATGGGAGCAGTTGGCGCCTTGATTCCAGCTTGGTCGCTAGGCCAACCTCCCAATTCTTCCCCCCGAACAAAACCGGTTCTACCGAGTATTAAAGGGCGTAAACCCCTAGCGGTGATTGGCTCTACTTATTACCCACTTTCTCATTCGTACCATATTGCAGGCCGATTCCTGCATGGTTATTACCTTGATGGCCGATTTCATGTGCCCGAGCATTATATTCATTCTGTTTTTACGGATCAAAAACCTGAAAACGATGTTTCTGTGCCTTTGTCTAAGGAGTTTGGGTTTAAATTGGCGGCTAATGTGCGCGACGCCATGCTGGATAACAAGGGCGAACTGGCGGTCGATGGCGTGATGATCATCATCGAGCATGGAAAATACCCAGAAAATGAAAAGGGGCAGGTTTTATATCCCCGCTATGAAATGATGGAGCAGGTAGTAAAGGTTTTTAAAGAGGTTGGGAAGTCGGTTCCAGTTTTTAACGATAAGCACCTTTCGATTGAGTTTGATAAAGCGAAAAGAATGGTCGGATGGTCGGAAGAGTTAAAATTTCCGTTCATGGCGGGGTCAAGTTTGCCCTTTGTATGGCGCACGCCTCAGCTGGAGTTACCTCTTGAAGCCCCAATTGAAGAGGGATTGTTGGCGGCTTATGGCAGAATTGAAATTTATGGGCTGCATTCTTTAGAAGCTTTGCAGACCATGATGGAGCGTAGAAAAGGTGGAGAGACGGGAGTGAAATCGGTGCAGTGCATTCGGGGGGATGCGGTTTGGAAAGCTGGCGATGAGGGGCGATGGAGTTGGAAGCTTTTGGATGCTGCGCTATCGCGAAGTGAAACTTTAAACCCTGGAGATATCCGCACCAATACTTCGACAGTGGCTTCGTTAACCATACCGCGGGTTGAGCCGATTGCCTTTTTGATTGAGTATTTGGATGGAACCAAAGGCACGGTGCTTTTGTTGAATGGACATATACAAGATTTCTGTTTCGCAGGGAAAATCAAGGGCCAAGAGAAGCCTGCTTCATGTTTGTTTCGATTACCCATACCGCCCGGCGCTAAGTTTTTTGATGCTCAAGTTCATAACCTCGAAAAGTTGTTTACTAAAAAAGAATCTCCCATCCCGATCAAGCGGACATTGCTTACTTCTGGTGTATTGGAAGCTGCAATAAATAGTAATTTTCAAAAAGGAAAAATGCTGACAACTAAACAACTGGAATTTGCATACACAGCTAAAGCCGATAGCGGATTTCTTCGTGGAAGAATCAGTGCTGAAATAGATTAAGAATTTTTTATGAGTTTTTAAAGATGTTCCGCCGAATGTAAATCCGACATCGCCCAGTTGCCGAATAAACAAAGCAGCGGAACTCATTTAATTTAAGACGGAATAAAAAGAATTGCAAGTAGTTTGAGTCATATAAAAGGGCAATATTTTCCATAAGCGTATGAATTAGGCAGAATAGGCCAAAAATAAACAAAATTTTTAAAAGATAAATGTTAACTGCAAGGTTTTAAATCACAACTCGTTTAATTCGGCCCCTTTGGGATTAAGTTTATAATGGGTACATTCAGAAAAAACGTTAAAGTATGGTTGATTCGTACAAAGCTCCCTGTTTGTTTATATTGTTCAGTTTAATAAACCTTTTCGGTTTGATAAATATTCATGAATTTATGACAATAGACAAAAGAGTAAGGTATTGTTTGCTCGGAAGGTTTTAGTTTAAAGACTTGACCACGAGAAATAAGATTTCGGATAGTAGTTAGAAATGGGTGGGAGTTTTTTTAGTTTGCCCAAGAGATGGGGGCCAACTATAGTCATGTTAGAGTTAAAGTTGGGTATGATTACCTGACCGAGTGTGTTGATAAAAGTTTTTCTCAGGAATGGAAACAGGATGCGTTTTAACCTGATTGACAAGATTATCGAAGTTCAACCAGGAGTTAGCCTTAAGGCGTTAAAAAACTTAACGCTCGGGGAAGAATACTTGGCAGACCATTTTCCAACCTTCCCGGTGATGCCTGGTGTTTTAATGCTGCAAACCTTGGTCGAAGCTGGGGCTTGGCTCCTTCGCATTAGTGAAGATTATGCCCATAGTGTTATCGTTCTTAGGGAAGCCAAAAACATCAAGTATGGTAATTTCATGGAACCCGGTAAGCAGATGCTGATTACCGTGGAGCTGGTCGAAAAAACTGATGAATTAGCAGTATTTAAAGGTAAAGGCGAGATGGAAGGGCAATCCACGGTATCTGCTAGGATTACTCTGGCTCGCTACAACCTGCGCGACAAGGATATTAGCTTTAAAGAAACCGATGAGAAGATGATTGCGCATTATAAAGAATTACATCGCTATCTAAGCATGAATTCTTGATGATATGTCGATGATAACTGGGTTGGATGATAGGCTCTAACTTACGATTAGGAATGATAGGATGATTTTTAAAGACAAGGTAGCCATCGTTACTGGCGGAAGCAGGGGAATAGGTAAAGCTATTGCAATGGGTTTAGCCCTTCAGGGCGCCAAGGTTGCGATCATCTATAAGGGAAGTAAAGAAGCTGCAGACGGCTTAGTTGCAGAAATTGTGTCGAAAGGCGGTAACGCAATAGCGATACAAGCTGATGTTGCGGAATATGCCCGCACCAAAGAAGTGGTAGAAGAAGTTGAGAAGACTTTGGGTGGCGTAGATATTCTGGTGAACAACGCAGGCATGATTCATGATGATTTGTTTGTTAGGCTAGAGCCTGATCAGTGGAGCAAAGTGATCCAGACGAATTTGGGTGGCACTTTTAACTTCTGCCATGCAATTGCTTTTTCCATGATGCGTAAGCGATCTGGAAGGATCATAAATATATCGAGCGTTGCAGCAGATTATGTGAACCCTGGGCAGACAAATTACGCCTCTAGTAAGGGTGCGGTAAATTCCTTCACTAAATCACTTGCGGTTGAACTTGCATCACGAGGTGTTACAGTTAATGCAGTAGCGCCTGGGTTTATTGAAACGGATATGAGCGCTGCGGTACGAAACAAAGCTGGGGATATGATCAAAAAATTTATTCCCATGAAGCGGTATGGCCAACCCGAGGACATTGCGAAGGTTGTGCTATTCTTGGCAAGCCCTGATGCGAGTTATATTACTGGACAAGTGATCACTGTTGATGGTGGTTTAAGTTTGGGAGCGGCGTCAGGTTGATGTTTATTTCAAGGTTTAAGGTGAGTTTTCAGTATAATTTAGGAATGGATAAGCCAAGGATGGTAATGCGTTTGTTTTATGATGGTATGGGCAAGGTGGTATTTTCTGAGAACTAGGCTCGCTTAAATTTTAAGTTGAGGTTATTTGATCAAAGGAAGTATCAGTTTGCATTATGTTTCTTCGAGTTTTTTGGAGATTTAAAGGCTATGGCTACTAAAGAAGAGATTTACGCGAAGGTTTCTGCAACCCTTATCGAAGCTTTGAATGTTGAAGAAGATGAAGTGAAACCCACTTCAACTCTTCAAGGCGACTTGGGAGCAGAATCGATTGACTATTTGGATATAGTATTCCGATTGGAAAGGGAATTTGGAATTAAGATTCCCCGCAATGAGCTTTTCCCTGAAGCAGTTTTACAGGGCGATCCAGATATCGTGCAAAATGGCAAAGTTACCCCCAAGGGTATCGAAGAGCTGAAGGAAAAGATGCCTTTCGCTGACCTGACAGAATTTGCAAAGAATCCTGAAGTGAACAATTTCAGCGACCTTTTCACCGTTGCTCTTATTGCCCGTTATATTGAAGGCAAGTTGGCTGCGGGCAAGAATTAATATTTGACAATAAGTCCGGCCAAGAGGGTACTTATTTCGGTTAAATCCGAGATATCCGTTTTGATTTTGGCCTGACTGCATGGCAAGGTTAGTTGATCTATGAGATGGATCTGGATTGATAGGTTTTTGGAATTCGAAAGTGGTAAGTCCGCAAAGGCTGTGAAGAATCTCAGCACTGCGGAAGACCACTTTAGGGATCATTTCCCAGGTTACCCTGTGATGCCCGCTACCCTAATTATTGAGGGTTTGGCACAAACAGGTGGAATTCTGGTGGGTGAGGCCAACCAATTTCGCGAGAAAGTGGTACTTGCAAAAATTGCCAAAACTCGTTTTGAACGAGAAATGTTTGCTGGTGAACAGCTCATTTACCAGGTCGAGATTCTCATGATGAGGCCGGAAGCCGCTTCCGTTTTGGGTAAGGTTTTCGTGGATGGAGTTCAGACTGCCGAGGCAGAAATTTTCTTTGCCCACCTCGATCAGGCTCGCTCCAAACAGATGTTTGGTGATCATAATTTTGTTTTTTCAGGAGAGCTCAAGTATCTTCTGGGATTAGCAAAAGTTGCTTCTCAGACTGGCAAGGATAGCCCTGGCTAAAAATTGAGGGTACGGGCCCTCGGTGTTTGTTTTTCCTTGGGTGTGATTTAATAACCCAAGAATGGTGGGGTGCCATGGTTGTTTCTTTGCGCAGAGCGGTTATTACAGGTATTGGGGCTCTTACTCCATTAGGGATTAATGGGCCTTCATTTCATAAAGCATTAATCGAGGGTAAAAGTGGTGTCCGGGGAATAACCTCGTTCGACGCCTCCGGCCTTCCGATTCGCTTTGCAGGTTGCATACCTGATTTTGATGCCAAAAATTATGTCGATAAGAAAGATCGTAAAGCCCTGCGAGTGATGGCTAAAACCATTCAGCTTGCGGTTTCGGGTGCTCAATGCGCTATTAACGATTCCAAAGTTGAGAAAGAAAAACTCGATCGCACCCGCTTTGGCGTGATCTTCGGTGCAGGCCTTATCGCAAGCGAACTAAATGAACTTGCAGATGCAGCGGTTCTTTCCAGTTCGGGCACGCCAATCAAGGTGGATCTCGATGTCTGGGGCCATAAAGGACTTGAAGTAATCCAACCCCTTTGGATGTTGAAGTATCTGCCCAACATGCTTGCTTGCCAAGTATCTATTCTTCACGATGCTCAAGGGCCTAATAATTCCATCACTCAAAGTGATGTAGCAAGTGTTTTGGCCTTAGGTGAAACCTACAGATTGCTTTGCAGGGATCGTGGGGACTTTTTCTTGAGTGGTGGCGCAGAGAGCAGAATTAATATTCTCAGCATGACTAGACACTCTTTGTTCGAAGAGCTTTCCTCTAATAATGAACATCCTGAAAAAGCTTGCAGGCCCTTTGATAAAAACCGCGATGGCATGGTTATCGGCGAAGGTACTGGGGTGCTTGCAGTTGAAGAGTTAGAGCACGCCAAGAATCGGGGCGCAAAAATATATGCCGAAATCCTTGGGTTTGGTGCAGCTTTTGATCAGAAAAAAGATGGGTCCGGCGTTGCTAGGGCTATTCAAGCAGCTATGAACGAAGCTGGTATTGATGCCTCTGATATTGATCATGTGAATGCACATGGCGTGGGCTGTAAAATAGCAGACAGGCTTGAGGCGCAAGGGATTCGCTCTGCATTACCTAAAACTCCAGAGGTGATTGCAGTCAAATCTGCAATCGGAAATCTGGGTGCAGCAGGTGGCTTGGTCGAGTTGGTTGCCAGCTTAGAGGCATTTCAAACAGGCGTTGTGCCTGGCACATTGAATTATGAAAATATAGATCCTGATTGCCCTGTGAATGTACTAAGGGCATCTAGGGAACTTAAAAAAGATTGCGTCTTGAAGGTTAGCATGTGCCAAACCGGACAATGTGGAGCGGTGGTTATTCGCCGTTGGATTTAAAACCCGATTTATTCTATTACGGTTGTTTTTGATACAGACCGAAAACGCATCGAGATTTATCAATGAGAAGAAGAATTGTTATAACTGGAATGGGTGTGGTAACGCCACTTGGAACAACCATTAATGAGATGTTTCAAAACCTGATTGCAGGGAAAAGCGGTATTGGTGCTATAACGCGTTTTAATGCTAAAACCTTTCCCACCACCTTTGCTGCAGAAATAAAGAATTTCGATTTGGCGAAATATGTCAAAGATGCCTCTCCTTGGAAAGATTGTGGCGTAAACAGTTGTTTTGCAGCGGCAGCGGCCCAACAAGCATTGGAAGATGCCGGGTTGCTGGATAATGCCAAAGTGGATCGCACTCGGTTTGGTGTTTACCTAGGTTCCGGCGAGGGAATTCAAGATTTCAACAATATGATTTCTATGATTGCCCGTGCTTATAACTCGGAAACACGCAGCCTTGATTGTGCGAAGTTCGCAGCAGAAGGCTTAAAACATTTTCATGGCGGACATGAAGCAGAACAAGAATTGCACACTACCCCTGCTCATCTTGCCCAGTATTTTTGCCTTGAAGGCCCCAACTTTAATTGCCTTACCGCTTGCGCTGCCAGCAGTCAGGCTATTGGTGAAGCGTTGGAAATCATCAGGCATGGTGATGCAGATATCATGCTAACAGGCGGTTCGCACAGTATGATACATCCGTTTGGTGTTACGGGATTCAACCTTCTTACAGCACTTTCGACCTTCAAGGGCGATCCTACTAAATCCAGCAAGCCATTTGATTTAAACCGGGATGGATTTGTTCTTGGTGAAGGATCAGGTATGTTAGTTATTGAAGAACTTGAACATGCGAAAAAGCGTGGCGCTAAGATCCATGCAGAGCTTACTGGGTATTGTTCAACCGCTGATGCTTTCAGAGTTACTGACAGTCATCCTGAAGGTCGGGGCGCAATTGCCTGTATCGCAGGTGCCATCAAGGATAGTGGTGTTTCAATAGAAGATATTGGTTATATTAATGCACATGGTACGAGTACGCAGGTTAATGATCGGGTGGAAACGCTGGGTATAAAAAAGGTGTTTGGGGATCGGGCGTATAAAACTCCGGTGAGCAGTATTAAAAGCATGATGGGGCATTTGATAGCAGCAGCAGGGGCGGTTGAATTAATTACCTGCATTGAAGCGATGCGAACAGGAATCCTTCCCCCCACGACGAATTATGAAACCCCTGATCCTGAATGTGATTTGGATTATATTCCTAACAAGGCCCGGGAGCATAAGGCCAAGAATTGTTTGAGCAATAGTTTTGGTTTTGGCGGACAAAATACATCGCTGGTGGTGAGTGCATTTAACAACTAGTTAGTTTTTGGAGTTGATTACTTTGGAAATGATTCTGTTAGGCTTGTTGTTTTTGCTGGTTAGCCCCATTTTATGTGTGGCTGGGCTAATTCTTGTTTATATTGTTATCACTAAAAATTACATTCATTTTGTAGCTCGCATTTTTCAGGAAAAGCCCCTCTTTATTATTCCCAGAGGTGATGTTTCTGCTGCTTGTGATTCAATTCGTTTTCCTACTTCAGGCGGGCTAATGCTTCAGGGGTGCTATTTTAAAACAACTTTTCCTAGAAAAGGTGTCATTCTATTTGGCCTTGAGTTCAGTTCGAATCGCTTTAGCAGTATCTCTTATTGTGAATGGCTGGTTACCGCTGGTTATGATGTTTTTATTTATGAACCTCGTAATCAGGGCGATAGCGATAAGCAACCAGATTACGAACCCTTGCATTGGATTACGCAGTACGAAGTGGACGATACGAAATCTGCAATCGCTTACTTGAAAACCAGACCCGATGCCGATCCTAATGGCATTGGATTTTTTGGAATCAGCAAAGGCGCTGCCTCTGGTTTATATGTTGGTGCTGATGACCCGTACATTTTGTGTTCTGTCTCGGATGGTGTTTTTGGTACTTATACCACCATGGTTCCTTTTATGAGGCAGTGGATTTGCATTTATAGTAAACGTGCTGCAATTCATACGATTTTGCCATACTGGTTCTTTGGTAAGCTGGCATTAGATGCCATCGATATTGCCGAAAAAGAACGCGCAGGGAATGCTAAATTCCTTCATATTGAATCTAAGATTAGAAAAATGACCAACCCTTGGCTCATGATTCATGGTGTGCTCGATACTTACATCAAACCAGAAATGGCACGCACTCTATTTAAAATGTGTAATAGCCCCAAGAAACTTTGGGTGGTTCCTGGTGCTCGCCATAACATGGCAATCCAGATCGCTCCTGAGGAATATAAGAACAGGGTATTAAGTTTCTTTGATTCGTACCTAGCTAGTTCTTCAAGCGTAAAATTGCCTTCGAAGCATATGGAAGCCGTCGTTACCAATTCTAAGTAAATTCAAGAGTATTTTATGCCTGGAATTAGGGAACTCGCTGGCAATGCTTTGAACCATTTCTTTTTTCAGCGTATTGTTTCACCCTTACTTAGTTTATCCATCAATCGGAAAATCAGGCAGTTTGAAAACGCCACCAAATCACCACAAGAAGTGCAACAAAAGCTCCTTCTTTCCATTCTTCGCAAACATCAAAATACCGCCTTTGCAAGGGATCATCATTTTTCATCTATAAAATCCATCGATGCATTTAGAAATAATATCGGGGTTGCAGGATATGAAACTATTGAACCCTACATGAATAGAGTGCTTAAAGGCGAAACCTCTGCACTGCTTGCTGACCGAAGAATTCATATGTTCGCCCTTACTAGTGGCACCACCAACACCCGGAAATATATTCCCGTTACCGATTCTTATCTCGATGATTATCGCAGGGGTTGGAATATCTGGGGCCTTAACGCTTTCATGAAACATGAAAAAGCCAAGTTTCAACCCATCCTTCAAATGAGTGGTGATTGGGATGAGTACCGTAGCGAATCTGGCGTTCCCTGCGGCAGTGTTACTGGCCTTACCGCAAGAATGCAAAGAAAAGTCATCCGTTGGCTTTACTGCGTCCCACCTGAAGTAAGCAGAATTAAAGATTCTGCCTCGAAGTATTATACCGTGATGAGACTTTCCATCGACCGACCTGTTGGCCTGATATTGGCTGCAAACCCTAGCACCCTTATCAATCTCGCCAAAGCGGGCGATCTTGAAAAAGAATCTTTGATCAAAGATTTGAGAGATGGAACGCTAAGTAAACGGATGGATATTCCCGATGATGTTCGCAGAGTACTCGCTTCGCGAATAAAAAAACGACCCGAGAAAGCGCTTCAGCTTGAAGCTATCATTAATAAAACAGGCTCTCTTTTTCCCAAGGATTACTGGTCCGAACATTGTTTGTTGGGAAATTGGACTGGCGGCAGCATGGCTTCCTACCTCAGGCACTATCCGAAGTTTTATGGTTCGATGCCTGTGCGCGATGTAGGCCTTATTGCAAGCGAAGGCCGTATGACAATACCCTTGGAAGATAACACTCCCTCAGGTGTTCTTGATATCACAACTCATTTTTTTGAATTTATTCCGGAAGAAGAAAAAGGCTCGTCTAACCCTACCGTTCTACTTCCCCACGAACTTGTTGAAGGCAGGAATTACTTTATCCTCTTCACCACTTCCTACGGGTTATATCGCTACGATATACACGATGTGGTTCGCTGCACCGGATTTTATAATAAAACTCCCTTGCTGCAATTCCTCAACAAAGGTTCGTACTTTTCTAATCTTACTGGCGAGAAAATTTCCGAATATCAGATCACGGGATCGATGGCTGAAATCCTCAAAGAACTTGATCTTGCCCTTAATATTTACAGCCTGGCGCCCATTTGGAATGATGAGCAACCTTATTACGGCTTATTTATCGAATCTAGTGATCTTCCAAACCCTGACGTTGCAATTATTCTTGCCAATCGCATGGAAGAAAAACTTCGCACAATAAATATCGAATACGATAGCAAGAGGGGAAGCCTTAGGCTGGGGCCTATAAAGCCGATGATTTTGCAACCCGGCACTTGGCAAAAATGGGATCGGGAACGGTTGAAAAAAACAGGGGGCACTCTCGAACAATATAAACACCCTTGTCTCATCAATGACCTTGCGTTCAAATCGCAGATCGAATCTAGTATCTTGCCAATCCTTTCTTGACCTTTAATTTCTGATACCTGATGATTAGTTGGGAAACTATTCAATCAGGTATTAAATCATGATTACCATTCACAAATTCAATGAACAGGGGCAGTTATCTCTACTTCCTACTGATTCCATTCATCATCTTAATTTAAACAACGAAAATAGTTCTGGATCAGGCCTCATCTGGATCGATCTTGAAAATTCCACCATCGAAGAAGATGAGATCGTTTTTAAAAAACTCTTCCCTATTCACAAGCTTACACTTGTAGATATTTCTTATTTGCGTGATGTTAATAAGAAACCGCATCTTCCCAAGGTTGAAGAATATCCGACCTATCTTTTTGTGATTTTAAATCCTCTTTGCGATGATTTTCAACATGGCAGAAAAGTTCTAGATATTGATCATGCTACCACTCAGCTTAGCGTTTTCATCAACCCCAGTTTGTTGATCACCCATCACCTTGGTTCGCTTGTTGGTATCCATGAAGTCAGGGCTTATCTTGACCGGCACGCCTTAAAACCGCACCATGGTTCTGATTTTATCTTTCATTTAATCATGGATGGAATCATCGATCGATACCGGCCTGTGCTTGATTCTCTCGAGGAATATTTTAATGAACTAGAGGAAGTTGTGTTTGTAGCTCCGGGGAAATCAAAATTGCAGGATCTTATCGGGCTCAAGCGCATTATCAATGTATTAAGGAAAACGCTGATCCATGAAAAAGAAATTTTATTTAGGTTGAGCCGTGGGGAGTTTCAAGTCATTGGAGAAAAGCGCGTTATCTACTATCGTGATGTTTATGATCATACGGTAAGGTTTGTTGAATTAGTAGAAAACAACCGGGAAATGGTTTCAGATTTGCTTCAAGCGCATTTATCCTCTTCCTCGAATAAACTAAACGAGGTCATGAAAGTTCTTACCATCATCTCAATTTTGATTCTTCCCATGACTGTAATATCCGGCATTTATGGCATGAACTTTGAGCATCAACCTGAAGTGCACTGGCAATATGGGTACCCGTTGGCGCTTTTTCTTATGTTGATAACCAGCTTTTGCTCTTATAGGTTTTTCAAGTTCAATAAATGGATATAAATCTTTTGCCCTGCTTCTTCGTTTCATTTACCATTATGGCTGGTTTTAAATCGGATGACTTTGCTCAAGGAACTGATGCTATGAAAAAAACAGTTTTAGTACTCTGCCTGAGTTTTGTTTTTGCTGCAATTGCATTTGCCCAAGAAAAAGCAATCACGCCTGCTGAAGCTGCAAAGATGATCGACAAGGATGTTCTGCTCGAAATGAAAGTTGAATCTTCATCGATGGATAAGAACAAAAGCAATATGTTTTTGAATTCAAAGCCTAGTTTCAAGGATGCAGATAATTTCACGGTTGTGGTAAGGGCAGGGGCTAATGAAAAGCTTAAGGATAAGCACAAATTTAAAGATTCACCCAAATTCTTTAAAGACAAAATCATTCAAGTAAAGGGCAAGGTTTCTACTTATAACGATAAGCCTCAGATTATTGTTGATGGTTCCGCCCAACTTACCGTGATAGAAGAAAAGAAATAATCACCAAGAACAAGGCGGGAAACTTTCCCAGTCCTTGATGTCTCCTTTAAGCAAGGCTTGCGCAAGCATCCTTGCTTCTTGCTTTTGTGTTTCATCCAAATAATCAACCTGACTTGTGCCTGACACCCTTGTTAATAGTACGACACCAAGATGCCCCAACGCCGATTCCTGTAGGTTTAAATCGCATTTTCCCGCATGGTTTTGGTATGCGTTTATAAAAGATCGAATCAATTCTGCATACGATGAACGGTTTGATTTTGCATAAATGCATTTCAAAACTAAATGTGCAAGAAACAATCCTAGATCCATCGTGAAGTCGCCAAAATGAGCGGTTTCATGATCCACCAAAGTCATGCCCTTAGGTTGAAGCAAAAGATTTTTTGGGCTGAAGTCGCCATGGCAAAGTGTTGCGTTTTCTTCTAATAGTGCATTGCGCAGGGAATGTATTCTGGCCGAATACTCTGGGAATTGCAGAGCCAGTCTTTCATAAAAAGGTTCAATTCTTAATTGCTGAAAAATGGTTTTGTCTAATAGCCCAGGGAAGCTTTTCTTTAAACTAGCTCCCTTATTATGAATAGTTGCTAGTAAATCTGCAGCTTGTGTTGCCCGAATTGGGTCCGCTATTTGCCCTAATAAGTCGGTTTTCCAAGCGGTTGCTGGGGCAGGTGCAAGCGACATTGCCAACACATGATTTTGATTGTCATGCCAGAGAGGTTCGGTTAGGTAACCGTTTACTGCGAGGGATTTGAACGCAGAGAGAAAAAGAAATTCTCGTTCGATTCTTGCAGGGTCACTAAGCCAAAGATCTTTAACCCGCAATTGTTTGCAGGCTTGTTTGAGGATAAAGGTTTGATCTGGAGTTGTGATTTTAAAAACGAGAGCTGAAACACCCCCGCTTAAGGATTCGATGGCGGGGTTGAGTACCGAGATTCTACGATTGGAAATTAGATAATTGGTAATGTTGGAAGGGTTTAATTCAAGCACAAATCACCTGGTATTGTAGCCTTCTGGGTGCGATTGGTGCCAGCGCCAAGCGGTGGTAATTATTTCTCGGATATCCTTATAGTTGGCTTCCCATCCCAGCCTGAGATTTGCTTTTTTACAGCTTGCCACCAAGGCGGGTGGGTCGCCTTCCCTGCGTGCACCGATGGTAAAGGGCACAGCTTTCCCGGTGATATCTTTGACAGCATTGAGGATTTCGTAAACACTGTTGCCCTTGCCTGTTCCCAGATTTAGGCAGAGGTGCTCGCCAGGTAATGTTTTTTCAAGTGCCAATCGGTGGGCGTTGGCGAGGTCATCCACATGAATGTAATCTCTGATGCAGGTTCCATCGGGAGTTGGGTAGTCAGTGCCAAAAATTTCGAGGGAATTAGATCTACCAACAGCAGCAGAAAGTGCGAGTGGGATGAGATGAGTTTCGGGGTTATGATCTTCGCCTATGCCGCCATCAGGGCTGGCACCAGCAGCATTAAAATAGCGAAGAGATGCACAAGACCATTTGTGGGCGGCGCAAAGATCTTTAATCATCCATTCTACCATCAGCTTGGTTTTACCATAAGGGTTGATGGGTTTTTGAGGGGTTTCTTCAACAATAGGAACTACGGTGGGGTTTCCATAGGTTGCGCATGTGCTTGAAAAAACAAGCTTGGAGATGTTGCATCGTTTCATAGCTTCGACAAGGCTGATGGTGCCTGCAACATTATTACGGTAGTACAATTCGGGGTTTTTGGTGGATTCGCCCACTTGTGCAAAAGCAGCGAAGTGGATTACCGCTTCGATTTGGTTTGTGACCATGACATGCTCAAGCTTGCTTAAGTCATGAAGGTCGCCCTGGGTAAAAATATCGGCAGGGATAGAAGCAGCGTGACCGCGGGAAAGGTTATCGTAGACATGAACGAAATGCCCGTGTGCCCGCAGATGTCGAACTGTATGCGAACCGATGTATCCCGCGCCACCAGTGACCAATATTCGCATGTCTTGACCCTTTCAGGGTTGAAGATCAGTTGGTGATTCCTTTGGTAATTCCCATGAATACATCTTCCAAATTTACCTCTTCTTCATGCAGGGTTTTAAGTTTGTACCCAGCACGTACCAAGGCCTCAGCAATAAAACTACCATCTTTAAAATCGT
>DBCB01000077.1:0-1268 GCA_002303765.1 Planctomycetaceae bacterium UBA969
CTGATTCAGGGGCATCTGCGCAAACAATCAAAGAGTAACAAGATAAGCCTAATCCTTGATCAATGAATTCATCCCAGCTAAACTCCACCACCAATGCCTTTAAATCTGGATGCTGGCACAATCTCAACACATCTGCCCCTGCACACCCGGAGCGTTTCGCAATTTTCATTGAATCCACGAAAAGCCCATCCAACCCAACAAGACCCGTAGAACCAAAGCACTGTTGTGCTTTCCTAAAAACCGACTCCGTAATCGAACTTGCACCTTTTGCAGAAATGATCGCTATTACAGGAATAAGCGCTTTAGCGGGCTTCGGAAAAAGCATAGAAATTATTGCTTTGCCCACAGGCCGCCCTTGACCTTCGGAAGGCTCAAGATGCATGCGAAGCCCAGGCCCTGCATTAACTTCAACAACTGCGCCATTCGTTTCAGCAAGCGATTTGGAAATATCGCTGGTAATAATATCAACGCCAGAAATATCTAGGCCCAACTGCCGGGCAGCAGATATCGCAAGGGTAGCAACCTGAGGATGAACTAAATCAGTAACATCTTTAGCAGTGCCGCCCGTACTCAGGTTGGCATTTTTTCGAATAAGAACTTTAGTGCCCTTAGCCGTTATCGAATCTAGAGAAAGCCCCTGAGAAGCCAAAACAGCAAGCGAAATAGGGTCAAGTGGGATAGGACTTAAAACGCCCGCATGGCTTTCAGCTCTGCGTGGATCGCAATTCACCGCGGCAACCAGTTGAGCAATCGTGGAAACTCCATCGCCAACAACTTGCGCAGGCTCGCGCAGAGAAGCAGCAATCATTTTGTTACCAATCACTAATATGCGATAATCCGCACCTTCTTTAAAGCTTTCTGTTACAACCGAGCAATTAAAAGCGTTGGCATTATCAAAAGCATCTAGCACTTGCTGTTCTGAATGCAGATTAATGGAAACGCCATTACCCTGACTTCCAAACTGAGGTTTTATAACAACAGGCAGGCCAATTTCCTGAGCAGCGTCCCAGGCATCTTCGCGAGATACTACGACTCTACCTTGGGGAACTGGAACGCCCACGGTTTCAAGTAGTTGGCGAGTCCAATCTTTATCCTGAGCGATATTTTCTGCGAGCAAGGGTGTTTGCCCTGTTTCTGCGGTCCAAACCCGCTGCTGCTGTTTCCCCAACCCCAACTGAAGCAAACTACAATCGCTCAACTTCCACACCGGAATTTGTTGCTCTAAAGCGGCGGCCCAGATTGCATAGGTGCTGGGCCCAAGCCCGACT
>DBCB01000077.1:1287-4152 GCA_002303765.1 Planctomycetaceae bacterium UBA969
TGCCCCAATTTTCGAATATGACTAGCAATGCCAGCGGAATTATCGCAGGGCAAATGCGTAGAGACTTGCGCCAAATATAAAGCGCAAAGAAGAGAATCACGTGCAACTTCTTCTTCCAAATATGCAAACGCAATGATCAAAGAGTTTTTTGAACCTAGGGTTCGAACTGCAAAATAATCCCCCTGATATGAAGCAAACTTCTGCAGGGCGTTAGCCAACTGCGCCAACCATAAACCCAACGAGGTTGAGTTAGCAGGCAAGGGCAGGGCAAGTTCTTTTAACAAGGCCAGCCTAGAATCATCAGGTTGTTTGATTTGGTCAGCATCAAGAATAAAGGTGCAAACTTGATGTTTGAACCAAGCGCTGGGGCCTTTTATGTATTTCATGTTCATTGTAGTTTTATTGTTCATGTCTGTTTAAATGTAATACTCAATCACTTTACGAGAACTCGAATCCAAACTGCTGATCTTCGGTACAAGGTACCTGATTCCCTGGGAATCTTGAATTAAGGCACCATCTTCGGGAAGTCTGCGAATGGCTTCTTCCGAAGAGAAAACAAGCGAAGATTCGCCCCGATCAGTAAGCACTTTCCATTCTGCAGGGGTCCGAAGACTACTAACCTTATGAATTTTAAGGAGTTTTAAGATGAAGCGATTTCGAAGTAACGCCACTTGAATGTTATTTGCCAGAGCTGGTTCTAGTTGCTGCAAATCATCGATATAAAAAACTTCTTGCTGTTTAGCATCAAGAAGAACAATATTTTTGTTGTCCTCTGAAAGTGGAAACAGGCTCATAGGGGTCAAGTTTTTAACAACGGTGCCATCTGCTAGGCTGGCGCAAATATTGCAATCTGGTTCGGCCCACAAGTTCCCCTGTTTGATCTTATTATGCGATAGCGTCATATGGTGTATCCTGCTGCTAGCATTTGCTGAGCTTTATGAAGCCTGAAGTAAAGGCCCTCCTTTTGCAAAAGTTCGGCATGAGTGCCGGTTTCTGCTATGGTGCCATTATCCATCACAATCAAGCGATCTGCGCGCCTAAGCGTGCTAAGTCGATGCGCGATAGCGATAGTGGTACGGCCTTCCACCAGATTTTCGAGAGCGGCTTGAAGTTCTTTTTCAGTTTCTGCGTCAAGCGCGGAAGTAGCTTCGTCCAAGATAAGAATTCCAGGGTTCACTAAAAGTGCACGGGCGATGGAAACACGCTGCCTTTCGCCCCCGGAAAGTGATTGCCCCCGTTCCCCGACTAAAGAATCATAGGCTTCGGGGAGGTTAAGAATAAAGGGATGAGCCTTAGAAAATCGTGCAGCATCGATGATTTCTTTGCGTGTTGCACCGGGTTTACCATAGGAAATATTATCTGCGATCGAGCCAAAGAATAGAAATGGATCTTGAAGAACGATGCCAATGTTTCTGCGGTAATCAGAAACTGGAAAACTGCGAATATCAGTTCCATCGACAGAAATCGAACCGTGAGAGGGGTCAAAAAATCTGCAAATTAAGTTAATCAGCGTGGTCTTTCCTGCACCACTGGGTCCAACAATCCCAATCATCTCGCCCTTGCGAATCGAAAGACTGATGCCGTGAAGCACTTCGCGTGAGCCATAGCTGAATCGCAAATTGCGGATATCAATATCGCCCCCGAGTTTGTTGGGTGCAATGGGTTTGGAAGGTTCGGGCACGCTGGGTTTTCGATCGAGAATTTCAAACAAACGACCCGCACTTGCAGAGGCCCTCTGGGCATAAGACATAAACCTAATCATCGATTCGCTGCGGGAATAAAACCTGCTGATGTATGCGAGAAATGCAGTAAGGACACCAACGGTGATATGGCCCTTAAAAATCTGCCAAGCTGCTGCAACCCAAACAATTAAAAGCCCAAGTGTGGTAATAAAAGTAATCAATGGCCAGATAATGGCCCACCAGAAATTGATATGATCATTGGTTGCAACAACCACAGAGTTGGCATGATCAAAGCGCTGTATTTCGCGTTTTTCTTGCGAAAAAGCCTTTACTACCCGAATGCCTAGAATGGTATCCGCAAGCACGCTGGTCATATCTGCCCAAACAATACTACCTTTACGATACCCGCGTAAAAGGTGGCCACGCATTTTGTAAGCCAGGAAAGTTATAAAAGGAAACGGGATTAAACTAGCCATTGCAAGAAAAGGATTGATTGCAAAAAGAGTAACCGCAGTGAGCAAAACCATGAGAACATCTGATGCAAAATCAACTACATGCGAGGAAAGGAAATTGCAAAGCTGGTTGGTATCGCTCGAAATGCGCGACATGATGTCGCCTGTTCTTTTGCTGCCAAAATATTCAACCGAAAGGGTATGAAGGTGAGAGTAGGTTTTCATGCGTAAACTTGCGCTGATACGTTCACTAACCCAGCTAGAAAAAAAGGATCTAGCCCATTCAAGTATGCAGGTTGCTGCGCCTGCCAACGCCAGTAATCCAATGTAATAAAAAACAGGGGAGAACTCGGTCAATTTGCCCTGTTGCATGGGAATGAGCACATCATCCGTCAAAGGCATAACGAGGTAAGGCGGAATAAGGCCCACGAGGGTGCTAAAAAGGGTCAGGAAAAAGCCAAGGATAATAAGAGGCATTTGTGGCTTCGAGAATTCAAAGAGCCGCAAAAGCATTTTCAGCGAAGTACCTTTTTCCGCAGGAAGCGGGTTGCAAGTGAGGCAAAGTTCATCGGTTTTCAAAATACCGCCACATCCTGGACAGATGGTGGTAATTGTTTCCAAAACCACACCCAGGGCTTTTTTACAATCTTGGATAAACTGATAAACTTCGGGCTTTTTCTGGGTAGTGAAATTCCAGCGCAGCTCCACCCCCGAAACAAGGGTTATTTTGA
>DBCB01000336.1 GCA_002303765.1 Planctomycetaceae bacterium UBA969
GAGGGCAACCTGCGGGTCTTCATTTTTGGATGCCCCTAGGCGTAGATGCGAAGCAACCTTCGGGTAAAGGTCCCCAAATTCAGAAGCTTGTTTTCGCAGCACTGCGAGTTCCTGATCGTATAATTCCAGCAGACGGTTAGGCACTTTTATTTCCTATTTGAAATCGATATTCCCAATTTTTTCCGACCAATATGCATTAATAATGACCGGAAGATCGTCTGATGATAATTGTAACTCACCTTGAATTTGAAATTCCACAAAATCTTTACCGTTGTCGTCGGGAACAGTTATTATTTTGACATCCACATTTTTTAACCTAGGTTCAAAATACATCAAAGTGTTAAGGATGTCCGTTCGTATTTTTTCCTGTTGGTCCTCCTCGGAGATGCGCATGCTGGAAAAATCAGGAAGTCCATAACAAACGACCGAGCTTAAAACTTCAGGGAATTCTTTATTTGGGGTGTCCCAAGGCCTTCGGGTTATCAGAAGCTTGTTTAAATCCTCTGTAAACTTTTTTCTGATCGTTACATCATTTACTGAAGTTTCCAATTCAGAAGGATTTTCTCTGATCCTCTGGAATAGCCCAAGGACTTTTAGAGGTGAAAAGGTCATGTTCTAGTTAACACCCGAATTTTTTACAATGAAAAATAGAGACCACCAATTGCTATAGGTTACTGTTTTTGGTGTAATGTGTAAAAGTAATTGTAAAAATAATTTGAACAGCAAATGCGTTTAATTCAAAGAGAAGCTGATGAATACCAAAAAGACTAAGATTGAGTTGTTAGGTAAGAAGAAAACTGAATCCAGTTCAAAAACTAAGAAGATCCCTTTAAAAGAAATTTCTGGAGAAGATGCAGTTTTTCAATGGATTGTACCTGAAGCCCAAAGAAAAATAACATTGTCTTCAGGTAAAACAGGTGAAAGTTTAGAGGTTTATTCTCCTGATGGCCAATTAGAATTTCAGTTAGTCTGGACATCTGGAGGTCCTATTTTGAAAATCGCAGTTGCAAAGCTTGAATTATGTACAACTGGCGAAATATCAATGAATTGTGATAGTTTTAATGTGTCAGCTTTGCAGGGGATTTCCATGGAAAGCAATGGTTCAGTCACAATTAAGTCCGATGAAATCAGGGCTAAAACAACCAAATCAATCCACTTGGATGGTGAAAAAATTCGATTAAATTCTCCTGAAGGCGAAGACAAGCAAACAAATCATGCTTCGGTATTGCAAGTGAAGCATGATTGCAATCATTCCTGAAAACTGATCAGTATTAGCAAATCTCAATGTCATATAGTTCAGATGAACTTGCTTTTAGGTTCACTTCCCTGATCTGTTTTCCATCTGCGATCATTCCGAGTATTTTTCTGGAAATGTCAGGCAGAAGTGTAGTATTGATTATTTTATCAACAATTCTAGCTCCGCTTTCTGCTTCATTGCAACGAGCCAAAATTGCGTCTACAAGTGATTTATCGTAATTCCAATGAGCCTTGTAACCTTCCCGTACCCTGTCTCCAACCCGATCTAGTTTGAGGTTTACGATTTTGCGAAGAATTTCTTGGGAGAGCGGGAAGTAAGGAATTACTGTAATTCTTCCAAGAAACGCATCTTTGAACGATTTTAGCAACTCTGGCCTGAGTTGTTCCCCGAGCGCTTTAGCGTTTGGAATGGTTTCCGGATCGGCACAAAGCTTGAGAATTTTGTCAGTTCCCGCATTGCTGGTCATCAAAATTATGGTGTTCTTAAAGTCAGTTTCCAAGCCTTTTTCGTCTGTCAGACTACCTTTATCAAAAACTTGAAAGAACAAGTCGTGTACGGATGGATGTGATTTTTCGATTTCATCCAGTAACAATAAGGTGTTTGGTCTTCTGCGTACAGCTTCGGTTAACACACCACCTTTCCCGTAACCTACCAAACCAGGGGCAGGGCCTGTAAGCCTCGATGTCATCATTTCTGATTTGTATTCAGACATATTGATAACGGTCATAGAAGATTCACCGCCAAACATCATGTCAGCCAGAGTGATAGCGGTTTCGGTTTTGCCAACACCGCTGGGGCCAACCAGCATAAAAACACCGACAGGCAGGCGGGGATCGGTTAGTTTTGCCCGGGATGTTTGGATTCGTTCTGCAAGAATATCCATTGCGTGATCTTGCCCAACGACTCGACTTTTAAGCGTGTTTCCCAATTCAAGCAAGGAGTTGATTTCGTTTCGAACCATTTTTCCTAAAGGAATACCTGTCCAACCTGAAACAATTTCTGCAACAACGCTTCCATTGACAACAGGGTGAACTAGAGGTTTTTCACCTTGAAGTTTGGAAAGGGATTCATTCTGTGATGCTAATTCTGCACGAAGAGATTGCCTATCAATATCTGATAGTGGGTTTTCGGCTTTATCATTAATCGGGGTGGAAAGTTTTTTTCTTAGATCCCTGATCTTGGTAACAAATTCTTGTTCCTTGGCCCAATTTTCTTCCAGCATTGCCTTTCTAGCTTTTTCTTTTTCAAGCTGGCCTTTTAAATCAATCAATTCCTCGCTATGAGTAGTGCCAAATTGAGTTTCTTTTTCCCAGATGGAAATAGTTGTATTTAAGCGATCAATTTCTCGTGTGGAATCTTCGATTGCTGGTGGGATGGTGGATTGGCTCAAGGCTACTCTTGCGCATGAGGTATCAAGTAAGCTGATTGCCTTGTCAGGCAGTTGCCTGTCCGGAATATATCTCTGAGAAAGGCGCACTGATTCTTCAATTGCTTCGTCCAAAATTGAAACGCCATGATGTTTTTCAAGTGAAGCTGCAATTCCGCGTACCATATCAACAGCTTTAGCTCGGTCTGGTTCTTCAACGCGAATTAATTGAAATCTTCGCTTTAATGCTGGATCATCTTCAAAAGATTTTTTGTATTCATCAAAAGTGGTAGCTGCAACTGTGCGTAACTCGCCACGGGCAAGTGCTGGTTTCAAAAGGTTCGCAGCATCCCCTGAGCCCGCTTGGCCACCTGCGCCAATTAAAGTGTGGGCTTCATCAATAAATAAAATGATTGGTGTGGGCGAAGCTTGAACTTCGCTGATAACAGATTTCAATCGATTTTCGAATTCGCCTTTGACGCCCGCACCGGCTTGTAGCAGTCCAATATCAAGCGAGCGTAACGATACATTTTTAAGTTTATCGGGAACATCTCCTTTTACAATTCTTAATGCAAAGCCTTCAACCACTGCAGTTTTACCCACCCCAGCTTCGCCTGCAAGGATAGGATTATTTTGTCTGCGTCTGGTTAAGATGTCGATAACTTGTCTGATTTCTGGGTCTCTGCCAAGAACAGGATCTATTTTACCCTGCCTTGCGATTTCAGTCAGGTTTTGCGTGAATTGGTCTAAATTCGGAGTTTTGGAATTAGGGTTTACTTTTCCAGGGCCACCAGAAGAAGATGAACCATCATTCCCAGAAGCCATTACTCCGGGGTTTTCTTTGCTTTCCTGAAAAAGCATGGGAAGTTCTGCAATCAATTTGTCGGTTTTTATTTTACCCAGTTCAGAGCTTGAGGATTTCACCCTAGATGCTAGATCACGATCTGATAAAGCTGCAGCTAAAAGATGACCCGACCGAATCCGAGATGCATTAAAATCAACCGAAGCAAGCAACCAAGCCTGACGGATAAGTTCAGATATATCGGGGGAAAGTTGGGGTGCTCTTCCATTACCCGTCTTCAGCATATTAAGGCTGGCGTTCAGATCTCGCGCAAGTTTACCTTTGTCGATTTCGTTTTGATTTAAGATAAGCTCAATATCTGTATCTTGGGTTTCAAGTAGCTTCAATAACCAGTGTTCGATTTCAACATTAAAATGAGTCTTGGAAAGGCAAAGCCCCGCTGCACCCTCAAGGGCTCGCAAGGTTAAGGGATTCAATTTGCCCGTAAGGGCTTTTAAATCGTTCGCTACCATTTGATTAAATCCATCCATCTTTTAAGTTTTAAGAAATTACTAAATTACGCCATGAAAGAATGTCGGATTCGTTATCGCCTGCCAGGAATAATTTCCTACCAAAGCCACGCATCAACCCGTTTTCCAGTTCTTGCCAATCGTTTTCCCTACCCAAACGCACCATATCCGATGAATGTTCATGGCTTCCCAAATAAAGCCCAGGCATGTGCACTGCGCCAGCTTCGCCAGTTTTCAAAGTAATTTTAAGTGGTATGAAAATAAGGTCTCGGGGAAACTTGGGGGCTGATATTTCAAGACTTGCAATATCTTCAAGCGGAACCCAAAAGTATTTATCCGAGGAATATACTTCAAGGATATTTGCAAAAAGATCATCAGCATCGCGCAAACCTTCGAAAGCAACACCATCAAGAATGCCTTTTATGGCAGGTGCTTTATCATTAGCTTCACTTATCAGGGCGCTTGCACCTTTAAAGTCTTTAGAGCCTAGGGCTTGAATACCTTGAATTCTTGTTAAAATGGGGCCAGAGGGTTCTGAGAAAAATTCCGGCTTGGTGCCTGTGAATATTTCGCGCCTTTGTTTTTCTGCAGTCAAGCAATTCCGATAGGCAGAAATAGCAAGCATTTCCTCTGTCTTTTCGTATTCCAAAGCGTTTAGCTGTTTTTTAGCCCGATCTAAATCGCCCGCAAAGGATAATAGTTCGAAAAGGAACAGCCTTTTGTTCTGGTTTCCGGGGTTATCTTTTACAGAATTCGTTTGTTCATTGATTGCATCCTGTAATTTACCGTCCTTAAACAAATCTGAAGCATTCATCTGTTTGACTCAATTAATGGTTTCAATATATAACCTATTCTTTTCTCTATTATTTATTAACCATAGTCAATTTAATTGTCTATTACTTGGTAACATTTTGTGTGATTTAGTCTTCTTTTTTGCAGGATGAATGACAATCCTGGATTATAGCAAAGAGCGTTTTCTTGATTTATTTAGCTTTCGTTAAAATGCGTTCGAGCAGTTTTATTTCCGTTTTGGTTAAGACCGGGTTTTTGCCTGCAGTTCAAGCGATGTTGGGTTCGCTATTGTCCGCCATAACACCCGGTATCCGAGAAAAACCATCATAGCAATCAGGTTTTTTGGTTTTTATTGACGATGAAAACTATTAGATTAGAAAGATTGGTTTTATTATTAGTTGTTTAAAGGGTGGATTAAAGCTGAATAATTGATGAACCGTAAGTTCAAGATAATTATCAATTAGAAATCATTAAGGAACAAGAAAATGGCAAACTATGTTGTATTTTTTGCAGGTAGTGGGCAAAAAGTAAAAGATGACAAACATGTTTATAATAGCTGGGGTAAAGGTTTATGGGAAAGCGATGGGAAATACATTGGGATTTACAATGATGGCGTAGGCGAAGCCGAGGGTACCAGCGGAACAACGGGCGCTGGTTGGGCGAAAGCCATTGAAAGTTCAATGAATGGAATCCCGTCCGCTCCGCAAAAAGTCATCGTCGTTGGAATGAGTCGCGGAGGTGTTCAAGCGGTTATCTTTGCGCATTGCGTTAAGGATAAGTTCCCTGCAACAGAAGTTTTTGTATTTGCTGTTGATCCCGTCGATGGCGGACATATCCAAAACGAGGGGTCCTTTGATTTGCGAGATAACAGGAATCTTATGGCAAGAGTGACGACTGGACTGGGATTTGCTAGAGGAACCCGAGGCGACCTCAAAAAGAAATACAACCTTCAAGATGATGCACCCAAAACAATTCCTACTAATGTAAAATTTTATCTTAGTGTTCTAGCCCAGTTTAAAGGAAATACGCGGGCATTTTGGGGATTTACACCGCAGGCTCCTGAACTCGGAAACTTAACTTGTACCGTGCCCCACCAAACCTACGAATTACCTGGCGATCATGGCTGTGGCGTATATACCGGAAATGAGAAAAAGAAAAAAGGAATCTACGGATTCCGGACCAAAGTAGATGTTTATGACCCTAGTAGAGGGGCTCGCGGTAAAGTCACTAGGGAAATGTTTTCTTATCACCTTAGGGAAAGAGGGTTTACCCAAAATTTTTCTCTTGGATTTGATCTGATGCAGGCAATGGAATATTACTGCCAAATCGCAATGGAGGATCTAAGCGGAAGCCAAGGGCAAGGCAATAAGAATAGGTCAGAATTTAGCTTTTTAGAAGCTTCACGAAGGGCGGGTACAAATTGGGGTGATTCTTTCAATGCTTCCCCAGAAAACAGATGGCATAAGGGACGAGGGCATTTAATTAAATCAACTGAAGCAATACGCGGAAAGGGCTATTTCGTTAATTCACGACATAGGCAGATTTACATTGAATTAGAGTCCAGGTTACAAGCCATATTCCTTTCTCAAGGTACCGCCACAGATGGGGCCACCGCCATGCAGCTTAAGCACAGTTACCCTAACATACTTCCTTGGATGCTAAAAAACGCAGAGTTTGCTAGAGACCGTGAGGCTGACAAAAAGTCTTTCGTCGAATTTATCCAATTGCTTGAAACCATGTTTTAAGCAAAATTGATATATGCCGATCTGACTTCTTTTCCCGTAGTGAGAGGCATTGGCGGGTTTATCGGTCTAAATCAACAATAGTGCTAATTGAGTTAATGTGAACTGCGTTACCTGCAGTATGGCTACCCATGCAAGAAATAAAAGTGAATTCAAACAGGTTTTTTCTTGTACGAGTTCGATATAAAATTTTTGTTAGGCCTTTGTTATTTACTTGTAGCCTTGATTATTTTCTTTCAATTCGAAGCATTAGTTATTGATAACGGTGGCAGGTAACTGGGCTGGCGCTTTTTTGTCGATGGTTTCATGCTCTAGGTTTAGTAGGTCGTTCCAACTGACTTCTTTTTGTTCTGGTGGCGCTTTTTGTGCAGATGCAAAGATATCAAACAGCCCTCTTTTACCGGTAATACCTGCAGGCACTTCTTTGGTTTTATACAATTCCAATGTTTGCACTGCATTGGCTATGATTGTTGAGGCCGAGCATTTTTCAAGATTTACATAATATGCAGCAAGTTGAAATTCTTTGTCTGAATTGATGGCTGCGCCAACTTCCTTGGGCTTTACTGGCGGTTCGCCTGAATAAAATAGATTAATTTTTGCTCAAATATTATTGGTATGAGTTGCGCAATTCTAGAAAATATTATCAGCGTGACTATTTACTTAAGGTAAAATTATGGTAACTTTGACCACTAATTTATTTTATTTAAGAGGGCAAAGCTGTGTCTAATACCTTAACCATATTCTTTTGCGGAACTGGAGCAACATCTCAAGGTTTTCAAAATCGTGATTTTCATTCTGGCGAACTCGTAGCTACATTGTATCAAAATTGCGTTGGTGAACCTTATATTGATAAGTTGATTTTCGATGGCCCCGGAAGTGGGAATTTGAGAGAACATGAGAAATGGATTGAATCTGATAACCGAACGGAAGCAATGGGTATCGCGAGAGGTTGGGGATGGGAAAATAATGTTCAAGCTGCGGTTACTGTTGCCCTTGCCCATGTGAATCATGAAACATATGTAAGTCTAAGAGGGCTGAGTGTTAAAAATCTCCAGCCTTATTGGGTTCCTGACGAATACAGGACAAAATGCCTCGCTTGTGGTAAGGGCTTTGGTACATTTACTAGGAAAAGTCATTGCCGTAAGTGTGGTGAGATTTTTTGCAGTGCTTGCATGTCGTCAACTGAACTATCTATGGAGCATTTACTCACCGACAAGTACACCCTTTATATTGAAAATTCTTATAAAGCGTTAAAACCGGGTAAGGGAAAAGTTTGCAAAACATGCTTTGATGACAGACAATCTGAAATTAGCAAATTGCGTAATGAAATTGCTGTATACAGAAAAAAACATCCGCTTACAACTATCAATCTTATTGGTTGGAGCCGTGGTGGCGCAACTTGTATTATGTTTGCCAATGCATGTGCTGAAATTGAAGCCTTTAATAAAATTGAATTTAATCTTTTTACTCTTGACCCTGTGCCTGGTTACGGTGCTATGGATAAAGAACGCATTACTTTAAAGGCGAATGTTAAAAATTATGCTTCTGTTATTCAGATGGATGAGGTTACGAAAGCGTTCGCTCCTGTAATTCCTCAAACTGTTGATACGACAAAATGCCATCTTTTTCCGATGCCGGGAAGGCATGCTACTGGGGTGGGAAATGCGGCGTTGGATGGCGAAAAAGGTAAGAAGAATAAACACCCGAACCCACTTTTTCTCACAGCAGAGGAACCAGGTTATGTAACCAGAGATTTAGCAGAGATTTTTCTTGAAGATTGGGGGACTGAGCTCATTAACAAACTTGATTTAAAACCAGAACAAGTCATGAATTTATACGATAGGATGTTGAAAAAAGATATTGAATTTAAACGAATGCACGAGTCTACTTATCTCCCTGGTTCCCAAGGTAATCTTTTTGGTCCAAAAGTTAGGGATATATGCGAAGGGGGAAAATACAAGCCAATAACTGAGGTCAAAAGATTGCAATGTGGCTTTTTTATTAATATCCATCATCAAAAGCATGTATACGATCGTTGGCCGATCCTTGAGCCTATTTGGTCCGTGATGGTTATTAGCAAAAAACCGAAAAAAAACGAAGAAATACATCAATTGCAAGAAAGACTATGCAAAAGGTTAGAAATAATCCCTCAATTTGAACAAGTTGCGCCGGGCCTTTTTGGGTGTATCCTTGAGAGGGCGACAAAATATTGGGAATCACGGTTGGTGATACATAATTTAGAAGCCGCAGGTCTTATGTAGGATCGCCTTTTTTTAGTGATTTTTAAAGTTCGCTAAAATCAAATCTAATAGATTTAATTTTGCTTTACTTTTGTTTAATTACACACTGGTTGTTTCGGTTGATTATTTTCTTTCAATTCGAAGCATTAGTTATTGATAACGGTGGCAGGTAACTGGGCAGGCGCCTTCTTGTCGTTGGATTCCTGTTTTGGGTTTAGTCGATCGTTCCAACTGACTTCTTTTTGTTCTGGTGGCGCTTTTTTTGCAGATGCAAAGATATCAAACAGCCCTCTTTTACCAGTAATACCAGCAGGCACTTCTTTGGCTTTATACAATTCCAATGTTTGAACTGCATTTGCTATGATTGTTGAGGCAGGGCATTTTTCAAGATTTACATAGTATGCAGCAAGTTGAAATTCTTTGTCTGAATTGATGGCTGCGCCAACTTCCTTGGGCTTTACTGGCGGTTCGCCTGGGAATTCCGGCCTTACTGGGTTTGATTTTTCTTTGTAACATACTAAGCAATGCTGCAGCGAGTTGATCGCCTGTTGCCTAACCCGGTCTGAATTTTCTGCAGGGTTTCCATCCTTTGTTGAAGCATTTATGCAAATGGTTAAGGCTTCAATCATTTTTTTTGTACAACAACAACCCGAACCTATAACCATTGCAGCTTCATGCCTAACGCATTCATTTTTATCTGTTCTTAATGCATTAATTAAAGCCAGTTCAGTTTCGGGCCACCAATTGCAATCAACCTTTGCTAGGCATCGGACTGCTGCTCTTCGTGCGTGTGATTCTTCTGTATCTCCAGCAATGATTGCACAAGCCCCCTGTGCGGAAGCACTGGATTTCTTCATGTCGGCTGGTGGGATTGGAGGGCAGCATGGTTTAATACAACCGCCCGTGGCAAGGCTTAAGGGCAGCATCATGTTACTGATAATCTTTCCTAGGCAGCACTTACAGAATTTTGCTTTGAGTTTTTTTACTTGTTCTGCGCCAGGGAGAAGCTTTGTATAGATGTTGGATACTTGGCCAGTGGCTGATGATGCGCTACTTGCCGCTTCTTGTGCGCTGGCAAATGCCAGCATTATGAAAGACAACCCCAAGGTTAAAAGTAGTTTGGATAAGAAATTCATGATTGCATTTCCGCAACAGCAAATCGGTAAAAAGTAAACTATTATATTTGATCGGAATATTTGACTTCTGATTTTAATAAAAGTAGGAATTTTTCCCAAAGGGAAAGATGGGAGAAATGGGATAAGGTTTTTCGTCGTAAGCAGGGGGGAAATTTTTCTATCAGGATCGCGATAAAATTAGCAAGGAGCTTGATTAAGCGATCCAAATACCATTAAGGCCTGAAGGGTTCGAAACGAAGTAAGTGCTAATTAAGTCAAGGCTAGGAAAAGACCAAACGCTAAGAACGGGCCCGCCGCCTGGGCCAGCACCTGTTAAAATATCAAGATATGGGTCATTGTTGCCATAGCCAACTGCTACCCGAACCGAGCCCATAAAGTCAGTTGGATAAGCGAAATACACATTGATTTGAGCACCATTTAGGCTGTTAAAAATGCCTACAACTGGGCCGCCACCTGCCCCTGCTCCGGTAACTACTTCTACATTGCCATCGTTGTTAAGATCTCCCGCGGCAACAAAAACACCGCCGGTGAATTGGGAACTATAGGCGTACCATTGGCTAATGACGCTACTGGTTGCAACATTAAACACTTTGACTAAAGGGCCACCACCTGGGCCAGCGCCGGTAATGATATCGCAATAACCATCTCCGTTTACATCTGCTGAAGCAACGGTGATTCCACCTGTAAAGGTTGATTCATAGGCAAAGAAAGAAGCAAGAGTGGAAAGGTTTTGCCCGCTGAAAACGGTGACTACGGGCCCGCCGCCAGGTCCAGTGCCTGCGATAATGTCATCAAAGCCATCATTATTAACATCACCTGCTGCGACAAAAACGCCACCGGTGAAACTAGAACTAAAAGCAAAGAATGCAGCAAGAGTTACTCCAGTTACCGAATTAATGATGGCAATGGCTGGGCCACCGCCTGGGCCAGCGCCTGCAACCACTTCGTCGATCCCATCTTGGTTGTAATCCATCCTTGTGATTGAAATATTGCCGTTATAAAATGGGAAGGGATAAACAACATTTCCCAATGCCCCGGTAAAAGGGTTGACTAATTGAATGCCTGTTTGAGCGTTGCCTGTTCCAGAAATACTTGTTGATGCCATCAAGGGTGGTGCAATGGTGTTGATGATAGTGCTTACAACATTAGAGGGGTTGCTTTGCGTGCCGTAAGCATCGGTAAACGCATTAACAGGAACATAAATTGAACCGGTGGTGTAGGTAGCCACGGTGGGGGTGTAGGTTGCAGTGTAGAGAGTGCCACTGCCTGAAAAATTGGAGAGAGTGCCACCGGTAACTACGACATCAGCAAGTACAAAGTTAGTGGATGACGCAGATAAGGTAAATGTAATGGTTGCGGTTTGGTTGATTCGAAGAATGGTTTGGGTTGTGGTGATCGTGATATTTACAGGCGTTGCGCTATAAGCATAGGTTGCATTGGAGTTAGCAGCACTGGTGCCATCGATGGTGGTTACTACAACGCTAGCGATAGTTCCTAAAGTTCCAGGAGGTGTGACTGCGGTAATCATGGTAGAGGACACAAGCACGACATTGGTTGCAGCAAGCCCGCCAATAGTAACCGTGGCGCCCGAAACAAAATTGGTACCAACGATAGTAATGGGGGTTCCTCCAGAAGGAGTTCCCGAACTTGGGGTAACGCTTGAAATTGTGGGCCCGATGATAGTTGCGACCTGAACTGCAGCACCACTCGAACCACCAAAAGAAGTAACAATTGCAGTAAGGGCACCAGCAGCCGGTTGAGTAGAATAAGTTACGATTAACTGGGTTGCAGTTGCAGAGTTTACAGTACCAATAGCACCGTTATTGAAGGTTACGGTATTACTGGCAGGAGTAGTTGCATTAAAGCCAGTGCCTAAAATAGTGATGGATGGCACAACACTTGCGATATTAGCGTTGCTGAAAGTTACAGTTGGCGCAGCAACAATAGTTGCGACTTGAACCATAGTGCCAAAAGGATTACCAGAAGTTATGCCATTGGAAACAACACTTGCACTGAGTGTTCCTAGTGCTAAAGGCAAAATGCTAAAGGTCACGGTCAACGCGGTTGAAGTGGCAGTTGTTACGGTGCCCACAGCGCCGTTATTAAATGTAACAACGTTGCTGGCCGCTGTGTTGGAAAACCCTGTACCATTTATAACAATGGTAGGTGCATTGATTGCCAAGCTAGCTGTGCTTGCAGTGATAGTCGGGGGCGCAATAATAGTTGCGACTTGAACTGGTGTGCCACTTGGGGTACCGCTATTGCCCCCAAAAGAGTTTACAACGGCAGTAAGGTTGCTAAGAAACGGTTGCGTTGCGAATGTCAGAGTCAAAGAGGTTGCTGTTGCCGAGGTTACCAGGCCAGTGCCACTACTTAAAGTTACAGTGTTACTAAGTGGCGTATTTGCATTAAACCCCGTACCAGTAATGGTAAGGGTGGTGGCATTTATACCAAGATTGGTAGTGGTGCTTGTGACAGTAGGTGCAGCAACAATATTAGCCACCTGAACGGGAGCGCCGCTGGAAACCCCGTTGGCGGTGACAACTGCAGTTAAAAATCCAACTGTAGTGGGTTGCGTGGTAAAGGCCACGGTCAATTGAGTTGAAGTGGAGGCCGTCACCACGCCAAATGCACCCAGATTGAATGCAACGGTGTTGCTTGCAGGGGTGGTGGAGAATCCGGTGCCCGTGATAGTCAAGGTGGTGGCGTTAATTGCCCTGCTGGGCGGGTTGACCGTATTCACGGTAGGGGCAACAACCACGGTTGCCACCTGGACAGGGGTGCTGGTTGCTAATTGAACTAAAGGGGTACTATTGCCCCCAAAGATTGTAACCACTGCGGTAAGGGGGCCGCTGCTGCTTGGAGGAGTGATTAGGGAAACTATCAATTGCGTGGAAGTTGCTGAACTTACAATTCCAACTGCACCATTGTTAAATGCAACGGTATTGTTTGCTGCGACGGGAATAAAATTGGTGCCATTGATGGTCAATGTAGATGTAGTGGTGGTTAAATTTGCAGGATTTAAAGTTACGGTTGGTGCAGCAACAATAATGGTTGCAACTTGAACAGGGGTGCCACTTGGGCTACCACTATTGCCGCCATTGGTGGTGACAACTGCAGTCAGATTACCCAAAGCAGGTGGAGTGCTGAAAGTCACGGTAAGTTGGGTTGAAGTTGCAGCAGTTACCGTGCCTGAACCAGTGCTGAAATTGACGGTGTTATTGCCTGGGGTAGTGTCAAAACCAGTGCCGTTAATGGTGATTGTGGGGGAGGTAGTTGCCAAATAATTGGTTGGGGTGGAAGTAACCGTCGGGGCAACAACGATGTTGGCGACTTGAACTGGTGCACCACTGGAAAGATAGGGTGCAGCGCCAGTGGTCGAAGTATTAACAATTGCAGTAAGAATGCCGGTAGATGTAGGTGGTGTTGTGATAGATACGGCTAGGGTTTGGAAGTTGTTAGCATCAGTTGTAACGCCAGTGACTGTCCCAACAGCACCTAGATTGAATGTGACGGTGTTGTATATTAGGGTACTGGTATTAGCGGTCGTAACAAAACCTGATCCTGTAATGTTGATGGTGCTGGCATTTATTGCCAGGTTGGGCGGGTTTGTGGAATTAATGGCGGGAGC
>DBCB01000334.1 GCA_002303765.1 Planctomycetaceae bacterium UBA969
GCTTTTTAACCAAAAGAAATAACATGCACCTTAAAGCTTTAGCATTATCAATATTGATGGGTCTAACTGCGGGCCTTCATGCCGAAAACTGGCCAGCTTTCAGAGGGCCTTCAGGCAATGGAAAGTCCTCAGAAAAAAATCTGCCAAACACTTGGTCTCCTACTGAAAACATCAAGTGGAAACTAAAACTTCCCGGGCCTGGAAGCTCAAGCCCTATCATTTGGGATAACAAAATATTTCTTTCCCAATCATTGAATAAAGAGGGATCCGAAAGAGCTCTTCTGTGCATTCACAGGAAAGATGGCAAAGTTCTTTGGCAGAAATCCGTCAACTTCCAAGGGAAAGAACCCACCCATTCGACCAACCCTTATTGTTCTGGTACCCCAGTCACTGATGGGTCAAAAGTTATTGTTTCTTTTGGATCTGCAGGCCTTTATTGTTACGACTTTGATGGAAACATTCTCTGGAACAAAGATCTAGGCAAATGTATTCATCTTTGGGGCAACTCATCCTCCCCCATACTTTACAAGAATCTTGTCATCCTAAATTTTGGCCCGGGAGAAAACTCTTTCGTTATTGCCCTTGATAAGGCCACAGGAAAAGAAATTTGGCGTGCCAATGAGCCCGGTGGTTCTCCTGCAACTGAAAAAGGACAAGATTGGCTTGGCTCATGGGCCACACCCGTACTTCACACCAAGGGTGACGCAACACAATTGATCATGCCCTGGCCCAATAATATCAAATCTTATAACCCCGATAACGGTCAACTTATATGGACTTGCAAAGGGCTCACCAAACTAGTTTATACTTCCCCATTGATTGAAAAAGATACCGTCGTTGTAATGTCGGGTTACCACGGAAGCGCAATGGCTGTAAAAACCGATGGCAAAGGCGATGTCACCGAATCCCACAAGCTATGGCTAAATACATCCAAAAACCCACAGCGCATCGGAACCGGAATCATTCACGACAACTACCTTTTCATGGCAAATGCTGGGCCTGGAAACATTCAATGCATTGATATCCTCACGGGTAAAGACCTTTGGGAGAATCAGCGCTTGGGTGCGAATCACTGGGGCAGTATGATTTATGCGGATGGCAAACTTTACGCAACCGACCAGAATGGAGACACCTTCATTCTTGAGGCAAAGCCTGTATTCAAACAGCTAGGTAAAAATTCATTGAAAGAGCATACAGACGCAACACTTGCGATAGCAGATAAAGAACTGTTTGTTCGAACTTTCCAGCACTTATGGTGCATTAGCGTTAAGAAGTAAAGTAATCTCCATCAGGCCCATATTTTATGTCCGTTGATTATTGAGAGATAAAAACATGAACCACTTGATCTTGGCTACTGTGCTTTTACTAAATCAGTCTTATGGACCAAAAGTAAAAGCAGATCCAAACAATCCACAACCCGGTTCGATTGGCAGGAAAATTCCCAACTTCGTACTTCCATTGCCCAACGATAAAAAAGCCTCCCTTTCTGACTTTAACGAAAGTAAAAGCCTAGTCTTTGTTTTTCTGAGTACAAATTGCCCCGTAAGTAATGCCTATATTCCCACGCTTAACGAACTAAGCCAAAAGTACAAAAAAAGCGAAGTACAATTCATTGGGGTTTATGCAAACTCGGGCGACAATAAAGATTCAATCAACAATCATGTGCGTGAGTTTAAAATCAGTTTCCCCGTTGTTTATGATGCTGAACAAATCACTTTGCGCTTATTTGGAACGCGAAGATCAAGTGAAGCCTTTGTACTCGATCAAAGAAGAAACATCCAATATCAAGGGCGAATCGACGATCAGATCAGTAACACTGCTAGAAAAGAAAATCCAACGGTCAATGACCTCGCAAACTCCATTGATCAAGTTTTAAATTTGAAGAAAGTAACCGTGGCTTTTACAGAACCACCGGGCTGTTTAATAACCCATTCATCAAAAGCCATCAGTTCCAAAATCACTTATGAATCGCATATCGCTGGCATACTCTTCAAGCATTGCGCTGATTGCCATCATCCAGGAACCGCAGCACCCTTTTCATTACTCTCCTACGAAGATGCAAAAAACAACGGTGCGATGATTAAAGAAGTAACTTCTCTTCACACCATGCCGCCTTGGCATGCAGATACGCGCTTTGGACATTTCGCAAACGAACGAAAATTGAGCTCTGAAGAAATCTCCCAAATTGCTTCATGGGTTGATGCAGGCATGCCTGCGGGCGATCTTGCTAAAGCACCAAAACCCCCAGCGTTTAGCGAAGGCTGGAGATTAGGAAAGCCAGACATTATCTTTCAGATTCCTGAAGAAGTTACAATCCAACCCAAAGGCACGGTAGGTTACAAATACTTTAGCGTTAAAACCAATTTTAAAGAAGATATGTGGTTGCAAGCCGCGGAGGCTAAGCCGGGCAATCGTTCCGTAGTTCACCACATCATTGTATTTTACCGCGAACCAGATAAAGGAAAGCGCCCTGTTTGGATTGCTGCAACTGCACCCGGCGCTGAACCCGTAATTCATCCTCAGGGGATGGGCCGAAGAATTCCCGCAGGATCCGACATCATATGGCAGATTCATTACACACCCACAGGCAAAGAAGAAAAGGATCGTTCTGAGGTTGCTTTTGTTTTCTGCAAAGAAAAACCAAAGCAAAATATCGAGACTCATGGCATAGCAAACTCCATGTTCCTTATTCCACCACTTGCATTCAGTCACGAAGTTGTATCTTCCATCACTGCAAAAAATGATGCAGTAATTCTTTCATTCTTTCCGCATATGCATCTTCGAGGTAAGGATTTCGAATACCAACTTCACCACCTCGATGGCAAAGTCGAAACCATACTTTCTGTTCCCCAATACGACTTTAACTGGCAAAACACTTATCGACTCAAAGAACCCCTGAAAGTTCCCAAGGGAAGCAAAATCAAATGTATTGCGCACTTCGACAATTCAAAATTGAATCCTGCAAATCCTGCTCCGTGGAAACCCGTATTCTGGGGCGAACAAACTTGGGAAGAAATGATGATCGGTTACATCGATTTTTATTATGTCAATGAGGTTGTTGCACCCAAAACTGCGGCTAGGGCCAATTAATTGCTATAAGCCTGCGCTAACTCTCCTAATATTCTCTGCTTTAAGCATCAGAATGATTGCAAAATCTTTCATTTGCCTTCATAATAAATAAGCTATTTGGTTATCCGCGTAGGGTATCCACAGCCACACCAGTAGTTAGGAAGACCTTTACACGGTCTTATTTTCATGTTCAATCTTAATTCATCCCCAGCTAAAAAAATAAGCAGAAGAAACCTGCTTGAAATTGGGACACTATCTGGTCTAGGAATTAGCCTACCAAACATTCTTCGTGCAGATCAAAACACAAAGCCCGTCAAAGCTAAATCTTGTATTTTCATTTACCAATATGGTGGATTGAGCCAACTCGATTCCTGGGATCCAAAGCCCGATTCACCAGAAGGAATCCGAGGTCCCTACAAACCAATCGCAACCAAGTTGCCAGGCTTTAGAGTAGGCGAACTTATGCCTAAGCTTGCTTCGAAAGCTGACAAATATACCGTCATCCGTTCTATGAGTCATACCATCCCGGTGCATGATATTGCCAACCGAATGCTTCTTGCAGGCCAATCCAATCCACCTTTAAATGCCCCAGCTTTTGGTTCGATTGTTACAAAATTAAAACCTAGCCCAGGCGATATACCTTCCTATGTATGGTTGCAAAAATTCGGCGGAGGGGCTGCCCCGCCTGATAACACCTACCTTACTGGCGGATACCTCGGGATGGGGAATAGCCCTTTATTAATTGGCAACACTCACCTCGAAAATCCATCTATACCGGGATTCAAAATCAATGCATTCGAACCCGCAGGTCTTTCTACCGAGCAACTAGCAAATCGCATCAAACTGCTTTCCCAAATGGAAGTTTCTGCAAATCAAAACAAATCACACCAATCCATCAACGAATTTAGGGACAAAGCTTTCAATATCCTTACGGGAACCAAAGCGAAAAAAGCTTTTGACATAGAGGAAGAAAACCAAAAAACCCGTGAACAATATGGCATGCACCCCATGGGCCAAAATCTTCTCCTCGCAAGAAGATTAATCGAATCAGGCGTTCGCACTGTTGGTGTTGTCGCATGGACTGGACTTGCACCCAAAGAAAAATTTGTCAGCCTAGAAACTTGGGACATGCATGGGAATGCAGGGATCAGCATTTTCGATAACGGCTGGAACGGCCTAGGTTGGGCCCTGCCTCGATGTGATGAGGCAGTCAGTGCGCTTCTTGAGGATCTGGAAACAAGAGGGTTACTAGATTCCACATTGGTTGTTCTAGTCGGTGAGTTTGGCAGAACTCCGAAAATAAGCAAGGGAGGATCTGCAATCGGAAGAGACCATTGGCCCAAATGCTACAGTGCGATGATTGCTGGTGGAGGAGCAAAAAAAGGTTTAATTTACGGCGCTTCCGATTCCACTGCAGGTTATGTCAAAGATAACCCCGTATCACCAGAAGATTTCGCAGCAACATTACTTACCCTGTTGGGAATTGCCCCAGAAACTAGGCTAAGCCCAGATGGATTTACCCTACCAGCAAGCCTAGGGACACCAATCCAAGGATTGATTTAAAAAATGTTAAAACCACCATTATTCTTGATAATCTTTTTATCTACATCAATGGTAGTTTTCGCACAATCCCCCGATGATGTGGCCATGAAAATCATTGTTGAAAACTGCTTGGACTGCCATTCAGGGGCCAAACCAAAGGGTGGACTTGATCTTTCAACACGCGAAAATCTATTAAAAGGTGGTGATAACGGACCAGGCATCGAAATAAATAACTTCTTAAAAGGCCAAATGAAAGACGTACTTGATGAAAGCCGAATGCCTCCGAAAAAACCATTAGACACAATAAATGCAGCCCATCTAAAAAACTGGCTTACAAGTGGGGCCAAATATCCTACTACCAAAATCGACATCTTTAGCACCACGACGTCGAAAAGAGCAGGAAAAGACTGGTGGTCACTTCGCCCTTTGCAACAAACTCCTTTACCTTCTGCAATTAATAACACACATACATTACAGCCTTTAGATTACTTCATATTTGATGGCTTAAAAAAACTAGAACTTAAACCAAGCGAACTTGCTGATCGCAGAACACTCATCAGAAGGGTTTATCTAGATTTCATCGGTATACCCCCTGCCCCAGAAGAAGTTAATAAGTTCTTGGCAGATAAATCTCCAGATGCTTTTGGTAAAGTCGTGGATAGGCTTCTTGCTTCGCCAAGTTATGGCGAAAAATGGGCAAGGCATTGGCTTGATATCGTTCGCTATGGCGAATCAGATGGGTTCGAACGAAACGCCCCTAGGCCAAACTCTTGGCACTACCGCGACTGGGTGATCAAAGCATTAAATAGCGATATGCCTTACGATCAATTTGTGCAAATGCAAATTGCAGGTGATCGTATTTTTTCTGAATCATCAGATTCAATTTTAGCTATGGGATTTTTGGTCGCAGGAATTCATAACACGGTATTAGGCTCAAATGCAGATGCAAAAGAACAAGCCAGACAAGACGAAATGGAAGATTTAGTAAGTTCCATTGGGCAAACCTTTTTGGGCCTTACCATCAATTGTGCAAGATGCCATGACCACAAATTCGATCCAATCAGCCAGCATGATTATTATCAAATGGTTGCGAATCTTTCAGGTGTCAGGCAAGGAGAAAGGCCTATCCCCAATATAATAATCACAAAGCAACTTACCAAAACAAATGAAAGAAAAGCCGAGTTATATAAAGCATTGGAAGGCATCGAAAAAATTGCCCTCGCCAAATTAGGCGCCAAAGCTAATTCCATAATTTCAAAACCCATTGCCCAATGGGACTTCCGTAAAGATAATAAAGATTCTCAGGGAAACCTAACCCTTAAGCTTGAAGGGAATGCTAAATTAACAGCCAAAGGGTTAGAACTAGATGGAAAGAATTCTGTCGCACGATCTTCCGCATTAAAAAATGATCTTAAAGAAAAGACTTTAGAGGCGGTGGTCATCCTTTCTAATTTAGATCAAAAAGGCGGGGGAGTGATCACAGTTGAAACTACGAATGGAAATCTTTTTGATTCAATCGTTTTTGCTGAGCAAGAATCTGCAAAGTGGATGGCTGGCAGTAATTTCTATCAACGGACCCAATCATTCAAGGGTATGCCGGAAAACGAAGTGCATTTAAAACCAGTTCATCTCGCAATCACTTATTCACAAGATGGAAAAATTACCGCGTATCGAAATGGAAAAATCTACGGATCAGCCTATCAGAGCAAAGGCTTGGCTGTTTTTCCGGCTAATAATTCCATTATTGCTTTTGGCATCAGACATGAACCACCAAGTGCAAACCACTTACTTGCAGGAACAATTTTAAAAGCCCGAGTTTTCGATAAAGCATTGAACGCCAAAGATATCTCTACCCTTTTTGAAGAATCAGAAATCTTCATTTCTGAAAATGACCTGACCACCAATTTAAACAATGAGCAAATAACTCTTCGAAAAAAGATCAAAGAAGAAATCGCAAACCTAGAATCTGATGGAAAATTATTATCTAACAAGAAAGATAACGCCACGGTCTACTCTGCCATTTCAACCAATCCCCCGCCAACAAAATTCCTAAACCGCGGGCAGGTTACCGAACCAGGAAGCGAAGTTTTCCCTGGAAATATACCAGTCCCTTCATTTAAGGGGAACTTCACTAAAATTCTTCCAAACGCTTCTGATCCTGACCGAAGAGAAACTCTTGCAAAATGGATCACAAACCAAGCTAACCCTTTATTTGCTAGAGTTATCGTGAACAGAATCTGGCATTATCACTTCGGCAATGGCCTTGTCGATACACCAAGCGATTTCGGCTTTAATGGTTCAAAACCAACCCATCCGGAACTTCTTGATTATTTAAGCAAATCGTTTATTGATTCAGGTTATTCGTTAAAACAACTGCATCGTTCCATTGTTCTTTCTCGTACCTATCAACAAGAATCAAAGCCCTCTGCTGATTCACTCAAAAAAGATTTCGACAATCGTTATCTTTGGCGCTGGGCACCCAGAAGGTTGGACGCAGAATCAATCCGCGATTCCTCAATAAAAACCTGCGGTACCTTTAATCAAGAAATGTATGGCCCCGGATTTTCTGACTATAAAACAGAGTCAAACAATGGCACCACTTATTATAATCCACTTGAAAAATTTGACTTCAGCCTCTCCAGACACAGCATTTATCGTTTTACTCCTCGTGGCGCAAATCAAGGATTGCTGGATAGTTTCGACTGCCCCGACAATTCTTCCGCAGCACCGAAAAGAAGTAAAACCACAACACCTATCCAAGCGTTGGCATTCTGGAACGGGCCTTTTACGCAAAATCTTTCAGAATCATATTCGAAAAATCATTCAGATTTTGAAGCACTAAATTCTACTATTCAAAAAATCAACCATGTCTTCAATCATCTGCTTCAACGCCTACCTTTAGATTCTGAAAAGTCTAAGGCCTTGGCCCTTGTAGAAAAACATGGATTTACACCCTTAATAAGGGCAATATTAAATACCAACGAATTCCTCACTTTGGAATAAACCGCAATGTATCATTCATTTAATAACCGCAGATCTTTCCTGTGTAATGGCAGCCAAAGTATTGCTATTACAGCCCTAGCGAGCATTTTGGGCCAGAAGTCTTTAGCTAATGACATCAAACCAAAAGATAATTCAAAAAAAATAAGGGCGAAACGAGTCGTTCAAATCTCCTTGGTTGGTGGACTTTCACACCTAGATTCGTTTGATTACAAACCTGAAATTGAAAAATTTCATGGTAAGAAACTTCTCACCGATAAAGTCCCAGACACATTCTTTAATCAAGTTGGATTGATTAGAAAAAATGATTGGGAGTTTAAGCAACGAGGCAAATCCGGACTCTACATTTCTGATCTATTCCCCAATATTGCTAAATGCGCTGATGACTTAACTATCATTCGTTCCATGGTTTCTGATTCTGCAAATCACACCCCCGCACTCTTTATTGAAAACAGTGGTTTTAACTCAAACGGTTTCCCTTCCATGGGAAGCTGGATCTCCTATGGTCTTGGTTCTGAAAATGCAAATCTGCCTGTCTTTATCGTGCTTCCAGATGGCAGAGGCGAGCCTAACGGTTGCGCTTCCAACTGGTCGAATGGTTTTTTACCTGCAAATCACCAAGGAGTTATTTTTCAATCAGGAAACCAACCGCTCAAAAACCTTTACCCTGCAATAACGCGAAACATAGATGAAGAAAAGGACTCCCTTGATTTCCTTAATCAATTAAACGCATCGCATCTTTCAGGATTCCCTGGCGATACGAATCTTGCTGCACGAATAAAATCCCACGAAATGGCTGCAAAGCTTCAACTTTCTGTGCCTGAGGCTACAACCATCAGCAACGAACCAATGCATATCCAAAATCTTTATGGCATAAACCAACCCGAAACTTCTGTTTGTGCCCAAAAATGCCTACTTGCTAGAAGACTTTTGGAACGAGGAGTTCGCTTTGTGCAAATCTACTCAGGCGGCCCAATCGCTGGAAGGCCAAGAGCTAGTTGGGATGCCCATGAAAATGTAAAAGAAAATCATTCCACTGAAGCTTTGAAAATTGATCAACCAGTTGCAGCCTTGATCCTCGATCTAAAACAACGGGGAATGCTTGAGGATACCCTGGTATTATTCACCACGGAATTTGGCAGGACTCCTTTTGCCCAATCTTCTTCAACCACTATTGGAACAGGCAGAGATCATAACAAATACGCTTTCTCGGTTGTTATGGCTGGGGCGGGTTTAAAAAGCGGAACAACATACGGCGAATCTGATCCTATTGGTTGGAAAGTTGCAACTAACCCTGTTGCATGGCATGACTTTCATGCGACTGTCCTTCACATTCTAGGCATCGATCACGAACAACTTACTTTCTATCACAATGGCATTCAACGAAGATTGACCAATGTGCATGGCAACATCATTCACAATATTCTGGCGTAAAAAACACATGTTAAAATCAAAAACAGTGATTATTGCTTTTACTTTTCTTTGTTCGATTATAGTTGCATTATACCCATCAACTATGCATGCTTCTGAAGAACAAGAAATGAAGAAATCTCTTGATTTACTTAGGGCAGCGGCAAAAGGGCACATCGAAAAAAAAAGCTGCTTTGGTTGTCATAATCAAGCTTTCCCCATGCTTGCATTTTCACAAGCAAAAAAAAGGAACATCAACATCCCCTCGGAAGAAATAAAAGCACAGGCAGATTTCACTTTGGAGTTTCTAAAAAAGAATCAAGAAAAGTATTCGGAAGGCAAAGGAACTGGTGGGGAAGCAGATACCGCAGGCTATGCACTCTTAACCCTAGAATTAGCAGGCATCAAACCCAACGAAACCACGGATGCAGTGGTCTCCTATTTTTTAAAACATCAAGCGTCAAATGGTTATTGGAAAGTAACATCTAATCGACCACCTTCTGAAGCGAGCCATTTCACCACTAATTATTTGGCACTTCGAGCTTTAAGAGTGTGGGGGAACCCTAAATTTAAAAATGAAATTGAAGAAAGAACAAAGAAATCAGCAACTTGGATATTGGATACATCACCCAAAACAAATGAAGATCAAGTATTCCAATTACTGGCTTATTCCGAATTAAAGGCTGATAAATCTATCATTGATAATTCAGCAAAAGCATTAATCGCAAAACAAAAAGCCGATGGTGGGTGGGCCCAAATAGAAGACATGGAGTCTGACCCCTACGCGACAGCAACCGCATTGGTTTCGCTTCACCTTACGGGAATGCTCACTAATAAAGACAAGGTTTTCCAAGATGGTATCAAGTATCTAATAAAAACCAGAAAAGAAGATGGATCATGGTTTGTAAAATCCAGAAGCAAGCCATTTCAAACCTACTATGAAAGTGGTTTTCCCCATGGCAAGGATCAATTCATATCCGTTGCTGCATCCGGGTGGGCAACTACAGCCATACTGCTTTCGCTTGCAGAGTAACTTAGGGAATAGATCACTCTTGGGTGGGTATTTTGATTTGCAGTATATTTTTGTTTCTTTTAAGTTTTAGCGAAATCATATCACCAGTTTTTTTCGAATCAACAGCGTAGAAGAAGACATCGGATTCTCTAAGTAAATCGGACTTCCCATCAAACTCAATTAAAATATCCCCTTTTAATACTCCAGCTTTATGCGCAGTGGCATGGGGGCCAAATTGACCAACATGCTTGACCCTTAAAGCCATGGCATCCTCTTTTAATCCCTCGGCTTTCATTTCTTCAGCACTCATGCTTTCCAATAAAATCCCACCAAGAACCATTCTTCTCAGCATCCAGGATGAAGAACGCCAAGATATATCATCCAGCCTTCTCCAAGCTTCAGGCAAACACAACTCCAAGTTTACATTTTGATTGTTTCTTAGCACTTCGACTGGAATTTGTCCACCAGATGCAGGTATTAAATTCAATACCCATTGAATATCAGCTATTGAAATAATGGCCTGACCATTCATTTTCAGAACAACATCATCTTTTTTAAAACCCGAGTTATCACCAACCGATTTAGCTTTAACTTCAACCAAAGTTCCTAAAGAATCAGGATTAAAGACTAAGCCAATTGATTTGGGGTGGGGATGGGGAAAAAGCACTTCTTCAGAAATTTTCGATTTACCCAAACGAAGATTTTGTTTTATCGCCTCACCCACTTGATGACAATGAATGCAGCTTTGAACCACTTTGCCTTCGTAATCTAATTTAGAAGTATACTTTGTTTTTAAAGATGGAAACAACTCAGGCGATGCGAACTCAGGTTTCGGCCCTTTTTTGTTCACCAATGATGCTTTATTTGCTGGATAATTATCATGCAATTGCAACACTGCTTGCATTGCTTTGCCCAAACCAATGAGAGAAACATCACCCGACCAATTGGTTCGATGCGATCGCGTTCCGTATCTACCATAAATGGTGCCATCTGCATTCAAAAACATAATCGCAAAGGATTGATCGTAATCAAATTGAAAAAGTGATAGATCCAAACCATTGGTACCAACAATCCGAACTCGAACAAACTTCTCCAAAAGCGATTTTATAATCGTATCTTTTTCCATGAGTTCGTCATCTAGCTTGACACAATCTTCGCAAGGCAAGCAACGAAGAACAACCATCATGGGCTTTTTGTTAATTTTGGCATCTTCAACGCCCTTGGTGAAATTGTTGTAATGCCAAAAACCACTTGCTTCATTTTTGATTTTGTCATCTTTAACTTTTTGCTCTCTTGTCTGGCCAAACGATGTAGAACCAAACACCAGAGCAGACAAAAGACTGCATAAAATCAACTTCTTCATGGCACCATATCCTAGGATTTAAATGTGCGACTTACACAAACTTCAATTTCTTTAGTACCTTTGAGGTAATCCAAAGAACTTACAACCATTCCAGTGTCCAATTTTGGCTACGATCTGATTAGCTCTGCAATGGCTTCACCTGACCTGATTATTGGGGTGGGTCTGCCACTGAAATCTTTTAATGTGATGTTTTTATAATCAATGCCAAGATGCTGATAAATGGTTGCAAGAAAATCTTCTGGCGAGACCTTACGCGAAATAGGATCTTCCCCCTTTTTATCGGTGGCACCGATGATTTGCCCGGTTTGAATACCGCCACCCGCAAAAAGAAAAGAGCCAGCTCGCGGCCAGTGATCTCTACCGGGTTGGACGACCCCTGCTGCAGCGCTGGCAATCCCGCCCCCACTACTTGCAACATTTGAAATACGCGGGGTTCTGCCAAATTCGCCACCAACTGCAACCAAAACGCGCTTATCCAATCCTCGTGCATAAACATCTTCGATAAGAGCGGTGACAGCTTGATCAAAGAATGGGGCACGGTATTTTAGAGCATCAAATACATGATGATTAACTGCATGGTCATCCCAGTTCGCAACCCTGCCACAAAGTGGGCCATCAAATTCTGTTGTTACAATGTCGACCCCTGATTCCACCAACCGCCTAGCCATCAAGCATTGTTGCCCCCAAGAATTCATGCCATAGCGTTCCCGAACTTTCGCAGATTCAAGAGAAAGATTAAACGCTGTTTGGGCCTTAGAACTTAGGAACATATCCAATGCCTGCCTTTCAAACTGATCCATAGCCAACGAATTACTGGACTCATCAATGGATTTTAAAATCTGGGTGAGAGACTTTCTTAAGCCGATTCTTTCAGCAAGCCTATCCCGTTGCGCATCATCCTTAAGCCCAATATTAGGAATTGAAAACTTAGGGTTGTTTGGATCACCTAAAATTTTAAAAGCATCATAACCACCCCCTAAATAGGTGGAACCAGCTATGGTAAAGCTGTCGTAACGATCTACAGGATTTACTGCGACATAATTAGGGATACCTTTAGCGTCACCTGATCTCAAGTAATTGACAATCGACATCCAATCAGGGTACTTTGGTCCGGGTTTATCTTGAGCATCTGGATCACCAGAAAGCATTTGCAAGGAACCCGCAGGATGCCCGCCCCCCGAATGAGCAATTGAACGCAGAAGGGTGTATTTATCAGCTATGCTTGCAAGCCCTGGCAGCAATTCTGTTAATTGAATTCCAGGCACCTTTGTATTAATTTGCTTAAATGGACCACGGTATTCTGCTGGCGCATCTGGCTTAGGGTCAAAGGTATCTAAATGACTGCACCCACCCCGTAGCCAAACGAGAATAATCGCAGTTTTTTCTGAATGTTTATCAGTTGCGCCTTGGCTTCGCAAGTTAAACAGCCCGGGCATACTAAGGCTTGTGAACCCACCCAAACCCAAGCGCAGCAATTCACGCCTACCAATTTTATTAGCACTCGGCACAGGGCCTTTGCAAGAAATAAAGGGTTTGTTCATATTGAATTCCAAACTGCATCAAACGATTACCACGATTAATAACGGCGGCCTAATACTTTGATTCTAACCAATATGAATTACTAAATCATAGCACTATTTAACAATTCACCATTCAATTTAAAGCCATTTGTTGCTTTTTGCGATTTAAACAGAATATGATTGACCTTAAGTAAGATGAAGATTACGAATGATTCAACTTAGATAGATCCAAGAAAGGAAATATAGCTATGCGATTTTTACCCTGCCTTGTGGTGTTCACTACTACCTTTAGTTTTGTTATTTCCCAAGAAAACCTAAAGAGTATACCTCTGTTTGATGGAAAAACCCTCCAAGGGTGGGATGGGAATGAAAAAGTTTGGCGGGTTAAAGACGGGGTTATAGTTGGTGGTTCTTTCGAGAACAATCCTAAAAACGAATTCCTCACTTACAAATCAAGTTTTAAAAACTTCATCCTCGAACTTGAATACAAACTTGTTTGCAAAGATGGCGATCCCAATGCGGGGATTCAATTCAGAAGCAAACGTATTGAAAACCCACCCAATGAAATGTTTGGTTTCCAAGCTGACATTGGTAGCTACAAAAAAGGCAACCTTATTTCGGGTAGCCTTTACGATGAATCCCGCAGAAAAAAGTTCCTCGTTCAATCTGACCCCAAGATTGTTAAAGAAATCGAAAAACTTGAAGATTGGAACACTTACAAAATTCATGCGAATGGCAACAAAATCGAGTTGTATCTTAATGGTAAAAAAACATGTGACTACACAGAAACCGACAAGACTATTGAAACTTCTGGTTTCATAGGCCTTCAAATCCATGGTAATTCCAAGGCTGAAGTGTATTACAGAAACATTAAAATCCAAGAATTACCTTAACACTTCTTCAAACCATGCCACAAAACCTAGAGCACAAATCTGGACTTTATAAAACGAATACTCTAGGTTTTGGCATTGCTGGCATAATTTTATTCTGCATGGCTTACTCTCAAGCGCCACTCTATTACTCAAATCAAAACCAATACTTCCTGCATGGCTTCACCAAAGCAAAATTAGGCTATCTGGAAAAAGACTGGCTTGGAAACACAACAGACCCAACCCCTCTATTCAGTGGACTCGTCTGCTTAAGTATCACTTGGCTTAACGAGAACATTTTTTACTTGTACTACGCAATGCTGCAAGGGGTTTTCCTTTCTTGCGCTTGGATTATTTTTCACCGAAAAGCCAAAGCAATTAGCTTTGATGTCGGTCATTACGCTTTATTCAGTGCAATATTTATCCTAATTAATTCGGCAGCATTACGATGGGCATCATATCGTATTTTTGGGCATGATTACCCTTGGTTTTTGCAATCAGGAGTTGCAGGCCAATACATTCTAGGTGCAATGTTCCAACCTTCAAACTTCGGGGTTTTCCTGTTACTTGGCTTGTCCCTTTTTTTGTGTAAGAACCATATATCTGCAACGGTTTTCACATGCCTCGCAGGAATCCTTCACACCACGTATTTATTAAGCGGGGCCTTCATCATTCTTGGTTTCCAGCTATATTTGATTTTAGATGGCAAGATAAAAAAAGCCCTTGCAATTGGACTCTTAGCCCTGTTATTGGTCGCCCCGTCAGTCATTTACGCAGCAATCAACTTTCAACCATCAACATCGGAAGGTTTTAAAGAAGCGCAGGAATTCCTCGTAAAATTTAGACTTCCCCACCATTGTTTGCCAGGGTTATGGCTGGATTGGATCGCATGCCTGCAAATTGTTTGGATCATGTTTTCCATATTCCTTTTAAGGAAG
>DBCB01000013.1:0-6043 GCA_002303765.1 Planctomycetaceae bacterium UBA969
GTTATCTAGGCCTGCATGATGGTGCAAAGCAGCGCAACATCCTTGGGTTTTTGGAATCCAAACTTCACAGCCATTTTCCTGAAGGACCCTTGCTGTGGCAAGGTTTGCCTGAGGAAGAAACGCATCCGCAGCACAACCTAAAATCAAGCCAACACGTGCTCTCTTAACACCCTTTGCAGGAAGTACCTCAGGGAATTCACCATAATGAGGTTCCATATCAGGAACAATTTCGTTGAGCAATCGAAGTGACTTGGGCAACAAGTTTCCAGCTAATCTAAGCAGCCACATCAGACCCAATTTTTGCAAAATACGAACAGGCAATAGTGCAAGCTTCATGCGCTTTGCGTAGGGAGTAAGGTTGAAAAGCATCCAGCGCTGCAATGCGTTGACGGTAGGAGCAGGCGGAAGAACCCGGGTCATATCGTGTTTATAAGAGGAGATGATTTTGCCATACTTGACACCCGAAGGGCAGGCGGTTTCGCACGCCATGCATTCCAAACAAAGATCCATATGCTTGCGAACTTCAGGAGTGAGTTCGGTTCTGCCATCGGTAACAGCGCGCCAAAGATAGATACGCCCACGAGGGCTATCATTTTCATCACCTGTTTCGACATAGGTAGGGCAGGAACCCAAACAAAGACCGCAGTGCACGCAGTCCATGAAAGTTTCATACTCAACATTCGTACCAAAGCCCTTTTCTCCGGAGAGAACATGAAGGGCGAGGGGGTCTTTAGGAATTGGTTTAGAAACGCTATGTGTATGTGTATTCATAAGATTATATTTTGAGCCTCGTAATTAAATACGATCAACAAATCGTCCAGGGTTAAATAGTGCTTTAGGATCTAGAGATTCTTTAACTTTACGCATGACTTTAACATCAGGCCGGGTTTGACCCCAAACCGGGAAGTCTGCTTTCCACTCGGGCAGGCAGTAAGGAAGCACCAAATTCCCCTGATAACGAACAGCCTTTTGTAAAAGCATATCGATAGAGTTAAATGCCACTTGCCTAGATACGCCTTCTGGGATGTGTCCGAAAACAATCCCCGAACCTGCATGTGCCTGAAGCAAAACACCAGGGATAGTATCCGTTGCCAAAGCACACCAAGAAGCAACCTTGGCAGAGGGAATGTTCGCTTTAAAAGTCAGAGGGCAACCAGAAATCCGAGCAGCTTGAAACTCTCCTAGCGCCTGCCATAATGCAGAGTCAGAAGGTACATTGATGAGCTCCAACTTGCTGTTGGGAACATCAGCGAGTTCGTTTGCGAGTGTTTCGGTTTGCCATTTCACCGCTTCAGTGCTGTGTTCAAAACCAATAAAAATCCCGTAGTCAGAAGTAACAGCAAGATGCTTAAAGAGAGGATGTTGCAAAGCGGTTTTATTTAGTAATTCAACTGCAACAGGCCTGGTCTTGGTGTTATGAATCCGATCTAAAACAGATTCAACATTGGCAAGATTTAATGTAAGCAAAACAAAAGAAGAAGCTTCGGGTTTAGGTCTTACTTTAAGCGTAACCTGGGAAATAACTCCAAGAGTTCCCAAAGCGCCTGTGTGAAGCTTGCAGAAATCGTAACCAGCAACATTTTTTACAACCCTGCCACCCGCTTTAGTTTCTACGCCTTCATCATTAAGGATGGAAATTCCAATCACATAATCACGCAAAGTGCCCCAACCAAATCGCCTAGGCCCAGAGGTATTGGTAGCAAGTAAACCACCAAGAGAAGAACTCGCAGGATAAGGATCATCGATAGGGAGCCTTTGATTTTCTTTCCCAAGCATCTCCTTCAAATCTTTAATAAGGATACCCGCCTGAACGGTAATAGTCATGTCACGGGCAGGGTAATCAATCACCTTGTTAAGATTTTTTGTACCAAGCACAACGCCCTTACGAGAAGGCGCATAACCAATGTTCATCTTGGAACCAGACCCAGAGGGAACAATGGCATCCAAGTTGGCAGCAGACTGCTTGATGATTTCACATGCTTCAAGAACATCGGAAGGATGCTTGTGCTGAAAACCATCGAGCGGATTTAACGAATCAGAAAAAGACAAGGAAAGATCCTCCGTTACTACATTGCAGCCATTCTACCGGCTTTGGAAGCTTCAATACAGGCGCCCGCAGTGGGCAACATTTTGTGTGGGCTGCAATTATTCGTTGGGTTGAATGCGTTCCGTAGCCTGATCATCATTGCAAGATCATCAGGCGTAAAAAGCTTGGACATGAAATCGATTTTTTCAACACCGATACCATGCTCGCCGGTGACACTACCCCCTACCCTAATGCATTCGTCAAGGATTTCGCCACTGGCTGCAAGAACCCGTGTTACTTGATCAGGAAACCGTTCATCGAAAAGTAGAATAGGATGAATATTGCCATCTCCTGCATGAAACACATTACAAATTTTGAGATCATACTTAAGGCCAATGCGCTGAATTTCCCGAAGGATATGAGGCAACTTACTTCGAGGTACAACACCATCCTGGGTGCAAAAACTAGATGCGAGCCTGCCTACTGCGCCAAACGCCTGCTTACGGGCTTTCCACAATAAGGTACGCTTGGCATCAGTGTCAGCTTTGCGAACTTCGCGTGCGCCATGCTTTAAAGCAATCTGAGTAATTCGGTCTGCTTCAGTATCAATCCCCGCTTCTAATCCATCGACTTCCATGATGAGAATTGCGCCCGCATCAAGAGGAAAACCAAAATGGAATGCATCTTCAAGTGCGCCAAGAATCATTTGATCGAGCATTTCAAGTGCAGCAGGAACAATGCCCGCACCTATTATTTCACTGATGGTATTGGTGGCATCATCAACACTATTGAAAACACCTAACAAGGTGCGATAAGTATCGGGGTTGCGAGTTATCCTAACCCATGATTTTACTGCAACGCCAAAAGTCCCTTCAGAGCCAACGATCACGCCGGTAAGATCATAGCCGGGATTATCTTCAAGCGGGCCACCTGTGTGAATGATTTCGCCATCGGGCAATACAAGTTCCACGCCCATAATGTGATTAACCGTCACGCCATACTTTAGGGTATGAGGGCCGCCCGAATTGGTTGCGACATTTCCCCCGATGGTGCAAGCCCCTTGGCTGGAGGGATCTGGGGCAAAGTGGTAGCCTTGTGGTTTAAGATGATTGGTAAGCCAAAGATTGACAACGCCCGCCTCAATCAAAGCGCAGCGGTTTCTATAATCTACATCAAAGATCTTTTTCATGCGAGCAAGCGAGATTACAACGCCACCGCCCACGGGAAGGCAACCGCCCGCAAGGCTAGTACCCGCCCCTCTTGGCAAAAAGGGGACTTTAAAATAATTGCAGGCCTCGACTATCTTCGAAACTTGCTCGGTGGTGGTTGGAAAAACAACTACATCAGGCCGGTTTTTATCTATCGTAAAACCATCACACTCGTAAACCATCAATTCGCTTGCAGCAGTAATGATGGCATCTGCACCAACGATTTTTTTCAAACTATCCAAAAGCCTTTTCATGCAATCATTCCAAAACTAAAGGTTTGAATACCACACCCGAAATATCAATAATTCCGGGCATTCTTGCGCACATGAACCATAGGGTCGCCCCCGGCAAGTATTGTGCCTGAAACCACTTCACCAAGCAGCAACTGATGATCACCCGCATTAAGAACACCCGCGGCTTTACATTGCAAAACCGCACAGGTATCTAGAAGAACAACAGGCAGGTTGGGCTCTCTTTGTAGGTTCAAATCTTTTAATTGATCAGCACCAGAAACAGGCTTGGCAAACTTGCCAACCATCTGGTTTTGCCCTTCCTTAATGATATGAAGATTAAAGATTTTGCCCGGCACCAACTGCGAAAGTATGCTGCGCTCAGAACGAATCGCAATATTCACCATTAAGGGTGAAAAAGAACATTGTTGCACCCAACTTGCCAGCATAAAATCATCTGCCCCTGCATCATCAAGGAGAGAAAGAATGAACAGACCACTGGGAATTTTTCCCATTGCGGTTGCAACATCATCCTTGATGACTGATTTGGGACCAGATTGTATTGGAGGTTTCTCGCTCAAGGTTTGCTCAACAGTTCTTGTATTTGTTTTTCCAATTTTTCGGGATCTTCAACATCATCAAACTTCTGGGCAATTCGATTCTGTCTGTTGAATAAAAACAGCGTTGGGACAGAACCACCGTCCAACTTGGACATCCACACCGATTGTGGTTCATCAAGAATCAAATTCACAAAGTCTGCTTTCATCTTTTGCAGAAAAGGCAGCGTGGTTTTCTCGACCCCGCCCACTAAATCCTTATCTATGGCCATGTTTAAATGCACTGTCACCAGCATGAACCCTTGGCTTGCGAATTTCTGATGCATCTGAACCAGATGCGGAAATTCCTTTTTACAAGGGACTCAGTCATGGCGCCAGAAATCAACCAAGATAACCTTCCCCTGATTGTTTCGAACCAGCGTGGTTAAGTCGGAGTATTTCACTGTTTTTACAGATACCTCTGCAGCAGATGTGTACGCAACTGCAAGCAGGAAACCAGCCATCAGGATCATCTTTTTCATAGGCATCTCCAAAGAAACACATACTCAATCATCATGTTAGCGTGAAAAATATAAAATGCGAAGCACTTTCACCCTTTTCGAATGGTGTAAAGTGTCCCTTTGTGCCTGATGCCCCCGGGCAATCCAGCTTTTAAAACCTGCGTGTTGTAAACAAAACCCGATTTATCAAGCGTTTCTCTAAGCAATTGGGCTGGAATCCGATCTTGATCGGTCATCAAGCACAAGCCATCAGGCGCTAAAACCTTGGCAATCATTTTTAACAACGGGTCTACATTACCAGGCTCGTAAACCAAATCTGATGCGAGAATAAGTGGGAAGCTTAAATCATCGGGCACATTACGCCAATCGATTTGCATGGTGGCGAAATTTTCAAACCCATTAGCACGGGCATTTTCAGCAGCGAACTCCAAGGCGGTGGCATCATAGTCTGAAAAAGTAACATTCAATCCTTTGTGAAGCCCGACTACACCAACAAGACCCAAGCCACACCCTATTTCCAAGGTTTTCTGATTAGGGGTAAATTGTTCTTTCATCAAAAACTTGGCAAGCATTCGGGCGGAAGGCCAGATTTCAGCCCAATAAGGCATATTTTCGTTATAAGTAATATCATTAAGTACATCTGGATGGGTAAGCATTTTATCGGTTTCGGAAGGCCGACCGATCGTGAATTCTTTTTCTCCTGCAATTACTATTTCCCAGATGGTTGGGCCAAGGGCTTCTCTGGGAGTTGCAGGCATTTTTTTTTGCGGGGTGCTAGACATCTTAAAATCCCAACCGGTTTCCGATTCTACAAAAGTCCGCCACTCTTTAAAAACACTTCGCCAGTTATTTCTTGATCCGCAGGAAGCCTGCAATAACCCGCAGCATTATCAAAATGCGCATCCAAAATAATCTGCTTGGAATTAGTGTAATCAAATCCATGATTACAAGGAATATGTCCTGTCACCAGCCATTTGCAATGAACCTTATTAAGGAATTTTTCAGCATTTTCAAGGCTGGTATCCCTGCCCCAAACCAATGAATGCACATTGCCCCCAGGGAAAAGATCAGATTCCTGCTCGGGAACCAACTCAAGCTTTTTCGGATCGAAACTTTCTAACTTCGTCTTATCGGGCAAACTATGGCTAATGCAAACCTGATTGGGCAGCAAAATCATCGCTGGTATCACGCTTATCAAGTTCTTGTATGCAGCCATAATTTGAGTAACCGCTGAAGGGTATGCAAACGCAACGCCATGATCAAACAACTGATTCAAATCGATATTATTCTTGGAAATCTGCCTGTTTGTTACTTGCGATAGCTCATGATTTCCCAATAAATAATGAATCTGATTGGGAAACTGACACTTTAATGATGCAACCATGTCTAAAACCAAATGGGAATTATCCGACCCATCCGCATGGGTTGTCGTACCGTGGATTAATTCCTGAACAATAAGCGTTCGCTTGGGATTGGCTTTTAAATCCGCTAAAGTAAAGGCTTTTTTGAGGTGATCCACCCT
>DBCB01000013.1:6155-7505 GCA_002303765.1 Planctomycetaceae bacterium UBA969
CCCGGAGTATTTTTAAATGCAAGAATTGCTTTTTCTATGGTAATAAGGACTTTATTGGGATCTATCATAATGAAGGGGATTCTAATTTCTATTAGTTCGAATTATTCCTGAATTTCGAAGGTACAAAATCATGGCAATCGAAGATATCGTAATCGCAATGACAGGCGCCAGCGGTGCCCCCTACGGAATTCGGCTGCTTGAAGTACTCCTTCAAGCCGGAAAGCACATACACTTTACCCTAAGTCCATCAGCGATAGAAGTGGTAGCAACAGAATGTGGCAGAAAAATCGACCCAGACAAGTTTAATCCCTCAAAGTTTTTCGGTCAATTTTGGACCCCAATTCTCTCGAGCAGGTTTACTTATCACAATTATCGTGATTTCGGATCGGGCATTGCCAGCGGATCTTTTTTAACAGGGGGAATGGTCATTTGCCCTTGTAGCATGGGAACGATGGGTGCAATAGCATCTGGGATTTCCGACAATTTAATCACCCGGGCCGCAAATGTTCACCTGAAAGAACGCAGAAAATTGGTGATTGTACCGCGGGAAACCCCCTTGCATTTAGTACACCTTCGCAACATGATAACTTGCACAGAGGCGGGAGCTGTTATTTTGCCCGCTATGCCAGGTTTTTATCATAAGCCCACTTCGGTGAATGATGTCGTGGATTTTATTGTAGCTCGAGTTTGCGATCAAATAGGCGTTGATCACAACCTGCAAAAGCGCTGGGGCCAAAAAGAGGGGAATTAACAATCGTAATACTCATCCTCAGGGTTCCATGCCGGTATACCAAGAACTATAGTGCGCACACCCTCTAAACTCCAAAGCCTATGTTTTGTGTTAGGTTCGATATAAATTACCATTCCGGGCTCAACCGCGATGGTATCATCGTTCAATTCCATCTTGCCTTTACCCTCTAAAATATAGTAAACCTCTGTACATTCCTTATGGTAATGCTTGACGGAATCTTGGATAAAAGTGACATGAAAATTACAAGCTAAACCATCGGGGCGGGTTAAAACCCGGGTGCTTTCTCCACAGGAACAGGGCACTGTAGGCGATTCTGATACTAAATGAACCCGATACCCCTTGGCAATGGTGGCAGGCATGGCATACTCCAAAGAAAAAAGCGACCTCGCAAATGCGCAAAACAATTGTGCCTTAAGATCGCTTATCCAAGCCTCACTACTGTGCCTATTATTAGCAGGCATAACTTCAGGCATGGCTTGCGGCGAAAAAAGCAAGACAACAAGTATCACCCAAACTACCATATTTTCTACTTCCTTGAAGCCCAAAGAAGAACTAAACAAAGGAAGCGTCAAAGGGCAGGTTTTCTGGTCTGGGCCAAC
>DBCB01000013.1:7610-21489 GCA_002303765.1 Planctomycetaceae bacterium UBA969
CCCAACGCACCCAAAATAAACCCTAGTAACAAAGGTATTGAACACGCTGTTGTCTTTTTGGATGCCCCCGAAACAAACGATCTTAATAAAATCAGCTTCGCACCAGTAGAGGTAGAAACCAACCAGTTTAAAATGCAAGTCAATCAAGATGGCATTTCTTCTCCCGTTGGTTTCGTGATGCTGGGAGACGGGGTTAATTTTGTCAACAAGCAAGATTTTTTCTATTCGATCCGAGCCCGGGGTGATGCCTTTTTCAGCATTCCTTTGTCTAACAAAAACAAACCGGTTCATAGGGTGTTTACAAAACCAGGTGTTGCAACTTTAACCACAGGCACCGGCCAATTCTGGATGCGATCCCATCTTTTTGTATTAACTCACCCCTATGCAACCCGATGCGACAAAGATGGAGCCTTTGAAATTGCAAATCTCCCACAGGGGAAGCATGATTTTAAAGTCTGGGTTCCAAATTGGCAAGTTTCCGAAAAAGAGATCGACGCAGAAACCTGGGAGATCACCCGCTTGGAGTTTGCACCACCCACAACAAAGAAATTCTCTGCAACCATCATGCCTGATTCCACCCCAAGGGATCAAAAAATAGATTTTTCCCTGTCCGATATGCAGGCACAAAAATAGATTTTAAACAGGATTATCTTCTTATACCCCTTCTCGTTACCCTCATTTGGTGGTAAGTTGACTCTAATAATTATCCCAGCGTTTTTTATGTTTTATTTGTCTGGAGGTTCATGTGTCATCAATCGATTATAGTCAGGTTCGAAAAGGTATGGTTATCGTGGGTGAAGGTGGTCAACTCTTCCAAGTGATTGATCGCGATCTTAATACCCCTGGTAACTTGCGCTCTATTCTTAGCTTGAAGCTTAAGAACATCAGCAATGGCAATACTTTGCAAAGTCGGGTTCGCCCCCAAGACAAAGTAGAACAAGCATACCTCGATAAAAGGGAAGCACAGTATCTGTACCGCGATGGCGATGATTTTATCTTCATGGATCAAGAATCATTCGAGCAAACCCCGCTGCATAAAGACTGGGTGGGCGACCAGATTTATTATCTCAAAGAAAACGATATCGTGCATGTGACTTTCTTCGAAGCAAAGCCCATTTCACTTGAATTACCTCCAACCGTGCACCTTAAAGTGGTCGAAACAGACCCCGCATTAAAAGGCGCAACCGCTGCAGCGCAATTCAAGCCAGCAATCCTCGAAACCGGCCTTAAAATCACCGTTCCCCCTTTCATCGGCATTGGCGAACTTATCGCAATTGATACTCGCACCGGTGAATACTTAAGCAGGTATACCGAAGGTAAATGAGCCTCGATCTTACTGCTGACTGGGAGAAAACAAATTGCCCTGGTTGCCAATGCAACCGGGGTTTTGTTTTTCTAAACCTTAAACCCAATACAGAATACAAGCAAAGCAACGCTCAATTAATGCGCTGCCCGGATTGCCAACTCGTATATCTTTCTCCAAGGCCTAACGACAGCATCATCGGACAATTTTACTCCGATGATTATGCCCCGCATCAATCCAATAAAATCAAACACCACAAAAAGAGCAGTAAGGAATTCTCTTCGCCTCCCCCTCGGATTCATGCAAAGTTGCTCGACTATGGGTGTGGTAATGGTGCATTCCTTCTAAAAATGAAGGCGTTGGGGTGGGAGGTAACAGGGCTGGATTCTTCAGCAAATGCCATAGCAGTTGCAAATGCAGCAGGAATAAAAGCTTTAATGGGTGATTTCGATCATCCGGAAGTTGCTGAACTTAAATTTGATTGCATCACCATAAGGCAAGTTTTGGAACATCTCCATAATCCGATTGAAACCTTGGTGAATGCAAGGAAACATTTAGCTACACAAGGCAAAATATCTATCTCTGTACCAAACATCGAGAGTCTGCCTTTTCGATGGTATCAGGAAGATTGGTTGGGCATTGATTTCCCAAGGCATCTGCTTTTTTTCAACCCATTAAGTTTGAAAAGTATGTTGAGTAAAGCAGGGTTAAAAGTTTTAGAAATGCGCCAGATCAAACATTCAAGCTGGCTGAGAGAATCAGCATCAAACGCTTTAAAAGCAAAGGGATTTGGATTTAAGCGCTGGCTGGGAAGTCGAAAATTAAGCAGCAGCTTGATAAGTTTGTGGGCGGGCCTTACCAATCAATGCGATTGCATTCAGGTGCTTGCAGTTGAGGAAGATTGAGAATCTCGTTCATTGGATTTTCTGGAAGCAACTTCAAGAAACACCGCTAGCATCTGTTTGTAATGATGCTCGAAAGTCCACTGTCCTGCGGTCTTCCTAGCTGCCTGACCTGCTGCAATTCTGGTCTGGCTGTCAATATATTGCGTCATACTCCATGCGAGTTTTTCGTAATCATGGGGATCATCCACCACGATGCCTTCTTTGTTTTGCGTGATGAATTCTGAGGCACCGTTGTATCGGGTTGTGATCACGGGCAAGCCGCAACCCATTGCTTCGGGAACCACGTTAGAGCAGGGATCATAAAAGGTTGGATGAACCAGGAAGTCGGATGCGAAGTAACAATTGCGCATGTCATCACAAAAACCTACAAAGCGAACTTTGTCTGCAACGCCAAGCCTATCAGCAAGCTTTTCAAAACCGCCTGTGTGCTTATTACCCACAATCATAAGCTTAATTGGGCTCTTTGCAGGCAAAAGCTTCATCGCATGCAGCAATGGTTCCAAACCTTTGAGCCGATAATTCATCCCAACGAACAAAGCCAAGCAATCAGATGGATCAATATTCCATTGCTGACGCCATTCGATTCTGCGTTTGAGCCTGTCGGTTTCCTGAAAACGATTGGGATCCATCGCAATACGAACCAAACGAAGATCATTGGCAGAGATCTGATAATATTTTTGGAAGTGATCACGCACCATTTCACTAATGCCAATCACGATCGATTTTTTCATTCCGAGGTATTGCAATCGTTCAAGCATCAAAAAAGATTGGTGGGAAAGATCGAATGTTTTGAAGAATTTAACAACCTTGCGAATCGTAGGGTTCTTATATTTTAAAAGGTTATGCTCTGCAGTAGCTGCAAACAAACCCCCTTGAGGGTATAGCACATCGAGGCCCCAGGTTTTATCAAACCCAACGCTCACATCATGATCCTGACCCTTAAGAGCTTTTAAACAAGCAGAACCAAACGACCAAGGGCGCATAAACCTTGGAGACCAAGGAAGATCAACCTGATGAAAAATCACGGAAGTAGGCAACGCAGAGGCATCCCAGCGACTGGCATATAGATGGATTTGATGCCCATCAAGAGCAAGCCTACGAACAAGCGATGCGATGTAGGTTTCACAACCACCGCGCTTGGGAAGAACACTTTCATAGCAAAATGCTATATCCATCTTACCTAAACCACTGCCTTTCTAATTGCCATACCGAAAAAATCGATACACTCATTTAATCTCGACCAACAGGGGCAACAAACTTAACCAACATTTGTAAAGAACTAAGCAGCTTTCTTTTTTAAGTTATGGCGTCTGTAACGACCCCATTTGATTCTAATGACGTAAAGCAAAATCCGATCCAAGGCGGATCGAGGGCCTAAATCCCTATAGCAGCGCCAAAACTCTAGCCTATCCCGATCATCAACACCTTCGATTTCAGAAGAATAAATAAGCTGGGCAAGGTCCTTGATTTTCCAAACCTGTGAAGTCCAAGTATGGCTCCCTAATCTGTGCAGATCAATCAGCACAACCTTGTCTCTCCAATTGGGTGTTCTGAATGTGTCATTCTTATCGATATAAAAATGGCACAAATAAAGATCCTTATGAAACCAATTACGATCATGCAAGATTCTTGACATGCGTGCCATTTCACTAACAAGTGATTTTTTCCACCTGCGAAACGCCTTGGGAGTTTGCCTAACCGATGCTAAAGGAATCGCTTCATGAAGCGGAATCATATTATCCAATTCACGAACAGCGAGTGCACTTCGAAGCTTAGCGCCCGGCCCTATGAACTCCACCGCCGCAACGGTTTCAGGCACTTGTAAACCCAATTGTCTGGCTGTTGCAAGATGATGAAATTCTTGCAGCGCAGGGGACCATGCTTTTTTAGGAAACAACCAACCCATCAACCCTTCCCAAAACGAAAGCTTGTAATGCCTTTTCAGATAGAAACAAAGCTCGGGTTTACCATCCTTGCCAGGCAGAATAATCCTGCCCACCGAACGCCCCTGTTTCGAATGAAACCTATCCGTGACCCCGATATCCATTACACGGGTTGTCCAATCTTCACCATAATGGGCAATCCATTCAGGGCTGGAATAAAACTTCACATAGCTGCCATCTTTTTGAACTTGAATAGCCACACCATTTTGCATTTCATTCATGTTCATTTCATTTATTTGAAAATCAGTTTTGCGGATGGTGGCAAGCTTTGTTCCGCCCGAATTTACATCCATTGCAAGAACCCCAGTTCCAATTTGGGATGTAGAATTTTTCATCTGATGATCATGGCCGATCTCTTCAGAATAGGCTTTGCGAAAGCAGACTATGCCTTGCTGTTGTGCGCCCAAAGATCGAAGCACTTGTTTCATTTTCGCCATATCGATGCTGGCCCACTTCGGATTTGCAACCGGAACTTCCTCGAGGCAATTTGCAGCATCAAGATAAACCTGAGGATTGGAAGATTCCGCAACCCTTAAAAACAAGGTCTTCTTTCCCTTAAGATAACAACCAGAGGAATGAACCTTGGCGAGCATCCTACCCATTGCTTCAAAAACCATCTGCTGCCTGCCCAAAATCTCGGTGCTTGTTCCCTGTTGAAACCATTCATAAAGGGGCAAAGTCTTTGCAGGCTCTCTCGTAAGGAGAAACGATTCTTGTGAGAAGCGATTCTTCTTGCGAATACCCAGAGCAAGGATTTTCCCAGTAGACACACCATGGCGTTGAATCTTGTAAAGAATTGCAGCGTGGGAATACTCAGGGGCCTTGGCTTTGCTGGATTTAAAGTAAGAAAAAAAGAACGATTCAAACCACGAAATATTGCGATACTGCAATCGAAGTTCAGAATCACCGCCCGGCATTGTTTTTCGAAGGACAACCTTTCCATTTACATGAAGCTTTTTTGCTTCTAATAGTAATTGGTCAAGGTGTGTTTTTTCATCTTCAGAGCAAATGGAGGTGACAAAGAGATTTTGCTTTTCGAGGAAAATCCAATTTTGTGGCTGCAATGCAACCTGAGTGTTACGCTTTTCGCGAACATGCCTGTAGCTTAAAAGCCTGATAGCTTCGCGATCGATATCAAGTGCAAGCAGATGAAATAAAGGGAGGTTAGAATTCCCTTGGGAAAAATGAGCGGTAGCTTCAAGATAAGAAGTCAGGAACGCAAGTTTTTCTCTAGGCCGTAAAATACTTTCGTCCAAGGTGGCGTGAAGCCTTGCAAGATTGCCCGACCTTATATTCCAATGCAGATCCCGCATCCTGAAAGATCTTTGCCAATCGAGCAGATAAACCATCCGGGTTTCTGGGTTAACCAAAACATGCTTCGAATACAAATCAACATGTGAAAAACCAAGGGTGTGCATCCGGGCCAGAATCCATGCAAGCCTGCGCAACACTTCTTTTCGTTGGTTTCGACTTCGCTGCTCTGCAAAATAAGTTTTAAGATTTACAGTATCAGGGATTTCTTCGACTAAGAGGAAAGAATGGCCTAGGCAGGTTTTGCCTACTGCAACCCATAAAGGAGCAGGAATACCCTCGTGCTCGAGTGCTTTTAGAATGCGTGCTTCGTGCAATACTCCGGCTGAATGCGCCAGGATTTTTTTAACCCAACCCCGATTATGTTCTTTTTTCAAAAAGGCGCGAGCTTCGTTTTTACCATGCCCCAAAGTTACGCTTGATACATGCCTGCCTGTTTTCCAACCATGGCCTGTAACCCTGATTCCTTCCAAATTGAAAACATCTTCCGGTTTTTCAATACCCTGAGAAAACAGCATGGCTCTTTTGCTGGGACGAATCACCAGAAAACCATTCTTTGAAGACGAAAACATGTTTGAGATCTTCCCCAGCAAGCCAGCCACTGGCAAGAAAATCACACCCATTATTCTTAACATCCTTGAAATCAAAACACTCACTCCAAGTATTATCCGACCGACCTTAAAAACCTTGCAGTTTCTAACTGCTGATCCAACAAACTAACACCCGCACTCAACACATCCAAAGGCATCAATTCCTTCATGCACTGATGCTCCAGCGGGCAAACCCTTTTCTGACAAGGCCCGCAAGGCAACTTCTTTTGCAGATTGATTTCCTTCTTATGATAAGTATCAGTCCACTCTATGTGCGTGGGGCCAAATAATGAAACCACAGGCTTGTTAAACGCTGCCGCAAAATGCCTCGGCCCACTATCCGTTGTTACCAATAATTGACATTTCTTAATGCAAGCCTTGCTTAAGCCAAGCGAAAGATCTGGCATGCCAGGTTCTGCAAGGCATCGTGCTGAAGGATGGCCAATAAGCGAAGTGATGCGAAGTGCGAGTTCGCTTTCCTTGGGCCCACACATGACAAGAATGCCAGCCCCTCTAAGCCTGATAAGTTCGCGTGCAAGAGAAGCAAAATGCTCCGCAGGCCAAAGCTTGGAAGCACCAAAAGCAGCACCGGGATTCAAGCAAATAACTTCCGGCTTGTCTTTAAATGCTGCAAAACGCCAAACTTGTTCGGCCATTTCTTCTTCTAATGTTGAAGTAAAAAGCTGCATTTCATACCCAGGATTGGGTGCCCCTGCAACCATGGCTAACTGGTTATAAGAATCAATGGCGGGGGAAGGAATGAACTCACCTTTTGCATTTTGTGGAGATTCAAGCGAATCAGAGAGTAGCCATTTTCTGAAATAGCGGTTGAATCCAATGGATCGTTTGCATCCTCCCATCCAAGCGAGCAACCCTGCCCTGAAAGAATTGGGAAACAATACAGCGACATCTATTTTTTCTTTTTTGAGTTGAGATGCAGCTTCTAACAAGGAGAGATCTTTTTTTCCACCTGTAAGAATCATGGAATCAAACCAAGGGTTGCCTGCAAGAATGGGAGCAACATAAGACTTGGAAACGCAGACGAATTTTCCCGAGGGGAAATGGAGTTTGAGCGCCCTGATGGCAGGGGTAGCCATCACCGCATCACCAATCCATCCTGGAAGAAAAATCGCAACATTCATAGAATCAAACATCCCTGTAGAAAAATTAAGCAGCTCCAAGGCGCTCTAAAATAACAGTAGTAGAAAAACCTTTACGAAGCGAAGCAAGGTGAACCCTGCCTCCATAGCTTTCAACAAATTGCCCGCCTACCACTTCATCCTTGTGGTAATCAGCACCCTTGACCAAAACATCAGGTTTAAGTAAGCGAATCAAATCGATGGGTGTTTTTTCTTCAAAAATAGCGAGATAACTAACACATTCGAGCCCAGCAATAACCACGGAGCGAGCATCAATCTTATTGACGGGCCTGGTTGGGCCTTTTAACATTTGCACGCTTGAATCGCTGTTCAAACCAACGATAAGTATATCGCCCTGCGCTCTGGCTTCGCGCAAATACTGAACATGGCCCGCATGAAGCACATCAAAGCAGCCATTGGTGAATACAATTTTTCTACCTAGCTTCCGGTGCTGTTCAAGTTCACGAAGAAGCGAATCGCGACCCATCATTTTTTCGATACCAGACAGGTTATCGCCCTTGGTAGCAAGGGAAGATTTGCAGATATCTTCAATCATTTCGGCTTTAGTAACAGGAACCACACCAATCTTTTCTACTTCCAATCCACCCGCAATATTTGCAAGCTTGATAGCTTCGGGGTAATCAGCACCTGCAGCAAGTGCCATGCCCAACACTGCAAGCACCATATCGCCTGCGCCAGTAATATCGTAAACCTGCCTAATTCTAGTAGGAAAAATATCAGACCGCCCATCTTGGTGCGAAAGGGCCATTCCCTCTTTATCAAGGGTTATAATGGCAGCCTCCATATCTAATCGCTCGCGTAATAATGCAGCAGCAACTAAGCCATCTTCATTGGTTTCAATCACCCTGCCTGTAGCAAGGCCAGCTTCAAGCCTGTTGGGAGTCATTGTCGAAACGCCATGATATTTGCGATAATCGCTACCCCTAATGGGGTCAACAACTACTTTCTTGCCTAAGGCTTTGCAATCGGAAATCACGCTTGCAAGCAAGCCTGGAGTACAGACGCCCTTGTCGTAATCACTAACCAAAACGAGATCAAAATCATTGATGTTGCGTTTGATCAATTCCGCAAGCCGGGTTTCTAAATGCTTGGAAAGATGATCACGCACCTCGTAATCAACTCGAATGATTTGCTGCGGATGCCTGTGCTGGGCTTTACCTATGTAGCGCTCTTTAACCGTAGTGGGACGTTCAGAATCCACCAACACCGTTTCAGGATCAATCCCCTGCTCTATCAACATGCTGCGCAATTGCTCGCCATTCGAATCTTTCCCAACAACACCAGCAATCTGCACCCTTGCACCAATCGCTTTTAGCATGGTCGCAACACTGCTAGCTCCGCCAAGGCGTTCTTCTCTGCGTTCTGCCCGAAGCAAAATCACAGGCGCTTCCTGGCTAATGCGCTCTGCATCACCCCAAACATATCGATCCAACATCAGATCACCCAGCACAAGAATCCTTGGTTGCCCAAGCTTGTGCACAAGATCAACGAGTTCGGTTCCCTGCTGCATTAAAACTTCAGGCGTAACCAGTCTGGGCTTCATTTCGTTCAACATGACTTCCCCTAATAATTAGGCCGCTTTGGATTCATTAAACTTCGGCCTTGCAGCCCATGCCGCTGCCACAGATGCATGCAACAATGGCAACATGATTTCATGATGCCCGGTAATTTCAATGCCTTCGGAAGAAGGCCGGTTAAGCACATTCACCGTGCTGCGGTAACGCGATTCCTTGTCCATATTCACACAAACAAGCCCATCCAAATCGTAGTTAAAATTCCTGACAACGCTGACCGCCTTTAAAAGAACTTCAGGCATGATCACCGCGCTACCCAGATTCAACCAAACACCATTAGCCATGGTGCTTACAACGGAACATAGAATGCGAAAATCCAAGTGACTTGATTCACCAATAGCAGCACCACTTACATGGGGATGCATATGCACAATATCGGTGCCCACAGCGACATGAACAGTGCAAGGAATGTTAGCTTTGCGAGCTGCAAGCAAAAGGCTGACTTCAGGAGCCTTACACATTTTTTCTTCAAGCAATGCCCCAACAGCAGCGCCAAGGCCAATGCCTTCATCTGCCCCCCTGCGGGTTGCAAGTGCGAAGAAATCTGCGGTTTCGCGCGCCATTCCAAACTTACCATCATTCAACATCGTGCCAACATCTTCGCTCGTTTTTCCTTCCAAGGCCAATTCCACATCATGTATCGCAGCAGATCCATTCATTGCAATCGCCTTGATAATTCCCTTCTGAATCAAATCAATTAGATAGGGAGCACAGCCGGTTTTAATCACATGCCCACCTATGGCTGCCACAACGGTATTGCCATTGGATCCGGCCCTTACCAGATGATCCCTCACCCTGCGAATGCTTTTACCAGCAAGTTGATTGGGTAGCGAATCGATCAAATCTGCAACCGAAGCGTGCTCATTCAATGGCTTGCCCAAATCTTCTTTGAACACTTTGGAAGGTCTGGATGCCAAGTCGTAGGTTTTCAAACCCTGAAGATCGAAAGGTTTGTTCATATTTTTGATTCCAGTATAAGTCACTAAAAAATCCTCCATTTAAATAAAAAGCTCTCGGACTAAACTAAAAGCGTTTTGGATCGCACTAATGCTTGAAGCTGTTCCGCACCAGACAAAAATCTCATTTCAACCCGAAGCGCATAAAGTGGATTCCCACCTAAGGACGAGGCTCGAATTTTTACCAAATCCTTATGAGTTGTAACCAAAAGCGTATCCCCATCTGCAAGCTGGCAAGCCCACTCAATCAAATCTGAAATATCATTTCTTGTATACGCATGATGATCCGGAAACACCCTGCTCCCCACCACACTTGCGCCCAGGTTTTCCAATGTTTTGATAAATGATCCTGGGTTTCCTATGCCACAAAACGCAAGCACTTTCCTACCCTTGATCTCTTCCAAATCCATCGATTCACTTCCCCAACAAATCATCTCCGCAGGCTGATGAATTGCTTCGCACAGCACCAAACCCGGAGCTATTTTGGTAATCTCATTTCGAATGCTAGTTAGCTTTTCTTCTGCCACCTGATCCGCACGGGTTATCACCACAGCCCCTGCTCTTTTTAATCCCGACTTAGGTTCCCGCAATGTTCCCCGGGGAAGCAAATACCCATAACCCCACGGGTTCGTTGCATCCACCAACACAATGTCCAAATCTCTGGCAAACTGGCGATGTTGAAAACCATCATCCAATACCAGCACTTCGCTTTCCAACTCTTCGATCGCTGATTGAGCTATCAGATATCTATCAGGCCCCTGAAGGTGTGGTACATCGGGTAATCGATCTTCAAGCACCATGGCTTCATCATTGGCACCACCCGCACCACCATAGCCACGGCTTAAAATCGCAACCCGCAATTCCAACGAGCAAAGAACCCTGCACAGCCATTCAACACATGGGGTTTTTCCTGTGCCCCCAGCAGTCAGGTTGCCTATGCAAACCACAGGTACTGCTACTTTTTTTATCCTGAATATTTTAATTGCGAAGAATATGTTGCGCAACCACACACTTGCCCCGTAGGGAAGGCTCGCTAACCAAAGAACCATTCTTAGCACATGAGAATTGATTGAACTCGATTTGCCAGACGCAATATCACTATGCCAGACAGACCAATCAAGGTTCTGCCGGGGATCGTTTATCGGAACGGAACTCGCAATGCCGCATACCAAGGGACACATCCTTTATCCCAACAAGTAAAATCGCATCCATGCATCTCAAAATAAAGGGCGGGGAGAACGCAAAATCTCCCTTCGAATTTTTTGAAGATATAAATTTATATTCGTTTTTGAAAGTTCGTGTCAACGGCGAACGGGAAAGCCATCCGCCCTAGAAAGCAAAACCTTGGTGCAAATAACAGGAAGCGAACCTACCACCCAAAAAAAACGAACAAATAAAGTATAACCATGTTGACACGGTAATATTCTGTTATACAATTGAAAATATAAGTTTGTTTTACTTTGTTGTAACATCAATTTTGAGGTGAACAATGAACTATAAATCCCTGAAAAAAGGCTTTACCCTGATCGAACTCTTGGTGGTGATTGCCATCATAGCAGTGCTGATCGGCTTGCTTTTGCCTGCGGTACAAAAAGTGCGTGATGCCGCTGCCAGGCTTCAATGTACCAATAATCTGAAGCAAATTGGCCTCGCAATGATGAATTACGAAAGCACTTACCGAATGTTTCCCGCAGGTTACCTCGACAATATGACCACTAACCCGGTAGATGCTTCAGCTACAACAAATCCAGATCCTATATTAGGCTGGGGATGGGGCGCACTGATTCTTCCCTACCTTGAGCAAGAATCCCTTTATAGATCAATCAACATCAACTCTATTGGAATGAATAACACCTCTGCTGCTGCTATCGCTTTTCGTAAGACTGTAATTAAGGGCTTTCTTTGCCCATCTGATGACACAGGCTCAAACACCTTTACTATTTCGGGTACGGGCGGCAATTTCGAACTCGCTAAAAGCTCTTACGCAGGCATAAATGGGCAAGCAGAATTAGCAGACTTTGATTCTGCTTTAGGCTTGGGAATGTTTCTTCGTGGTAGAGGCGTTTCTATTGCTGAAGTTACCGATGGTTTGAGCAACACCCTTTTTGTGGGTGAACGAAGTTCAAAATCTGCTAAACAAGTTGTAGGTTCGCTTCCGGGAGTATGCACTTGGGTAGGAGCGCTTCCAGGTGGTGATCTCGATGGCGAGACCCCTGCTCTTTATATTCTTGGATGGACAGGTGACCCTAGCAGTCCAGCCAAACCCAATACGCCCGAGCCTGATGGTTCTTTTCATGCAGAAAGCTTCACTAGCAAGCATTCAGGAGGCGTTAATTTCCTATTCGGAGATGGCTCGGTAAGATTTATCACCGATTCGATCGATGAGCAAACTTGGGTAAAACTTGGCACTCGCCAAGGTGGTGAAGTCGCTGGGGATTATTAAACTTTATCCTAAAATGATTTGATCATATTTGCAGTCATGGGCCGATAAATGCCAACTAGATTTTTTATTTTTGCTGTAATGCTATCTTTTTCCCTAGTCCTTGGATGCGGAGGGCAGGAAAAAGTCAACTTCAAGGAAGGGCAGCGATTTCTTGCTGTTGATTTTAACAGCGATGGAACTGTCCTCGCAGGGATAAGTAAAACTGGTGCAGTCATTCTTTGGGATGCCATCAAGCAATCCAAAATACAATCCCTCGAATCGAAAGACAGAAAAGCATCTTCTCTCGATTTCAATAAAGATGGTTCATTGCTAGCAGTTGGACAAGATAGCGGGCAGGTACAAATTCTCTCCATGCCCGAAGGCGAAGAAAAACAAGCGCTTAAATCTGGTACCGCATTCATCAAAGCGCTAGCTTTTTCTCCCGATGGTAAAAGCCTTGCAATCGCCTCCAAACAATCCATTGAGATCTGGTCTACCGCAACCTTCAAAAAAACTTCTAGCCTTCCGAAATCTGGGCAAATGCAGGAAATAGTCTGGACTCCAGACTCCAAATCAATCCTCGCAGGGGGTAGCGATTTCAACCTTCATGTTTATTCCGTTGATGGTTCCTCCCAAAGCATTCTTAAAGGCCATACCAAAGCGATCAGCGCATTGGCAATTTCCAAAGACGGTAAAAAAGCTGCGAGTGGTGACAGGGCAGGAAAAATACTGGTATGGGATTGGGGAGCTAAAAACCCGAGTTCCAAAGAAATTACAGCTCATCAGGGAGGCGTTGATTCCCTAAGTTTTTCACCTGATACAGACCAGTTAGCTTCTGCTGGCCGCGATGCTTTGGTCAAAACTTGGAGCACTTCTAGTGCCGATAACCTGCAAACATTCAAAGGCCATAAGAACGATGTTAGGGGCGTTGTCTTCGCACCTGATGGTAAGACCATCGCTAGTGCCGGTCTTGATGGCACTGTCAAAATTTGGGAAGTAAAATAGAATCAACGGCTTTTCTGATAGTCATTTCTACCGCTAACTCTGGCAACCTCAACCGCCCACCTTAATCAACATCGCTGCAAAATGGTCCTGGTTCATGGATTTGTGGCCCACAGCTTTTACCTTATTAACTTCTAATCAGTAATATCTTAAACCGTAAGTTAACGGCATTCTGCAAGAGGCTTTGAAACAATAGGTCGGGTTTTTATTAGGATGAAAAGTGTAAGTAAGATCCAAATTAAAACCGCCTGTGAAAGCATCACATGCCTAACGGTGAAAAGATCTGCAAGCGGGCCAGCTAAAAAGTTGCCCATAGGAACCATGCTACAAAGCATCATACTCCAGACCCCTAGAACTAAGCCACGATGCGTATTGCCTGCGCCTAATTGAACCAACCCCTGGCTTGTTGCAAAAAACAAGATCATCCCTGCACCAAATAAAACCGTACTAGGAAGCGCAAATAGCATCGAGTTGGATACGCCCAAAGTAAATAAGCCCACTCCAGCAAGCAGCATTCCCAAGGCTTGCGATATCCCCTTCGAGGCTTTGTTTCCTAATATCGCAAGGATTAATGCAGAGGTTAGGGCCCCGCCCCCAACTCCACTTAACAAGGTTCCATAGGCTTCTTGACCCAATGTGAGTTCTTTCTCTACGAATCCTGGTAACAGAGCGAGCAAGGGCCATCCTAATAGTGCCATGCCTCCTGCGATGCT
>DBCB01000013.1:21561-57687 GCA_002303765.1 Planctomycetaceae bacterium UBA969
CTGCGAGGGTTCTTGAAACATGGTGGCTTGGTTCATCATTCCCAATGCAAGAATTAATATTAAGTAACTGATAGTGTTAAGAAGAAAGCATGCTTCGGGGCCATAGTTTATTAGGAGTAGTGCACCTATAGCTGGGCCTGCAAGCCTTGCAAGGTTAAATTGAAGCGAGTTGAGTGCAACCGCATTAAACAAATCCTGCATCCCCACCATCTCAACTAAGAAAGTGAGCCTTGCGGGCAGATCGATTGCGTTGATCACGCCCCAAAGTAGGGAAAAGCAAAGTAGGATGTAGGGCGAGGTGAAGCCTAGATAGACAGCAAGAAAGAGGGAAAGGCTTTGCAGTAAAAATAGTATCTGGGTGATTAGGATGAGTTTTTTTCGAGGGTATTGATCAGCAAGTCTGCCACCGAGTGGGCCTAAGAAGCACCCAGGTAGGACTTGCAAAGCTGCGATAAGCGAGGGCCAAAGCGATTGCTGTTCTGAGCTGTAAGAAAGCCACATCAGTGCGGTGGTTTGGGTCCATGATCCTGTAAGGGAAAGAAGTTGTGCAAAGAAATAATAGCGATAGTTGCGATGTTTCAGGGAGCAAAAGGCACCACCTTTGCTTTGCTTTTCAGGGCTTTGAGCAAATAGTTCGCTCATGCCTGTTCACTTTTGCTGGGTGATTGCTGGTGCATAAGGTCAACCATTTGCTCGAGTATCTCAAGGTGTTTGCTGCTTTTGAGATGATTGATTTTTTCGATTAGCCTTCGTTTTCTTTCGAGACGGATTACAAAAGCCTCTAACGATGAGGTGTTGAAATTGACCGTTTTCTGGAACAACACTAGTTCGTCTGCATCCTTGGAGGAAAGGGTTCTTGCTCGTTCTGGGTTCCGTTCGATCCAAGATTTAAGATCAGGCTGATAGGCTTGATCTTGGAGCCTTTGAAAGTGTTTACCCAATTCGGGGACATTAGATTGCCTGATTTGGTGTAAAAGTAGGTCGAGTGGCCGATGATGAAGATCATGAACAGAGATGCCCAGGGCTCGGGCGCAGGACTCAACTGTTGCATTGCGAAGTTGAAAAGCAGGGCCAAGAAGAATTTTTCTGATGGTGTGCCTGTGAAGCCTGGTGATGCGTGCGAATTCCTCTTGGTTCCAACCACGTTCTTCAACGAGGGAAGAAATTTTGTTTTGGATGGTGAGGGTGTTATCTTCGCTGTTCATAAAGAAATCATAAATGAAATGGGATAGATTTCAAATACCCTTCACAGGATAAGCAGCCATGCGGTGGGTTCGGTTGTTCCATTGAAATTGCCCCTGGGCATATTTTTGCCCCAACTCGATATAGCGAAGCGAAATAGCCCTGCTGATTTTTAGATCCTCTTCGGTAACTTCCCTGATGATCTTTGCGGGAACACCTGCCAGCATAGATCTTCGTGGTATTTTTTCATTCTGACGAACTACCGCACCTGCTGCGATAATGCATTCTTCGCCAACAATGCTCCCTGAAAGAAGAATCGCGCCCATGCCAATCAAGGTTCCCGCACCCACTTGTTTGCCATGGAGGATTGCTTTATGCCCAACCACGATGTTTTCTTCGATTACTTGTTCGCATTGGTATTCGCAATGAACCATGGATGAATCTTGGATGTTAGTGCCTGCCCCTATGCGGATGGGTGCAACATCGCCTCGGATGATGGTTTGAAACCAAATAGTTACATTTTTCCCGATTGTTACATCGCCTGTGATTACCGCATCATCTGCAATATAAAAGTAGTGATCCATGGTAAGGCATCCTTGTGTAAATTAAACAATCATGGCGAAGATAAAAGGAAACAGTAGAACAATAGAGGTTAGGTATTTTATTTATCACGGCACAGGAAACACAGCAATGTCTACCCGGGTGGTTGTTTTTCCCTTTGATCTATTTGGCAACTCCGGGGCCGCAGAAGGCGCCAAGATTTTAGCAGATGAAATCCGCGAAATCCTCAGAGACTCTTTTCGTGAAACAGTCACGACTCGTGCTCTTGCTTGGCGTGACCATATCCGACTGCGAGAGATTTCGCTCGATAATTTTTCCAAATTGAAAAGCTGGCGGCTTACCGCATCGAAATGCCTAGACTCAATCAATGCTAAAAACCAGAAGTTCATTTGGCTGGGTGGTAATCATCTTGCCTGCCTTCCTGTTTACGATCATTTGTGCGAGACCAATACTCTGGTGCTTCAGTTTGATGCCCATTTGGATATCCACCATTTTGATAATACTTTGGATACGCCTTCGCATGGGAATTTTGTATTGTTTGCAAAACGCCCGTTATTGCCTATTGTAAATGTGGGTCATCGCGAGCAGTTACTTACCAAAGATCACATAGACACCTTCTTTCAAGATAATATTTCAGCTATCGATATAGCGGTTAATCCGGAGTTGGCATTTGAACGAATTATGGCAACAGTCAATAAAGCAGAGCGGATATTTATTGATATCGATTGTGATGTGATGGATGCTGCTTTTTTTCCTGCAACAGGCAGGCCTGTTCCGCTGGGATTAACGCCGATGTATCTAACTAGGATTATGGAAGCGATTGATCCCAAGAAAATCGTGGGGGTGGGGTTTAGTGAATTTGATCCATCTCGGGATGATAATGATCGAAGCCTAGCGCTATTAATTTGGTGGGTGGAGCGCTTTTTCTTGCGTTGGTATGAATAATCGAATCAAGTAGAGTGATTGATGTTCGTTTTGGGAATAAATTGCGAGGGGTTGAACTACTCATGAATCATCAATTTCGTTTGAAAGTTGAAGATACCGCTTTATTAGTGGTGGATATACAAGAGAAGTTGCTGCCTAAAATAATGCAGGCGGGCGAGGTGCTTCGAAATGCTTCATTTTTAGTAAATGCGGCAAAAGTACTGGGCGTTCCTGTGATTGCAACCGAGCAATATCCGAAGGGATTGGGGCCCACGGTAGAACCAATAAGGGGTTTGCTGACAACGGTTTGGGAAAAGAAGACTTTTTCTGCGGTGGGCGAGGGTGGTGCCATTGATTTCTTGAAATCTGATGCCCGAATCAAGGTGGTAGTAGTGGGTATTGAGGCTCATATTTGCGTCATGCAAACCGTGCTAGATCTTTTAAACCAAGGATTTCATGTGTTTGTATGTGTCGATGCGGTCTCAAGCCGATATGCTATTGATGTAAAGATTGCATTAAAGCGAATGCAACAGGCGGGTGCGATTCTGGTAACTGCGGAAACTTGTGTGTATGAATGGCTTGAAACAGCAGCCAATCCTGCATTCAAGGAAATCAGCGGAATGGTTCAAGAAAGAATGAGGCAAATTGGTCCCGATGGGAATGCCTCATTAAACAAGTAACAATCTAGATTTGGATGAAACTATGCAAATTCCAGCTCCTTTACAACCTTCCACAAGAATCCTTCTTGGGCCCGGCCCAAGTGATGCCCACCCTGCAGTTCTTCGGGCTATGGTCAACCCACTCATGGGCCACCTCGATCCTGAATTTGTTTCAATCATGGTTCAGGTGCAGGAGATGCTTCGAGGGGTTTTAAAAACGAAAAATAAAGTCACCTTGCCCATAAGTGCAACGGGGATGGCAGGGATGGAGTGTTGTTTGATGAATTTGCTGGAAGCAGGCGACAAGGTTGTTGTTTGTGCCATGGGCTTCTTTGGTCAGAGAATGATTGATATTGCAGGTAGAACTGGGGCTACGGTTACAACCCTACAAGCGCCTTGGGGTAAGACTTTTTCGGTTGATGAAATTCGGGATACCGTTTCTAAGGTAAAACCAAAGGTACTGGGGCTTGTTCATGCAGAAACTTCTACCGGAGCTTTGCAGCCCAACATAAAAGAAATCGTAGATATTTGCCATGAGCATGGCACACTTTTGGTATTGGATACCGTCACCTCTTTGGCTTGTGTTGAGGTGGATATTGATAGTTGGGGTGTGGATGCTGTATTTAGTTGTTCCCAAAAAGGGTTGGGCTGCCCGCCAGGATTATCGCCTATATCTTTTAGTGATCGTGCAGTTGAAGCGATAAAAAACCGCAAAACTAAGGTTCAAAGTTGGTATTTTGATATGACCACGGTAATGAGTTATTGGGGTCAGGGTCAGGATCGAGTGTATCACCACACGGCTCCTATCAGCATGATTTACGCAATTCATGAGGGGCTTAGGCTGGTGCTTGAAGAAGGGCTTGAAAACCGATGGAAAAGACATTGGCACAACCATCGGGCTTTGAAAGCTGGTCTTGAGGCATTAAACCTGCATTACACTGCTGATGCTGCCTGCCAGTTGCCTCAATTGAATGCAGTGCGCATTCCAGAAGGCGTTGATGATCTGAAAGGAAGAAAGTTCCTTCTAGAAAAATTCGGCATCGAGGTTGGGGGCGGGTTGGGCGATTTCAAAGGCAAAGTTTGGCGTATTGGTCTGATGGGTTATAACAGTAAGCCTGCGGCTGTACTTTTAGGGCTTGCTGCTTTAGAGCAGGCTCTTGCTAATCAGGGCTTAAAGGTTGACCCAGGCGCTGCTGTTGGTGCTGCCAATAAGTATTACGCCCAGGCTTAATTTTCAGCCGTAGCGCAGGCATCTTATCTCTTCCTTAACATGAGGTTGCCATGCTTGCAGGACAAGAGTTCGGGCCATTCTTGATCGAAAAAGAGCTGGGTAGCGGCGCAATGGGCGCTGTCTACCTTGCCCGATATATCAAAAACAACCACCGTGTTGCCATTAAGATTATGTCGTCTGCAATCAACAGCAATGCGAGCAGTTCGCTGGTGGCCCGTTTTGAACGCGAAGCAGAGATATTAAAACATCTTAATAATCCTAATATAGTCCGTTTGTTTGGCATCGGTAAGTTTAAAGGAATGCGTTACTACGCAATGGAAGTGATTGACGGGGAAACGCTGGAAGCAATACTTCTCAGAAAAGGCGCTTTCTCTTGGGATGAAACGATTGAGCTGGGGAAGCAGATTTGTAATGCATTGCAGCATGCTCATGATAATGGGGTAGTTCACAGAGATATAAAACTCTCGAATCTGATGGTTACAAGGCAAGGGGTTTTGAAGCTTACCGACTTTGGCATTGCCAAAGATTTGGATGGCACTTTATTGACTGGCGCAAATTGTGCGATCGGCACAGCAGCGTACATGTCGCCCGAGCAATGCAGAGGAGAAAGCAAGATAACAGGGAAGTCGGATTTGTATTCCTTAGGTGTAGTATTGTTTGAATTATTGACAGGAAAGAGGCCGTTTCGTGGCAATAATGCGGTTGAGTTGTTTTTGCATCATGTGCAAACTAAACCCGAAAGACCATCTCGCATTAACTTCGAAATCCCCAAGTTCCTAGATACTTTGATTTTGCATCTGCTAGAAAAAGATCCTGAAGATAGACCGCCTAGTGCCAGTGTTGTGGCAAAAATATTAGAGGAAATCCGAGTTAAAATATTAGCGCAGACCAGCGTGGGTGAAGACCTCGCAAAAAGCTATGCCGATGGCACTGGCCTTACCAAGACTTCAGAGCGCAAGAAGGCACGAAAGCTTTTAGCTCGCATAGGAAAAAAAGACGAAGGCACCCCTTGGTTTAAGTCCTGCTTATTTGTTTCTATCATGATGCTTGCAGTTATGTTTGCTTTCAGTTGGACTATGTACGAGATTTTCATCCGTACCCCTTCTGCAAAATCGCTCATTGCCTCTGCGGAAAAATTGATCAAAACCAATTCCAGAGATGAGGCTAGAGAAGGCCCAATTGCTGATTACCTTAAATACTATCCAGATTTGAATGATGAGGGTACAAAGAAAATCAAGAGCCTTGCAGATGAAATTGATGTGGAACAATGCGAGGCACTGCTGAGGCAATATTTAAAGATCACTGCAAAGAACTTCAAATTTGGGGTTCAGGAAGAAGTGGAAGGCAAAGCTTTTGAAGCTATTAGTTTAGAGACAGAAGGTAAGTTTGACGAAGCAGATAAAGCATGGGCTGCGCTTGCTCAGAATTACAAAGGCCGTTGGGTTGTGCTTGCAAATAACAGGCGAAGGCTATTTGCCTCGCAACCTAGGTTCGAAGAAATCTGGACAGATTATATTCGATCCATCAGAGATTCAGGAAATACTCCAGATATGCCTGAATCGCTTACATCTACTTTTCTCGCATTTCGGACTGAATTGCTAGGCGACAACGCACTAGCCATCGCCCGTTATAAAGAATGCAAAGAGAAGTTCGAAAAAGATACGGATCGGGCCTGCTTGTTTGATCCTGAGTTAAGGCAGCCTTACTTGCTTTGTAATCGTAAAATCAAGGAGTTGGCTGGACTGGTTAAAGGCGACCCCGAAGCTGAACGAAACAAGCTTATTGAAAAGATACTTGCCAATGCTGCTTCGCCCATGGCGCTTCTTCTTGATGGCAGATTTAATTGTTTGAGTATACTTGCAGTTTATAAGGATCAGAAAGGCATTAAGAAATACATTGATGAAGCTGATGCCATTCTTAAAAAAATCAATGCGGAGTTGAAACAGTAGTTCTTCTTATTTTAAGGGAAAAGTAGCGATGCAAAGATCGAAGAGCAAGAGCGCATTTGACAGAGCCAAAGGGCTTATTCCGGGCGGGGTTAATAGTCCTGCAAGGGCTTTTGGTGGGGTGGGTGGCACGCCTATATTTATCGATCACGCTGCTGGACCTTATCTTTTTGATATCGATGGCAATAAATACATCGATTTTATTGGCTCTTGGGGCCCGATGATTTTAGGCCATGCACATCCCAAGGTGGTGGAAGCTATCCAAACAACTGCTATCAAAGGAAGTAGTTTTGGGGCACCGACTGAAATGGAATCGCAGATGGCGGAGCTAATTATTTCTATGGTTCCCTCCATTGAAATGGTTCGCATGGTCAATTCCGGCACCGAGGCAACGATGAGTGCCCTGCGTTTGGCACGGGGATATACAGGCCGTGATTTGATCATTAAGTTTGCTGGTTGTTATCATGGCCATGTGGATAGCCTTTTGGTTCAGGCAGGTTCGGCAGCTACTACCCTAGGCGTGCCAAGCAGTCCGGGGGTTCCTAAGGGATGCACCGCAGATACCTTAGTCCTTCGTTATAACGATATTGAAGAGCTTAAAAATACTTTCTTTAAGATGGGTGACAAAATTGCCTGTGTGATTTTAGAGCCGGTGGTAGGAAATATGGGTTTGATTCCGCCTTCCAGCGAATTTCTTAAAGAGCTTCGAGGCCTTACTACACAGTTTGGGGCTGTTCTTATCCTTGATGAAGTGATGACTGGCTTTAGACTTTCTGCAGGAGGAGCCCAGCAATTGCTAGGCATTGAACCTGACCTTACGGCATTAGGCAAGATTGTTGGTGGCGGTTTGCCAGTTGGGGCGTATGGTGGGAAAAAAGAAATCATGGCGAAGGTAATGCCTTCGGGGCCTGTTTACCAAGCTGGCACACTTTCAGGAAACCCCTTGGCGATGGCAGCAGGTATTGCGATGCTAAAGGAGCTTAAGGAAAACCCGCCTTATGAAAAACTTGAAAAGTACGCCCAACGCTTAGAGGTTGGGCTCAGAGAAACTGCCTCTGCTGCCAAAATGCCCCATGTTATCAACCGGGTTGGCAGCATGTGGACGCTGTTTTTCACCTCAACTCCTGTTACCGATTACGATTCCGCTAAATTGTCTGATACCAAAATGTTCTCCAAGTTTTTCTGGGCCATGATGGATCGGGGCGTTTATTTGCCTTGTAGTCAGTTCGAGGCTGCTTTCAATTCCGTTACTCATGACGATGCAATTATCGATTTAACCCTTAAGGCTGCTCGGGAATCTTTTGCCGAGATTAACTCTTAGGTAGATTGACGAACCCTGTAAAATTATTTGGATTGCTCCTTCCTTGGGGGATGATTTTTAAAAATCATTGGTCGATTTTATAATTCCACTGGAGTAAAATATTAATAAAGTGTAGTCTGTAATATAGTTTTCCATTACCTTTTAAGCTTTGTGCGGAGACTTTTCGCATGTGGACAGTAACAGTTGGTTTGACTTGTCTTTTGGCTATGTTACCCGAGCAATCCGGGAAAATTTCCATCGAGAATCCTAGGCTGTTGTATGGGGTACCGGGTTTACCCCGTGCCTCCAACAAATTTATGCATGGTGACTCCTTCAATCTTGCCTTTGATATCAGAGGGGTAAAAAGTGATCCAGAGGGTAAAGTTTCTTATTCCCTGCTGACCGAAGTCATGGTTAATGGCAGGCTGGAATTCAAACACGAATCAAAAGATATTGAAGCTATTGATTCCCTTGGTGGGAATGTGCTCCCCGGGTTTACACAGCTAAACATTGGGCTGGACCAACCCGATGGCAAATACACGGTCAAAGTTACTGCAACAGAAAAGAAAACCAAGGCAACAGCAAGTGTTGTTCAAGAGTTTATTCTAAGCAAGTCAGAACTTGGAATTGTTCGCATTCGCACCACCGCAGATCGGGAAGAAAAGGTTCCTACTGCAATTTTTTCTACAGGTGAAGACTTGTGGCTTAATTTGTCGATTGTTGGTTTTACCCGCGACAAAGCTAAGCAGCCCAATCTTAAAATAAGCATGGAAATTATTGATTCCGATGGTAAGCCAACAGTACAAAAACCACCGGTAGCCGAGATTTCAAAAGATGTCGCTCCTGAACTAGACTTATTGCCTTTGCAGTTTTATGTTTCTTTGAATAGGGCTGGTAAATTCACAGTCAAACTTAAGGTTGTAGATCAGATCTCAGGCAAAAATTCTTCCGTGGATATCCCTCTGGAAGTTAGTAGCGCAAAATAGTTTCAGGCTTTGAGTTCTATTTTATCTGACTCAAGCGTATAATTTTTAAGTTGATTCTTTTGCGAGGCAAATCATGAATTCTTGCAGACCAGGTTTTGTTGGGAAAGCTTTAATGGTTCGGTTGCTTTTTGTAGCTGGATTGATTGGTTTGATAACGGTTTGCGTATCTTCCGATTACGCCTTTGCAGATTTCAGACAACTCTTTAAGAAAAAACGCATTGTCTACGAAGAATCCAAGGATGATGTTAAGAGGATTCCCCTTGCCCGTTGCCTAGGCAAAAAAGGCTCTGTTCTTATTTTGGCCAAGGGTTCCTCCACTTGGAGGCCCGCCAATGAGGAAGAAGAACTTTTTGCAGGGGATTTAATTATTTCAGGTGCAGGCGTTCCTATCGAAAACCTTGAAAGAACCGTGAAACTCACCTTCCGAGGCGATATTGCAGGTACTTCTCCCCTGCCCATCAGGGAAACCGCAATCAAACTGCTGCCCAAGAAAGAGGGTTGTGATTTCTCCGTTGATTTCGAGCGCGGCCGCATCGAACTTACCAACACCAAGGAAAAAGGTTCTGTAAAATGTAGCGTTACATTGTTCGATGATGAAGACCATGGTCAAGTTGTACTGAACGAACCTGGTTCTACTTGCGCTATGGAAGAACTTGGCCGCTGGCCAAAAGGAACTCACTTTAATCCTTTAAGCAAGGAAGAAGTAAAGCCCGTATATGATTTGATTTATATCGCCCTCAAGGGTACTAGCGAGGTTTCTGATCATGGAGTCACGCACTTCATGTCCGCCCCCCCCGGCCCTGCAATGCTATCGTGGAACAGTGCAGATGGTTCGCATCCAATCAAATCAAAACTCGAAAAACTGCCAGATTGGACTTTGCCTCCAGACCTTTTAAAGCCTGTTGTTAGAGACAGAATGGGCGCAGTTCTAAAAATTAGAGATCAGTTCTCTGCTGATAAACCACTTCCCGAAATTCTTTCCTCAATGGTGGTTTCTGAATCTGAAGCTGACCGGTTTATTGCAGTCAATTTAATCCTTGCAACGGATCAGCTCGATTTGTTCTTTAAAGTATTAACTGGAACTAAGTACAATGATGTCATCGATAATGGAATCATTGGCCTTAGGCATTGGATTGGTCGAAAGCATGGCCAAGATTTAAAGCTTTATGAGTTCGTTATTTCTGCACGCCATTACACTAAAAAACAGGCGGAGATATTTATTGATCTACTCCACTCCTTTGGTGATGATGAACTCAAAGAACCCGAAACTTATGAAGTTTTAATTGATTATCTGAGCAGTGATAAGGCAGGTATTCGTGGACTTGCAAACTGGCATTTGCATCGCCTAGTCCCCAAAGGCCGTGATATCAAGTTTGATCCAATTGCCCCTGAAGCAGATCGAAAAGAAGCTATTGCAAAATGGAAAAAGCTGGTGCCCAAAGGTACTGTGCCATCCCGTTCGATTAATTAACCTTGGTGCATGAACAATAATTTAACCAAAGTTTAGGTGAAGTCATGAACACAAAAATTACCAGCAAGATTATCCTGAGTGCTTTATTTGGAATAAGCTTTTTAGCTCAGCCAGCCTTGGCGCAAGTTCCTGGAGCAGGCGGGCAAGCTAATTCTGCACCTGTCCCACGTGTTGCCCAGCCGATTGTTAACACCTATGCCCAATTCACTGGTGGTGGTGGTCATGGCGGCGGTGGCGGTGGCTATGGTGGTGGTTTTGGTTTTGGTGGTGGTGGTTATGGCGGTGGCGGTGGTGCGGGAAGTTACTTCCAGGGCGTTTCCTCGATGACCAATGCCAATGCCCAGTATTATTTCACTACCCAGCAAGCTCGCTTGGGTAAAGAACAAGTTGAAAACGCCAAGATTGCCAATAGGCGTGCCAAATTTGATGAAGATATGTACGAAAAAGCAAATACCCCAACTAGGGCTGAATTAGATGAAAAAGATCGTCAAGAAGCTCTTCGCCTTGCAAGAAATAATCCTGCCAATGGGGATATCTGGTCTGGCAAAGCATTGAATACGATTTTCAATTCGATTCAAAAAACCGAAATCACAAATAGAGTGAAGGGGCTTCCAATCCCAATTTCTGAAGAAATTTTGAGACATCTTAATTTAACCACGGGAACCGCTGCAGGCAGTGTTGGTATTTTTAAAAACGGTGCTGATCTTCCTTGGCCCATGGTTTTACGAGGCCCTGAATTCAAAAGCCCCCGCGATAATATTAACCGCATTGCTCCCGAGGCTGTTAGGCAGGCCTCTTCTGGCAGCCTTGAACCCGATACCTATAAAAAGTTTAAAGATGCAATCGGCGCCCTTGGTGAAATTATCAACAACATGGCTGCAGATCTTTCTCCAGGCGATTACATTCAATCAAAAAGATTTGCCAACAACCTTGATGAAGGTCTGAAAAATCTTTCTGAGCCAAATTCGGTCAATTATTTGAATGGGCGTTGGAGTGCCAAAGGTGCCACTGTAGGCGCGTTGATGGATCATATGACCAGCAATGGCCTGCGCTTTGCACCCGCTGTTGAAGGTGACAAACCTTTTTACACTTCTTTTTATAATTTGCTTACGGATTACGATGCTAGTGTAAGCCAACTAGCTGGTAAGTAATAGCCTTTTTTTCACATAGGTTATTCATCATCAATTTTAAGAGAAGAACTTAGGGCCTGCATTGCGGGCCCATATTTTTGAATCTCTAAATCGCTTACCTGACTAAGAATTAGAATTGTGCCTTCCTTGCTGTAAACACATCGCGTTTTACAACTATTGCCCAAATCTAAACTGAAGAACTGAATGTTATGGCCTATTGCGGGCTGGCCACAAAGGTCTTCAATCACAGGGTCGAATTCAAGGTCGGGGTAATCATTTTTTAGTGCTTCTAATGTTGCATCTGCCAACTCTTCCAAATCTGGCATACCTTGATCGCAAACGATTAGAATAAAAGCGGTTCCGGGACTTTGGATGGTAATACCCCATCCATTTTCGTTTTCTTCGTGCTCCAATGTCCATGTGCCTGGATATTGAAACTGTAACCCATCGCCTTCATAAGATTTGGACATTACTAAGTCCCGAATGATTTATAAAGATGCAGAAGGAGGGACTTGAACCCTCACGGAGTTTTCACCCCTTCGGATTTTCTTACCACTATGGCTTCCGCCACCCGCTTTTGCGGTTTGGGGTCTGGACTTTCCCTTGACCATGGCCCTTTCGGGCTTTAGGCCTCAGCCACCAAGTCTCTACACCTTCATGAGGTAAACCTCATGCTTGGCTCGGGATTGCCGACACTTTAAGTGTTGCGGTTTCCCCGACTTCGACTGAATTCACACGGGAGGTTTCCCGCCCCGGTGCTCAAACTAATAAGTCCGATGCGTCTGCCGATTCCGCCACTTCTGCATCAGATTGTAATTTATATGGTTTCCCGCCAATAATCAAGCGGTTGAAAGAGTTTGAAATACGAAACAAAAGCGATGCCCCTGAAAATGGGCTGGGATGTGCACTAAACCTGCTGTTTTTTCAATTCCTGCCTATTAAGTCTGCGCTGTGCCATTTCTTCTTTGAATAGCGCAATCACTTTCCTCTTGGCAATTCTGTCTGCAAGCCTTGGGAAAAATCTGCTGACAAAGGACATCAGCTTTCCATTTGCTGTCAGGCTGACTTCATTTCTTCCTGTCTCGATCGATCTTAAAGTATGAACTGCAACTTCTTCGGAAGTCATGCCACGCATATGATCCATTTTCATTTTTGCTTTTTGTTCGATCATGTTCTTGGAAAAATTAGTTTGAGTCAAACCCGGGCAGACCACAAGTACATCGATATTGTCCTTGGCAAGCTCCGCTCTTAAGGCATTGCTAAATCCCTGCACTGCAAACTTGCTTGCAGAATAGTCTGATCTTGCTGGAATACCTCTTTTTCCAGCGATTGACGAGATATTTACGATGGCAGCGTGGGATGATTTTTTTAGCTCGGGAATGAAGATCCGGGTGGTTTCTGCCAGCCCAAAATAATTTACTTCCATGATTTTTCGAAGTGTTTCTGCGCTTCCTTCTGCAAAATGGCCCGTTGCCCCTACACCAGCATTATTCACTAATACATCCACTCCGCCGAAATTGTTGAGGGCACATTGCAACATGGCTTGCCTGCCCGAAGCCTCGGTAACATCTGCTACCACTGTTGCTAGCGAACCCTTCATTCCGGGTTTTGCTTCTGAAGCGAAATCGTAAAGAAGATCAGCGCTTCTGGCACCTGCTACAACGTTCATACCTCGTTTTGCAGCTTCTAATGCCAGCGCCTTGCCAATGCCTTGGGATGCACCAGTAATGACAATTCTTAATCCTTCGAGATTTCTACGAGCCATAATTAAACCTTACAAATTTGTAATAGTTTTCTAAAAGAGAATAATTTCATTTTGAACAAATCCGCAGTTTTGCGCAATTACAGGGCATTAAACAATGTAAAGAATTTGCCAAAACAGTAACGATTGTGCACGAGTTACCGATAATTACTGCCCCTTCACTGCCCTTTCATTTATGAATATTCGATAAAACTATTTCAATTTGCTCACTTGCATCTTGCTTGATGCTATCACTTGGTGCAAATTAACAATTAAGGTTAAATATTGTTTTTGCAGGAGATTCATGATGAAGCGAACCATGGTTTTTGGATTTGTTGGTGTGGTTTTGGTGGCTGCTGTTGCTCTTTCTGAAAAGCCAGCCCTCGAAAAAGAACTTCAAATTCAAATCGGGGATAAAAACCCCTGGACCAGTTTGAAAATGAACAACGACCCTGATGACTTCCGCTTTGCAGTTGTCAGCGACCGAACCGGTGGCCATCGCCCCAAAATCTTTTCTCAAGCCATGCAGCAAATCAATTTGCTTCAACCCGAATTTGTCATGTCGGTAGGCGACCTTATCGAAGGGTATTCCGATAAATCTGACAAGGTTGAGCAAGAATGGACAGAGTTCCAGTCCTATGTGAAAAGGTTGCAGATGCCTTTCTTCTATGTGCCAGGCAATCACGACATCACCAATGCAATGCAGGAAAAGATGTATCGGGAAAAGTATCGTGCGCCTTACTACCATTTTGTATATCGCAATGTACTCTTTCTTTGTTTAAGCTCTGAAGATCCACCTCTAAAGGGAAACGAAGATTCTCCCCGCTTCAGCAAAGCCCAGCTTGATTACATGAAAAAAGCAATCGATGATAATTCCAAGGCAAAGTGGATCTTTACTTTCCTCCACAAGCCCCTTTGGAATGAAGGGTCTATTGCGATCAATGGCTGGCTCGATTACGAAAAACTTCTTGCGGGCAAAAATCACACCGTCTTTGCAGGCCATGTTCATCATTACCAAAAGTTTCAACGCAATGGCATGCGCTATTACAGCCTTTCCACCACCGGTGGATCAAGCAAATTGCGTGGCACAGTGTATGGGGAATTTGATCATTTCGCTTGGGTAACCATGAAAAAATCTGGCCCTATTGTCGCTAACTTGTTGTTGGAAGGCATTCTCGACGATGCACTTCAAATTCCTGAATCGGATGAAACCGGAGTTGCAACAGGCAAACGAAAACAAACCTTTATCACCAATGTTAAAGTCACCCAAAAAGGGGTGCCACTTAGCGAAGCTGAAGTGGTGTTTTATCAACCTGGAAAACCCAAGGCCTCCAAAATTGGTGATGGTTTAACCAATCAGGATGGCATTGCAAAAATCACAACTTACACTGCATTTGATGGTGTTCCTGAAGGTGAGTACACACTCACTGTTATCAAGCGCAGCCCCCGCACTTTAGATGATGGCAAAGCTGGGCCCAACCTCTTGCCTGCCGGGTTATCCAAGGTCGATACTTCCACCCTCAAAGCTGTAATTAAAGCAGGCGATAACAATATCAACATTCCTCTGGATTAGGCGTAATGCCCAACCTTTTGTGAATGTTGTTAATTGCCCATGCCGCTGCTTCTTCAATCAAAGGCTCATCTTCCAGATGGGCCTTTTTTAATGCTTCTATATGTTCCTGATTGCCTATATTTCCCAACGCAATACATGCGTTTCGTAATATCCCTTTACGCTTTCTACGCCAAAGAGGTGTTTCCTTAAACTTGGCTTTGAAGGTTTCGTTGTCCATTTCTAGCAACTCGACAAGATCAAGCAATTCAAGATTGGGGTTGCGCCATGAGTGCCAATCATTTGCAGGGGTGGCTTTTTTATTCCAAGGGCAGACATCCTGGCATATATCGCAACCGAATATCCAATCCTGCATCTTGCCACGAAGTTCGTGCGGGATTTCGGTTTTAACTTCTATCGTGAGATAACTGATGCACTTGGTGGCATCAAGAACTTTGGGCCCAACAAAGGCCTCTGTAGGGCAGGCCCTTAAACAAGCGGTGCATGTGCCGCAATGATTAAACTCAAATGGTTTGTCCGGGGTTAATTCCATATCTAGAAGCAGAGCCCCAAGCACCATAAAGCTGCCAGCTTTTTTATTGATGAGCATGGTGTTTTTGCCAATCCACCCAAGCCCTGCGCGCCTTGCAAAATCTCTTTCCAATAATGGTGCGGTATCGACTACTCCGCGACCTTTGCAATCAGGAAAGTGTTTCTGGAATTCTTGCAAAAGTAATCCAAGTTTTTCCCATAGAACCTCGTGGTAATCTTTACCATGGGCATATTTCGCCACCTTCCCTTTTCCTGTGCCAGAATCTGTATGAAGCTGGTGATTGTAGTTGTAGCCAACCATCAAGATGCTTCGAACATTCGGGAGGAGGGATTCAGGATGTTGGTAGGCGGGTGCCCGTTTAGAGATGTAATCCATCTGGCCTTGAAAGCCATTTTCCAGCCAGGAGGTAAGGTGTTGAAATCCATCAGCTTTGGAAGCAGGCGCAATTCCTGCGAGGTCAAAACCTAATTGTATCGCAAGGGTTTTTAAAAGCGAAGTAGCATCGGGATTTGAAGTGGTTTTTGTAAAAATCGGATCCCTCGCCTATTTTTCTTTACGGAACTTACGGGATAAAATACAATAGTGCTAATCTTTTTTCATTGGCCCCATATTTTTAGAAGCGCTCAGCTCTAAGAATACTTAAAAGTTGGCTTATTAACATGAAAATCATTCGTAATGCTTTCACCTTGATTGAATTATTGGTAGTAATTGCCATCATAGCAATTCTTATAGGCCTTTTGTTGCCTGCGGTTCAAAAAGTGCGGGAAGCCGCTGCCCGCATGAGTTGCCAAAACAATCTTAAACAAATGGGCCTAGCTTGTCATAATTATGAATCAACATTCCAACAATTGCCTCCCGGGCAAGGGCCCCCGCCAATTTCCGATAATGGCACTAGTAGGCCTTCCCTTCAGTCAGTTATTCTTCCTTATTTGGAAGGCGCAAACCTTTATGCTTTGTTTAACTTTAATTACGATGTTAATGGAAATGCTGCCCCTGCCCCCGCTGACCATGCCAAAGCTCGCATACAGGATGTAAAGGCATTTTTGTGCCCTTCTGATCCATCTGCTGCAAGAGTGTCAGGAAACCAAGGTCGTTGTAATTATTTTGGTAGTATTGGTAATTCGCCACAAGCACGTGAAACAGATAGGACAAGGATGGGGATTTTTAATGTTCAAGTATCTGGTGGAACGCCTAGCTCTGGTGGCGCTGTTGTTACCAGTGTGGTTCGCATTTTAGATGTAAGTGATGGAACCAGCAACACTGCGATGTTTAGCGAAATAAAAAGATCCATGCTGGCTTCTAATACAACACCTCCAGATCCTACCCATGTCTTAGCCATACCAAATTTGTCAGCTATATTGGATTACCCTGCTACAGGCAATTGCGGCACAACTACCTCAATAAATTATGCAGGGTTGCAGTATTTTAGGGGTGCTGTGAATGCCACTTCGGTTTATAGCCACACCATGGAAATCAATAGTAAAAAAACGGACTGCATAGATGCAAGCTTTACTAGGGCCCATCATGCTTCCCGCAGTTACCATACTGGAGGGGTGAACACTTGCTTTGTAGATGGAAGTGTTAAATTCATGAGGGATAATATTTCGTTATTGCTCTGGAAAAATCTAGGTACTAGATCTGGTGGGGAAGTTATCGATTCTAGTCAGTACTAAATACGAGCATTATAGTTTTTAACGCATTTAGACTTTTAAGTCCCAATCTTAACTTTAATAATTTTGCCAAATCAATTACATACTCTCTAATCTTTTATTCCTAACTTCATTATGTTCTTTATTGGAATAATAAAGTTTAGTTTGTTGCTGGAAATATAAGATGGACTAACTTACGCAATAGCTTCAAAATAACTGCTGAAATTGTTATCAAATCGATAACGTTTACGGCTTTTTGCAGGGCAAATCTAAGTTAAACCCTATGGCTTAGGCATCGACCTCTATAAAAGTCAAATTTTCTTTAATTTCTTCACTATTATATTGACATGGATTTGATCTGGCATTATCAAAGTAAGTAGTGGAATAGGGATAAAAAGCCTTGTTTTGCTCCTGCCTGGCCTCGATTTACTCATGTTTTAGCGAAAACTCGGTGTTTTCTCGTGGGTGTTTGGTGCTTTGAAGGGGGTTTCGTTTCAAGGGGTTTTAGAATGAAGAATGTTAAGATGTTTACTCTTGCAGCTATGTTTTTAGCTGTTGTTGGTTTCAGCCTCAATGCAGCTGCTGACTCCAAGTCCATCAAGGAAATTATGAAGGGTGGCAATTTCAAGAAGTGCTGCGAAGCTGCTTCCAAGAAAGATGCTTCTGATGCTGACAAGAAGGCTTTCGCTGAACTTTGCGAATCCTTGGCAGCCAACAAATGCCCAAAGGGCGATGCTGCTTCTTGGAAAGCCAAGACTGAAGCTTTGGTTTCTGCTAGCAAGGCTTTGGTAGCTGGCGATAAAGATGCAGGCAAAAAAGTTAGCGCTGCTGCTAACTGCAAAGCTTGCCACGATGTTCACAAGTAAGCTTTAGCCAAATATTGGCGTTCACAAAAAGCAGGTCCACAGGTTATGCTGGGATCTGCTTTTATTTTTGAAGCACGATTATTTGCCTGGAGGAACCAACCCATGAAAATTACCACATCCTTTTCTATCGCAACCTTGGCCACACTTTTAATCACTCACTTTTTATTCGCTCAGGCAACTGATATTAAAGAAATCATGACAAAAGCCAATAAAGCTGGCGGTCTCTTTCCCCAGATTCAAAAAGGCTTGAAAGCCCCCGCTCCTAACTGGGCCAATCTTAAAAATGATTCTGATGAACTTGTTTCCCTTGCTACCATGCTGGGCAAAAGCAAGCCACCAAAGGGCGATGCTGCTTCTTGGGCAACCATGTCTAAAGGTTATTTGGATGAAGCCACTGCTTTAAAAACAGCCATCGCTGCCATGAACAAAGCGGGCGCTGATGCCGCCATTGGCAAGTTGGCCACTTCCTGCACAGGTTGCCATAAAGCTCATAAGAACTAGTTTAAGCCTGGTTAATTTACCCCTGTCTTACAAAGCCGGATGAGTAAGCGGCGAAGAAATTTCCTCTTCCAATGAGCGGCGGATGTTAATCCGCTGGTGCGTGCCCTTTTGCGAGGAAAGAGTACCGAAAAGAAGAAGACATAGCCACGGAATTACACGGAATCACACGAAAAAGAAGAAGAAGAAAAGTGGCGATCTCTTTTCTTCACTTGTCTTCCTTTGCGTACTTTGCGTCTTGGCGGTAAGTGTTTTTAAAAGAAGCAAAGCAGTCTTACCGCAAAGACGCAAAGACCGCGAAGAGGCAAAAAAATAGCTTCCCGGGTCCACTATCAGCACCAGCGGATTAACATCCGCCGCTCAATAAAACAAAAGGGTCCCTGAGCTTGCCGAAGGGGCTCTGAAAGCAACCATCGCTGATGGATATTTACGCAACCGGTAAGGATAAGTCCGTTGATAATGGGTGACATCTATTTGCGTTCTTTAAGCAACTTGGTCACATGCTCCTTCATTGCAATAGAGCTTACCTTATGGTTGAGAACTTTTTGTGCTGCCGCTTCAAGTTCAGAAATCGGAGTCTCTGATATGCCATAAAGTGCATCGAAGTAATCCAAGGTCATCATCGCTCCAAAAACACTGACCTCAACAGGATCCAATACAGGGCGCAAAAGCTTGATCGCTTCTTTTCTTGCACCCAGCGCTTCGGCAGGCAATTTAATCGCCTCGAAATCTGTTGCAATGCGATTCCAAAGCCTGCCCTTCTCATAAAACGCAGCTACTAAAATTTGATCTCTTGTTCGTTTGATTGCTGTGCGATAATCCATCTGCCTGCGTGCAAACTCTGATGCCAGATCATAAACTTTGGCCCGATAACTCAATGCCGAATAAGGCAATGCAATCGCCTTCATGAACAATGCATCAACCTCTTCTGCTCCGGATTTAGGATCTTTAACCGTTGCCTCCATGTTTAATAGCATTGCATTTTGATACTGATAAGTGCTGGCATTCGCATCAAGAAGAACTGATTGCGTAAGCACTTTGGCTTCAGGATATTTTCGCTGGGATATAGCAAGGGTGGCAAGAAGGTTTGATGCTTCTAAACGATAGAGCACGGGAGATCGTTCAGTGCGATAACGATTCGCAAGCTGTTCCATTTCCTTGGGCTTGCTGCGATAGGATTTAATAAACTCATTTCGGAAGTTGTTGAAATGTGCGTTGCTTAAATCGCCTCTGTTCATGCCAGCATCGATAGTGGTGAAATTGGTTCGTACCCAAGCTTTAAGCAGGCCCGCTCCGTACGCTCGCGCCATATCAGAATCAAGTGCTGGCCTTACCTGCGTGTATGGCACCTCAAGAGTTGCTGCCATCTTGCAAGACTCAAGTGTCGCCATGTAGTGCGAATTGATTTTACGATTAACAGCACCAGGCTTGGTTGGGTCGATAAGAAAGTTTAAAGGCGTCATCACTTCTTGAGGGCGCTCTTCTTTTATCCAAGAAATCCACTCGTTGAGATTGTCTTTAACATGAGGAACTCCAAGGCCGAGAAAATGCATGGCTTCATGTATATCCCCTCTTAGCGCAGGGCAATGAAAATCAATTGCAAAATGAATCTTGTATTTGTTGGCTATATCAGAGATAGCCTGAATTTCAGGATAAATTGGGTTATCGCCATAGTCGCGATTATGATCATGGGGCATACGATTTTTGCCCTGATCGCCTGCTTCAACACCATCTTTGTCCACAATAGGCACAGCAAATAAGACATGGCGTTTACGGAACTCTTTACCTGCGAGTGATTCAGAAAGTGCCTCTTGCAAGAAACCCTCAAGCACATAACTTGCAGTTGATTCACAGGCATGATGCCTGGCAGTGACTAAGATCGGGGAAACACCCGGGCCGGGTTTTCCTATTTTCAGCAGATCAACAGAAGTTCCCTTGCGGGTCTTGGTTAATTCACTCTTTACCAGAAAAGGGTTGGCTGCATTCTTGATGATAAAAGCATCAAGATCGTGCTGCAGATAAGGGATAGCAACACTAAAGCGTGCCCGCTGGTTAACTTTGGTGAATTCATAGGTGAAGCGCTCTGCCTGGGGTGTCATTTCGACATTTTCAGTTCCGAGATAGTTCCATGATTTTCCCTCATCGATACTTACTGCTGGGCCACGCACCCCGATTTTCTGTGGCTTCCCCATATTGAACAGAACCTTCCCCGGGTTCGCAACCGTGGCATCAAAACACCAATAGAACCAAGGTTGCCCGCCCCGCAGGTCGGTACCCAGATGAATGGTTCGGCCATCAATTTTTTCCACAACAACATTTCCACCAGGAAACGATGTGCTGATCCTCACCTCTTCGCCATGAACTTGCATTGATGCAAATAAAACAATCACTGAGGTAATTATGGAAAACATATTCATGATCGTCGGTTCTCCGTGTTGATCCTTCGTGCATTCTTTTCCAACAAATGATAAGCTTGAAGTCATGGGTTGACTATTTCCATGTACTTTATCACGGGTCGAACAATGAAACACTTCTTATGTGCCTTATCAGTGATTATGGTTGGGTTTGTTTTAAATGCGAATGCACAAGATAGAAAGCCATTGGAAACTTTAAAAGAATGGCGTGGCGATAATCCAAACGAAGGTTTGACCAAAGACTCTCCTAAGTTTATCACCAACGCCAAGGATCTTGAAAAGCTATGGAAGGCATGGGATATCAAGGAAAAAATTGCGGAGATTGATTTTGCTAAAGAGATACTTTTGGTTGAAACCACCCGAGGCAGCAGGCTTAATCTAAAGGCAACACTTGATGAAAAAGGAGACCTGCAACTCTTGGGCTTAGCTACAAGAGACCTAAGGCCGGGTTTCCGATACGTAATAATTTCGGTCAACAAAGCCGGTATTAAAACAATTGAAGGAAAAGCAATAACACCAGCGAATTAAATAATCCTCGTGAAAGTTTGAACATAGAGACTTAACTTGGAACGGAATTGGTAATCTAACCCACCCACTCGTCTTTTGATGATCCATAACTTTCAACCTTCCCTATACTACTTCTTTAGTCATCACCAAGCGGGATCCTATCATGGGCATGGAAATCGAAGTAAAAGTTGCAGGATTGAACTGGAGTAAAATCTCCGGATCCATGGCAAAGTTTGAACCCAAAGGCACCATACGCATGGCTGATGGGCAATTGACTTTTCCTGACGAAGAACCAGCAGCAGACTGGAAAGAGTTGCGCATCGCATTGCCGGCAGGCATGGTTACTATTCGTAAAACCCCTACAGGAGCAACTCTTGTAACCTGGGGTAATGTAAGTCAAGAATTGATCGAGCAAAGAGATTTATTCGCAAAAATGCTCGAAGAATAAAGCGTGTAACCACCTCTTTATTTTTTATTGTTAATGGGCTTATTGGTTTCAACAAATAGATAATTGAAGAGGAATGAAAAGTCTCTGCTACTTATGGTAAAGACCCCTCCTTTGGTTTCATAACCATTAATAAAACCGAAAGGGCCCATGGGCTTAAAATCATTTCCATGGGGGTTCCAAAGTGTGATCAAATCTTTTGCTTCATCGTAATTAAGGATGGCGTAGGCATGACCAACAACAATTGCTGGTGGTGGTTTTTTAAGGTCAAAGGGAACACCCGCACCCATCAAGCTTTTGTTTTTAACGCCTTTACCCAGAAGGTAGCGGATATTGAGAAGATCTTCCGGAAGGCCTGATTTCCACGCAATAGTATCAGTTTGATGGCCCGTAAGAAGAGAGATGGTTTCGCCTATATTTCCACCGTGCGAAATACGATCTAACCCAATTGCTGCAATATCCTCAGGCGTATTTGTTTTGTAAACTTCCCCATATGCCTCTTCAAGTACATTAATCCATGTGCCTTGATTTCCTGTACGTGAACCAAGCGCAATAACAGCTTCAGGAAGTTTATTGATGCGAATCGAACGCCCATCAGGAAAATCAACCTTATTGGAACCATCTTCATTGGTTTTGATCATGTTTTTAATGGCATCAGGGTTTTGAAAGGCAAGGTTCCCCGCCATCGATACAAAAAAACAGTTTCCCATATGCCCCTGAGAAATCCCCTCGATACCTAATTTCTTAGAACCAAACATATCCCGTGAAGAAGTAAAAAGATGCACGAGATAAAACTCATATTCTTTTTGCATGTTAAAAATATTAGTGAGAGAGCCATTGGCAAACGCCATGGTTTCCTTAATGTCGCTGGTAAGCTCGTCAAGGGTTGCAGATTTTTTATCGGGTAACTTTAAAAACCAGAAGTGAGAAGTTGCAAGAGCAGCGGCCTCGATAGAACGAATAGATTCATCACGAATAAGAGCAGCAGCTTCACTGCGATCAAGGCGATCATTTTTATTGGCATCCCACTTGGGTAGAAATTGTTCCAAGGCTTTTTTATAAGAAGGGGCTTGAGCGGTGATCTTGGGTGCGACAGGTTGTTGCTGTGCAAATGCACATCCTACGAAAACAAAACTTAACAGGATCAACTGCAGTAACCGCATGAATCATCTCCAGAGCGCTAAAAAAAGTTCCACTGCGATAAGAACTATTATAATGATTTCAAGAATTTGAGCACGCAAAGCTGCAGCCTGATCTGCAACCACACGGTAAACATCTTCAATAACCTCTAGATTTCTGCGGATACTGCCCTCCCAGGCAGGAAGATGAAATCTAGTTGCAAGCAATCTATAGGTACGGGAAAGATACATATCACCAAGAAGTTTAAAAACATTGCCAGTGCGTTCGAACAAATTGGTTGCTTCGATATTAAGAGCGCCCAGTTCGCGCACCCTCTGGTTGGGCCCCTCCCCTAACAATCGTGAAAACGGAGTTGGCCACCGTGCCCATTTCGCAGAATTTGCAAGTTCCGTATCGAGTAGATCATCAAGATAGCGATAACGCAATAATTGCAAATTTGCAAACTGGATGGTCTGCAATGTTTCTTCGCAATCAGAATCGATGAGCACCGCAGCAGCCCAATCAACCACAAGAAGATCCGTGGGAGAATATTGCAGCTTTTGCTTGATAGATTCTTCGATCTCTTCTGCAGCAAGAGGGGAAGATTCCAGCCTAAGAAGGCTTGCTAACCAAGGCGAATGATTTTGAAGCAGATCGGAAATTTCTGGGAAGGGATCACCAGGATTAAACTGAAAGACATAATATTCCTCTGTGAGTTCACTCCATTTGGGGAGTTTGATTGCAGGTGAAAGCCTTTTGAAAAGGGGTTCAAGGAGTGTTTTGCCAAAGCTGGGAAATTCACCTGGCCGGGATAACTCCTGCGCCAACTCACTTAACTTCGAACCTGGAAGCGAAAACGGTACACGAAGCGAAAGGCTGAGGGTTGCAAAATCAAAGAGAATCATTTCAACCTGAGCTTCTACCTCGCCGAGCACCGCAAATTTACAAATGGTATGTGGCAATTGAAATACCAATGGTGCGGGACGGTATTCAATCGACATCGGGGTACGCCTTCTTCGAGGCAACCCGGGGGAACTTGCAGAACCAAGTTCTGCCTCAAGCAATTTTGCAGCCTGCACTAAATCAACCTCTTCGCCCCAGTCAAATGCAACATAAGCATGTAACACGCCAGAAATTATTTTATCATTCATCGTTACATAAGTATTTGTCACAAAAACACACCCCCACATAATCTAGGCCCATATTATCATTCTACACGATAGCCATTGCGGTTAGGCCAACGAAAAAAGCTCATTCATAATTAAGCAGGCTGTTTTAGGGCTGATCAAGCCATTCCAGAATAGAACTGCGATCTTGATCGAGGGTGGGTGCGCCCCTATGCTCAACCTCATCGGGTATACCAGTCATCTTGATGGGGTTGCCACCAGTTCTAATATTACCAAATACAGGGTCTTTAATATCTACAATCATATTTCTTGCATTTATCTGAGGATGAGTCGCAACCTTACTAACATTCTGGATGGGCGCAGAGGGAACCCCTTTTTCATCGAAAAGCTTCACCCATTCTTCCGTAGTGTTTGCTGCTAGAGTTTTTTCTATCTCCACCTCAAGCACATCCACATGCTGACATCGAAGCTGATTACTTTTGAATCTTTCATCCTGCACAAGATCCATTCTTTGTAACACTTCGCATGCCTGAACAAACAACCTGTCATTGCCCCCTGCAAGTATCATGTACGAATCCTTCGTGCGATATGCTTGAAAAGGAGCGATGCTGTAATGCCTTGAACCCAACGATTCGGTAATTACACCGGTACTTAAATAATTGGTAAGAGAACCTTCAAGCATTGCAACCTGACAATCTAACATTGCGATATCAATGCGAGATCCGCCATGCCCCTGCATCCTGCGAACAAGTGCAGCTTGAAGAGCAATGACAAAATAAAGGCCAGATGCAAGATCGCCAATGGAAACTCCAACGCGCACCGGAGGTTGGCCCGGATGGCCTGTCAAACTCATCACACCGCCAAGTGCCTGAACCACTAAATCATAAGCGGGCATTGCAGCCATGGGCCCTGTCTGCCCAAAACCCGAAAGAGAACCAAAGATCAACTGGGGATACTTTTGCTGCAAATCGCTCCACGCATACCCGAGCCTTTCCATAGTTCCGGGGCGATAATTTTCCACTAGGAAGTCCGACTTCGCCAAGAGCTTCTCGAATATTTTCTTGTCTTCACTCTTTTTTAAATCGAGTGCAATACTGTATTTATCGTAATTCATGGAACTATAAAACAACGAGCTATCATCTTTGAATGGGGGAAACGATCGGGAATCATCGCCACCATGGGGCGTCTCGACTTTGATCACCTTCGCACCCAAATGAGCAAGATTAAGCGTTGCAAAAGGCCCCGCAAGTATTCTTGTAAGGTCTGCTACCACCAATCCTTCGAGTGGCCTGCCAAGCGTTTTATCTGTTTTGCTAGATTCGTTCATACCCTAATCCTATTGTTTTAAAGTTGGCATCGCATCTAAAAACAGAATCTTGCTTGCCATCCGACATCCCACCCATCATTATAGCTTTATGTTATCTTAAACTTATAGCTTCAAGAGGTTACTACCATGATTCTTCGTTTTATTTGCTTGGCAGGTGTTTTAATGACTTCAACTTTCATTTCTGCTGCGGATGATGTTATCCGTACCCCATTCGGAAAAACAAAAGAAGGCGAGGCTGTTGATATTTTCACCCTGCAAAACAGCAAGGGCATGAAAGTTAGGCTCATCACCTTCGGCGCAACCATTCAATCCATCGAAGTTCCTGATAACAAAGGAAAGATTGCAGATGTCATCGTGGGCTTCGATACTCTCGATGGCTTCCTTACCGAACACCCTTATTTCGGTGGCACCATAGGCAGAGTTTGTAACCGCATTGGTAATGCCAAATTCTCTCTCGATGGCAAAGACTATTCCCTCGCTGCAAACAATGGCCCACACAGCCTTCATGGTGGCAAAAAAGGTTTTGATCGCAAAAACTGGGCCGCTGAAAGCTTTATTACCACTAACGAAAGAGGCGTTCGCTTCACCCGCACCAGTGCAGATGGCGAAGAAGGCTACCCAGGCAATGTGCGCGTTGGGGTTACTTTCACCCTCACCAACGATAACGCCCTTCGCATCGAATACGATGCTATCACTGATAAATCCACACCTATCAACCTGACGAACCATGCTTATTTCAACCTTGCAGGTTCAGGCAATGGCACCATTCTTGATCACCAGATCATGATTAATGCAACGCAACAAACTGCAACGGATGAAACCTTAATCCCCACAGGAAAGTTGGCCCCTGTTGCAGGCACCCCAATCGATTTCACCAAATATGCAAAAATAGGGGCGCGTATCAAGGAAATCAAAGCAACGCCAGTGGGCTATGATCACAACTATGTGCTTGAAGCTTCCAGCAAAGATTTAAAAGCCCCCGCTGCAATCGTCAGAGAACCAAACTCGGGCAGGGTGATGGAAGTTTATACCACCGAACCAGGCCTGCAGTTTTACACGGGCAATTTCCTTGATGGCACTATTAAGGGCAAGAAGGGCGCGGTCTACAATCAATACAACGGATTCTGCCTCGAATCCCAGCATTACCCTGATAGCGTTAACAAGAAAGAATTTCCTTCAACGATCTTGAAGCCAGGCGAGAAATTCAGCAGCACCACCACTTATAAATTTCTGGCCGTTGCAGAGTAAGAAATCAAGGCCCCAACCGCTTGATACCCCAGAAAGTTCCATTTCTTTCATACAGAATGCGATCGTGCATTCTGCTGGGCCTGCCTTGCCAAAACTCGACTGAATGTGGCCAAAGCCTGTACCCGCCCCAAGTTTCAGGCAGGGGCACTATTCCATCTGCAAAGCGTTTTTCAATCCCATGCCAGCGAGCTTCAAGTTCTTCACGACCATTCATCACGGAAGATTGTTTGGAGGCCCAAGCACCAATGCGACTTCCCAAGGGCCGTGAGAGAAAGTAATCTTCAGATTCCTTCTTACTAACTTTCTGCACATCACCCTCGATGCGAATCTGCCTTTCTAAATCAGGCCAGTAAAAAACCAATGCTGCCCTAGGGTTTTCTGCAAGCTCTCCCGCCTTGCGCCCTTCATAACTTGTGAAAAAAGTAAACCCACGTTCATCAAAGCTTTTTAGCAACACGATCCTAGCAGAAGGCGCGCCATGCACCGTGGCAGTCGCCAAAGTCATGGCATTGGGTTCCGTAACTTTCGCATTCACCGCATCGCTAAACCATTTTGCAAATTGATCAAAAGGGCATTGCGCTAATTCATGTTCCAAAAGACCATGAAGGGTGTAGTCTTTTCGTAGGTCTGCAAGTGATGCCATCATAAATTCTCCGTGAAACTCTCTTTGTCGATATCATAGTCTTTTTTTACACACAAAGAAAAGCCTCCATTTACTTGATTCCTCTTTTAACCCCGATTACAATCATGAGTTAACACTTAATTCAAGAAAGGCAAAAATGCACAAGTTATTCTCTCTGACGGTTGCTACTTTATTCATCACAGCCAACCTATCCTTCTCACAAGAATCCAAATCCACCAAAAAGCTTTTGGTGATCACAGAATCCAAGGGATTTGTGCATGGTGTGGTAAAACGACCCAAACCTGAAGAATTATGCCTAGTCGAAAAATCACTCATCGCATTGGGAAAATCGTCTGGCATGTTTGAAGCAGTGGTCACCCAGGATTCCCGCACTGCAATTACTGCAGAAAACTTGCAAAAATATGATGCAGTATTCTTTTACACCACAGGCGAACTGCCACTTTCTGATGTGCAAAAAGCCGACCTCCTCCAGTACATAAAGTCTGGCAAAGGCTTTGCGGGCAGCCATTGTGCAACCGATACCTTTTACAAATGGCCCGAGTATGGCAACATGATCGGTGCATACTTTGATGGCCACCCTTGGCATGAAAAAATCAAGGTAAAAGTGGAAGATAAGAGCCACCCAGCAACCAAACATCTGGGCGATTCGTTTGAAATAACTGATGAAATTTATCAGTTCAAGGGGCCTTACGACCGGAAAAACCTGAATATCCTGCTTAGCATGGATACCACCGCAGTTAAAAAAGAAGGCAAACGCGCAGACAAGGATTATGCACTTGCCTGGACTAAAGAATATGGCAAAGGCCGGGTTTTTTACACCGCTTTTGGACACCGCGATGAAGTTTGGGCTGACGAAAGATTCCAAAAGTTAATGCTTGGCGGGCTAGGCTATGTAATGGGGCTTAACGATGGTAGTGGCAAGACTGGTGAAAAAAAGCAATAAAATGCTTGAATCAGCTTCCATTACATTTATCAAAGCTTTAGCGTATATAAATTACAAAGCAGGACTATGAATACTAATTATGGTCCTGTTTTGAATAAAATAAAGCAAATCACCCCAGGGGGTTTGAGTGATAACTAGGCTTATAACATCAAATGTTCATGGTTCCGATGATTGCAATTATCAATTTTTAACCAGCATGCTGGTGAATGAAAGTATTGCAATCGATGCTGGGGCTATCGGTTTTTATTCTTCTCCCAAAGAGCAGGAAAAAATTCGCCATGTGTTATTAACCCATTCTCATATCGATCATCTGGCATCACTCCCCATCTTTATTGAAAATGTATTTACGGGAAGGCCTGACCCAGTAATTATCTATGGTTCAACGCCTGTATTAAACTGTTTACAAACAGATGTTTTCAACAATCGAATCTGGCCCGATTTTATCGAACTTTCAAAGTTTCCTGTTTCACGTTTCCTAGATATCAAAACCTTCGAACCAAACCAAACGATCACCCTCGAAGGGATTAAAATCACCTCTATCAATATCAATCACGTTGTTCCCACGGTCGGATACATTTTTGATGATGGAAAAAGTGCGATTGGATATGTCAGCGATACAGCCGAAACCGAAGAAATCTGGGATCTCCTAAACAAGCAGGCCAACTTAAAAGCAGTGTTTCTGGAAGTTACCTTCCCCAATAATCTTCAATGGCTTGCAGATGTATCCAAACATCTAACACCAAAAACTTTTAAGTTAGAACTACAGAAGTTAAAGAAAGATGTGCCAGTTTTTGCAGTGCATCTTAAAGGCCGCTACCGAGATCAGGTGGCCAAGGAAGTCGCAGACCTTAACCTGCCGAATGTTCATATCACTAAGTTTTTAAAAGACTACACTTTTTAATAATTACACTAGAGACACAAGAAGCCCTCCGAGGTTATCCTCAGAGGGCTTTTTATTTTCTACAAGCTTTTCTTACTTCGCAGTCTCCAACAACTGCCTAAGCACATAACGAAGAATTCCGCCATGCTTGTAATAAAGCACTTCCTGTGGCGTATCGATGCGAACAACAGCTTTGAATTCTTTGCCATTGGCCCTAACCGCAATGGTTTTACCAGGAGCATAATCAGAAGCCTCTAATAGAGAAGCAAGGCCGGTAATTTCAAAAACCTCTTCGCCAGTTAGGCCAAGAGAAGCAGCATTCTTGCCCGCTTCAAACTGCAGGGGAAGTATTCCCATGCCTACCAGATTACTGCGATGTATACGCTCGTAACTTTCTGCTATCACGACTCGTACACCCAGCAAAGCTGGCCCTTTGGCGGCCCAATCACGCGAACTACCCGAGCCATATTCCTTGCCCGCAAGAATTGCCAAGGGCACTTTCTCTGCATGATATTTAACCGAGGCATCAAATATCGACATCCCTTCCCCAGTAGGAAGATGCCTTGTGAAACCGCCCTCAGTTCCGGGTGCAAGAATGTTCTTCAACCGAATGTTGGCAAAGGTGCCTCGTACCATCACTTCATGATTGCCCCTGCGTGCACCATAACTGTTGAAGTCTGCAGACGCCACGCCACGCTCTTGCAAATACTTACCAGCAGGGCTGTCTTTCTTGATATTTCCCGCAGGGGAAATATGATCGGTGGTAATACTATCCCCCAGAACCGCAAGAACGCGCACAGCTTTTAAATCTGCAATCGCATTTGGATTACGGGGCATGTTTTCGAAGTAAGGTGGGTGCTTCACATAAGTGGAGTTTGCATCCCAGGCATACTGATTACCAGTAGGAACAGGAAGCTCCTGCCAAGCTGGATCGCCCTTGAATACTTCGCTATATTCCTTGGTGAACATCTCAGGCTTGACGCACTTCGCGACAGCTTCATGAATTTCTTTTGTGGTGGGCCAGATATCTTTGAGAAACACTGGCTTGCCATCGCTGCCATTGCCTACGGGTTCTGTTGCGAAATCAATATCGGTTCTACCCGCGATTGCATAAGCTACAACAAGAGGTGGTGAAGCCAGATAGTTGGCACGCACTTCAGGATGTACCCTGCCCTCGAAATTTCGATTCCCACTCAACACCGCAGCAACAATAAGCTGGCCCTCTTCAATCCCCTTAGAAACAGGCGCAGGCAATGGCCCGCTGTTTCCTATGCAAGTCGTACAACCATAACCCACAAGATTAAAGCGCAGTTTATCAAGGTCATTCATCACATCCGCTTCCACCAGATAATCTGTGACCACCTTGGAACCGGGTGCCAAACTTGTCTTCACCCATGGCTTTGTTTGCAAGCCTTTAGCTACCGCTTTCTTCGCAACCAAGCCTGCTGCAAGCATCACGGAAGGATTCGAAGTGTTGGTGCAACTAGTGATTGCTGCAATAACAACCGAACCATGCTTTAGAACCTCTTGCTTGTTATTCATGGTAACAACAGCCTGCGCATCCGCAGTTGCGGGGCTGACACCCGCCTTTGGCTTGGCCTTGGCGATCAAACCAGGCAGCGCACTATTGAAGGAAGTTTTCATATCGCTTAAACGAACCCGATCTTGAGGGCGGGTCGGCCCAGCTAAGCAGGGCTCGATCACTTTCATATCAAGTTCCATAGTGCTAGAATAATTTGCCTCGAGCGTTGATGCATCGTGGAACATACCCTGCTGCTTCATGTATGCTTCGGTTAATTCAACAAGCTCAACAGGCCTGCCTGAAAACTTCATGAAGCGAATCGTTTCTGCATCTACAGGGAATATGCCACAAGTTGCACCATACTCGGGCGCCATGTTCGCAATGGTTGCACGATCAGCCAAAGGCAGATCAGCAAGCCCCGGCCCATAGAATTCCACAAACTTACCTACCACGCCCTTCTTCCTAAGCATTTCCGTTACGGTAAGAACCAGATCGGTTGCGGTTGCGCCTTCTGGCAATTTTCCGGTCAGTTTGAAACCAACCACTTCAGGAATCAACATAGAAACAGGTTGCCCTAGCATCGCAGCTTCTGCTTCAATCCCGCCCACGCCCCAACCCAACACGCCTAGCCCGTTGATCATGGTGGTATGCGAATCCGTGCCCACCAAAGTATCAGGGTAGGCGTAGTTTTTGCCATGCACTGTTGCACTCATCACAACCCGTGCAAGACATTCCAAATTCACTTGATGAACAATACCCGTTTCAGGGGGCACCACTTTGAAGTTATCAAAGCCGTTCTGGCCCCAACGCAGAAAAGCGTAACGCTCTCTATTTCTTTCAAATTCAAGATCCGAGTTGTTCTTAAACGCCAGACCATTACCAAAATCATCAACCTGCACAGAATGATCGATCACCAATTCCGCAGGGCAAAGAGGATTGATCTTGGTTGGGTCGCCCCCCATCAACTTCATGGCATCGCGCATTGCTGCAAGATCGACAACTGCGGGAACGCCCGTGAAATCCTGCAACAAAACTCGGGCAGGAGTGAAACTGATTTCCTTCGAAGGAATGCTCTTCGGATCCCAATTGGCCAGTGACTCTATGTCTGCCTTGGTAACACTCAAACCATCTTCGGTTCGCAAAAGATTTTCCAGAAGAATCTTAAGAGAAAAAGGAAGCTTGGCTATCTGGGGCAACTTCTTCTCTAACAGTTTAAGAGAATAATAGTGATGGGTTTTCCCACCCGCATTCAGGCTGGTTTCAGTTTCAAAGCTGTTTTTCATGACAGTTATTTCCTTAGGTTTATTGATCTTAAGTTATTCTCTTGATGCTGGGCCTTTTAGGCAACTAATTCTCAGGTTCTTTTCACTTTAAATACTTTTCTCTTGCAAGTCTCAACACAATCATGATAAATTAATAATAAGACTTATGAAGGCCTATCAAATAGTAAGTCTCTCCCTTAGTTTATCAAACACTTTATTATGACGAGGGGGATATTATGCACAAGCGTGGATTTACACTTATCGAATTATTAGTTGTCATCGCTATTATTGCAATTCTTATTGGGCTTTTACTGCCCGCTGTTCAAAAAGTGCGCGAAGCCGCAGCCCGTTCAACCTGTTCCAATAACCTCAAACAAATCGGCCTCGCCCTCCATAACTATCTAAACGTTTTTGGCACCTTCCCCTCGGGTTGCCCAAGTTCGGTGAATTATGGCCCCAGCCCTCTTGTTTTACTCATGCCTTACATCGAACAAGAAGCCATCTTGCGCGGCTATGATGTCAACCAATCTTCAGGCGCCGCCGCAAGTGCCAATGACCCAGTCTCCATTTTTAAACTTAAATTGCTTCTATGCCCCTCCGACCCCAATCCCGCGGTCACCACTTTCTACGGCTGGACTAACTACCACACCAATATGGGTTCCTGGGTGGGTGTTTCAGGATGGGATGGCGCCTTTGGCCCAAACTTTGCAGCTGGAGGCAAACCCGCTGCCCCCATCGTTGGCACCAAAGATCTTGTCGATGGCATGAGTAACACCTCCGCCTTTGCTGAAGTCTGCAACGGCCCATTCTCCAACTCATCCCCAAAAGAACCTCGCACTGATTGCTTCGAAGGAGGCACTACTACCCAAACCACAATTGCATCCGCCCAATCTTACTTCACCAGTAAAGACTGGAAAACCGCTGGTGGCCCCGCTGGCTGGACCGACTGGCGCTATCGTGGCTACCCTTGGCGTGAAGGTTCCATCTGGCGCAATGGCTACAATCATCTCCTACCACCCAACAGCCCCTGCTGGAGGCCCAACAATGATTGGTGGCAACTCGTCAGCCCAGCCAGCAGCTTCCACGCTGGTGGCGCCTCCACCGTCATGTGTGATGGTTCTGTTCGCTTTGTCAATCAAACCATCGACCCAACATCATGGACTGCGATGGGTACACGCAATGGTGGCGAAATTGTTCAATTCCCCTAATTTTCTCGGAGATATAACCATGCTACGCTTCCTGCTTTCGCTGGAAATGTTAGGGCTTATCTTCCTCTCTGGGTGCGGCTCAGATAACAAACCCATTGATCAAGATAAACTCCAGCAAGAATTCAATGACCTGCAAAAAGCTCGACAAAAAGAAGACCCCTACGCAGGTAAACGAAAATAACTCTCTTCCCGTAACAGCTCTCTTCCCTTAAAAAGGAGGCATGAACCAACGCGTCACCTTAAACAGGGCCCTCTCCAAGCTAGGCTATGGCAGCCGTACCCAAGCTATCGATTGGATTCGCAACGGCCTAGTTAAAGTGGATGGCAAAACCTGCACCAACCCACTCGAATGGGTTGATTTAAAACTCCAGGATATCGAACTAAAAGATACTCAAAAACCTAAACAAAACACCATCGCCCTTCTATTGCATAAACCCCCGGGCTATGTCACCACCCGTGATGATGAACTCTCACGCCCCACCGTTTTTGATCTCCTCCCCCCAGATCTTGGTTACCTTTTCCCTGCAGGCAGACTTGATTACGAAAGCGAAGGCCTGCTTCTTTTCTCCAACGATTCCCTCATCACCAACCTGCTTACCGATCCCTCACACAAAATTGATAAAACCTACGTTGTCACTATCCGCGGGCAACTTACCCCCGAATCGTTGCACCAACTCCGCAATGGCATTAAACTCAACCAAAAATACACCCAGCCCTGCAAAGTCAAAGTATTGCAAGATAATAAAGATTCTTCTATTCTTGAATTTATTCTTAACGAAGGATTGAATAGACAGATTCGAAAAATGATTCATGCGGTTGGAAGCAAGGTGAGAAAATTAGTGCGCACTAAAATTGGCACACTTACTTTGGATGGTATTGAACCCGGAAAATTCAGGCTGCTCTCGCCCGCAGAAACTAAAAAACTTCAACAGCGCTAAAACTACGCCTGCAATGCACGCCTTAACCGTAACTCTGCATCCTTCGATGCCATCGCAATCCGAACCAAAGAATCTGCAACTTCAGGCGAAGATGAGTGCAGGCTGGCTAACCTTTGAAATTCACTTTCGCTACGCCCAAGCTCTATTGCAAAATCCAACATCTGCTCTCGAAGTTCTCTTACTGAAATCAACTTGTCGACATCTTTTTGCAGCAATTCTTCAAGGTAATCTGCCATTAACTTCACATGAACGGTATCATTTCGCGCTGCAAATACTATCGCATCGGTGCGCGCTTCTTTTGCAAGCCTTACCATCGCCTGCCACTTTTTTTCCTGCGAGTTCGCTCGGTTGATGCTGCTTTCTTTATAGGCCCGAAGCCCTGCAATACTTTCTCGATCGATTGGCTTTGGAATCAGCATCAGCCCGCCAACTACTGCAAAAAGAAATGCAACAAGCGCCACCGCAACCGATAGCTTCTGCCTGCCTCTTTCTTTTTCAAACCTTCGAAACTTAAACAAAGGCGAAGCAAATACATTTCTTCTATCTAGTCTTCCTTCAATATTCTTTAGCCGAATATGCGAAGAATGCAAAGGCTCCGCCACTTGCAATTGCCCTATCTGCATTTCCATTTTTTGAACCGTGCTTTGATACACCCTACACGTAGGGCATGCTTGCAGATGCTGCGCCACTTCTTTTTGAAGCTTGCCAATGTTTTCTGCACACAGTATTTGTTCTCGAATCTGATTACAGTTCATCTTGGATCTTCCCGTTTTATTTCAAGAGTTTCCATTAGCTTTTGCCTGGCTTTATACACCCGCCAGCGTGCTGTTTCTTCTGTCGTTCCAAGCGCAATCGCCATCTCCCGAAATGCCATATCTTCCTGTATCCTTAATAACAATGCTGCCTTCCATTCCTCGGGCAGTTTATCTATCGCTTGCTGCAACCTAAGGCTTGTCTCATTTTCTTGCGCCAATTCTTCCGGCCCTGCTTGGGTATCCAAAACCTCAACTGGCAAAAGTGAGTTTCTACCCTTGCGATTACGCACCCAGTTTGCGTAGGCGTTATGCGCAATCCTAAAAAGCCACGCCTTCAAATTCGTATCGGGCCTTAGCCTGGTAATCGCCTGGTACGCCCTTACAAAAGTATCCTGCACCAAGTCTTCTGCTGCGTGCGAGTTCCCTGTCAACCGAGCAACCCAACGATACAAAGATTCATTGTAAAACATTACCAATTGCGCAAACGCTTCCCGGTCGCCCTGAACCAACCTTGCCAAGTTTGGTTCTAAAGCCGCGGGCTGGAATATCGCCAGCTTCGTTTCAGGTTTAACAACCTTATGCGCCACCTATTCCTCGTTTCGCCTTTAGGCAGACTAAATACAGAACACTTCACCAAAGCTAATGTTGGCAAAGATTATAACCAGAATCGTTCGAATTACTTTAATTCTATACTTAGACAGGGTTTAGGTTGCGATTTCAGAGAAATGTTTACGTAACTTTGCAACCTTGGGTGCGACCACTGCCTGACAATATCCCTGCTCCGGATTATTCGTGAAATAATGCTGGTGATACTCTTCCGCAGGGTGAAACAAGGTTAAAGGCTCTACCTGGGTGACGATGGGTTTAAACCATGTACCCGAAGCATTATTCTCCGCTATTTTGGCTTCAGCTTCTTTTTTTTGTTGCTCATCATGAAACAAAATAATGGAGCGATACTGGGTGCCAGAATCCGCCCCTTGGCGATTTAACGAGGTGGGGTCATGAATTGCAAAAAAGACATCGAGAAGGTTTTCATAGGAAATGATATTGGGATCAAATTCAATTTGAATCACTTCCGCATGGCCGGTTTTCCCAGAACATATTAAGGTGTAAGTTGGTTGAGGGTGTTGGCCTGCGCTATACCCCGAAACCACGGAGGAAACGCCTTTAATTCGCTCGAAAACAGCTTCCAAGCACCAAAAACAACCACCACCTAAAGTTGCAATTGCCATAGAGTGAGCCCCAAATTCAGAAATTGAATCGACTGGGAACGCTATACCTCTTACACCTTAGCCTTGTAAGCCACCTTTTTCCATAACATATATCGGAAAAGTTGCGGAATTCTAATCTAGTCAACAACTTCATCAAAACTTCAAGCCGTTACAACCCACACATCAAATCAAGGAAAAAACCCCAGGGTGAATTGACGATGGGGCACTTTTCAAGTAATCTCACTAATGTCATTGAAGAATGACATTTGGGGCTGTGGCGCAGCTGGGAGCGCGTCTGCATGGCATGCAGAAGGTCAGGGGTTCAAATCCC
>DBCB01000013.1:57736-61349 GCA_002303765.1 Planctomycetaceae bacterium UBA969
TGACTCGCAAGGGATCGCAAAAAGACTTACTGTCAAAGGCTTTGTGGCTAATTTATTCGAGATCATCATTTCTTTGCTTTCCTGTGCAATCACCTGCTGCACCGCTTTTTGCACCACATCTGCACCGGATTCTGCACTACTTTTTTTCCCACCAATAACCCTCTCAAAATGCTCGTTTGTTACCTGAGCATAATGCTTCAACATGATCGCCGCACTATGCCCCATCCAAGCTGCGACAGTTCACTTCTTCGGGTGCTTCTCGAAGAATTCCCACATCAGGTCGTTGGCCGAGATGTTCTTGGTGGATTTGCCCAATGCCTTGAGCCGTGGCTCCTGGCCCGGCCAAGTATGCCCGCCACCTTCGATCTCGATCAGCACGACTTCGGCTCCATCCTTGCCCGATCCGTAAGCCTTCCTAGTGATTCTCGTCCCGTCTTTGGCCGTATCGGGGAGCTTCGTAACGACCGGCAACTTCTCGCAGCCATTGGCCTTCACCCAAGCCTGAATCGAATGGTCAACGGAATAGAACTCCGTGCCGGACAACCCCTTGCCCTTGCCGCCCTTGAACGGGGCGTGTTCATCGTCGGTTCCGTGGAAGTGGATGACCGACACGGGGCGCTTCGGCTTGCAGGTTTCCGTTCCCATCGGACCACCAACCGGAGCGATGGCTGCAATGCGATCCGAAAGTTCCGACGCAAGCAGGTAAGACATGATCCCGCCGTTCGACATGCCGGTGGCAAACACTCGCTTGGGGTCGATGTTCGCTGACCTGGCGAGATCATCGAGAATTTTCCGAGTGAACTCCACGTCGTCAATCTTGTTGGTCATGGCGTAGCCGCAGCAGTTGCCGCCGTTAAACGTCAGCACCTTCTCCAACCGCCCGGTCCCGCTGGGATAAACCACGATGAAGCCTGCTTCGTCGGACTTCTTGTTGAGGCCGCTGAACACCACCATGTTGTCGGCATTTGCTCCCCCACCGTGGAAAGCGAGGATTACCGGCGTCGGCTTCTTCGAGTTGTACTTGGGCGGAATGTGGACGAGGTAGTTGCGTTTCAGATCGCCCATCGTCAGGGTGCGGGTGTGGCCCCCGGCGCTCAGGGGTTCGAGCGGTTCCTTCTTCGGGCCGTCCTGGGCTAAGGTCACGAAGGCGGTCAGCCCCACGACGAGCAGTGTTGCCGTGAAGATGGCCACGCAAGATTTGGTCCCATTCATTCCGTTCCCCCTGCAATGTTTGACGGACTCGTGTCCGCAATGCCATCGCCCATTTTTTATTTTACCCTGCGATTCCACACCATCTCGGCGTCGGGCCGGGTCTGGACATCTAGGTTTCGTTCCATCCAGCCCTCAACGTCCTTCACCGACTCGTCCCAACAATGTCAACTTGTGCCCCTGTGCACCATCTTTTATACCGATGCCGCAAGCGTGACGCAAATACTTAAAAAACAGTAATGATGGAGTCCTCGCCAAACGCAACCTTATGAAGTTGATCGGAACGGACGGTTTGAAGATGTTCTGGTTGGAAGAGTGAGCAAACAAAACATAGCCGGGGTAAGAATAATTTTTCTTCGTTAAAAGAAACCCAGCACCACCAAATCACATTTACTAGTATCAATAAACGAGCAATCCCCCACCATCATAATTCAATGTTGTTCTGTTTGGATTGCATCGGGAAAGATTAATAAAAGAATCAAGCCGCACAGAATAGGCTGCGCGGCTTGAAGAATTAAGGTACAAGCATTAAGAATTTAATCATGACCACCATCACCTCCTAAGCCACCAACACCATTCGTGCCACGAAGGCCATCATTAATCCTAAAATCACTGTCAGGCCCATCATTATCATTGCTGGAATCGCCATCATCTTGATGATCAAAGAATTCTTCGTGGAGGTCTCCATGATCATCATAAACGCGAATGTTCCCGCTACCAAGACTTGCAGGGGCAGTAATTACATCATCATAACCAATTCGAAAGCTGCTAGAAGCCGAAGCCACATACACCCCAGAAGTTAATGAGGGTGCATAAGCAAAATAAGAGGCCTCATCTCTGTCATCAATCAGGTCATGATATTTCACATGGGGTCCACCCCCTTGGCCTGCCCCGGTAATGATCTCATCGCGTCCATCACCGTCTGTGTCACCTGTGGCAATGTAAATGCCATTCATAAAGGACCTATCATAAGCAAAATAACTTTGTTCATAGGATTTTGATTGAGAGTCATAAACTTGAACATGGGGCGCGCCACCTGGACCAGCCGCAGTAATGATTTCCAAGGCAGGGTCTGCATCCACTTGTCCAACAGAAACTCTTACGCCACCTCGAAAGGTAGGGTTGTAAGCAAAATAGCTGAAATCTTCCGAAAAATCAGATCCATTAATCACCTTAACATGAGGCCCACCGCCAATATCAGTGCCAATTACCAAATCATCATGGCCGTCATTATCTAAGTCTCCACTGGCAAGGAAACCACTACCCCGATATGCAGGATCGTAGGCCATAAATTCATGTAAGACCTGACCATTAACGCCATTGAAAATTTTAACATGGGGGCCACCACCAGGGCCTGCAATGGTAAAGATGTCATCCGTACCATCGTTATTAATATCACCAGTAGCAACACGAACACCTCCCAAAAAATTATTGTCATAAGCCTGAATGGTCAGAATGGGCGTTGGGTTCCCAGTCTGGTAAACATTTACCAAAGGCAGTGCGCCTGCGGGTGCGCCTACGGCATAAATGCCAGCAGGTACAGTGCGACCTTCAAGGTTTTCCAAAAAAGGTCGAACAAACTTCTTGCGGTGCTTCGTCATGATTAGTTTTCCTAACATAAATTTAAAGTGTTTTTAACTACATGGTATTATACCCCAACCACAAGATAAAAGGACACATTTATATTATTTTAAAACCTTTTGATAGATTTTGGCACATTGAAAGTGAGTCTGCATGGTTTACAGAAGGTCAGGGATTTAAAAGCCCTCAGTTCGACTAAAAAAGGCCCGCTGTTTAAAACAGCAGGCCTTTTACTTTTATCGGATGCATTCAGGATTTTCTACCTGTTTGATAAACAAGTATCTACTTTGTCCTCGCCAAGCGAAACCCAAAGTCGACGAGCCGAAAGGACGGCTCGTTGACGACCCGGAGGGAGGAGCGGGCATCCGAACCATTGCTGTCGAAAGACCCGCCCCGCAACACACGGCGTTCTCCAGTTGCTGGCCCTTTCGGATCGGTGACTGCTCCCGCTTGATAATCCGCATACCAATCCTCACACCACTCCCATACATTGCCATGCATATCGTATAAACCAAAAGCATTCGGCTTGTAACTTCCTACGGCCACGGGTTCTCCTATCTTCGAATCCCGATAGTTTGCATCCTTGGGTGTGATCTTATCTCCATTCGAATACGCTGTTGTTGTTCCCGCCCTGCAAGAATATTCCCACTCTGCTTCCGTAGGCAAACGATAACCTCTATTCGTCTTTGCATTCAACTTCTTGATAAACTCTTGGCAATCTTTCCACGATACACTGGTTACTGGTAACTTTGGTCCTCTAAAAAAACTACGATTATTAACCATTACTGCGTCCCACTGCTCCTGCGTAACTTCATACTTGCCC
>DBCB01000124.1 GCA_002303765.1 Planctomycetaceae bacterium UBA969
AACAAAGTAATTCCTTCTTTTTGAATTTCTTCGAGAGTTGCAGCAAGGCTTGCTGCTCGATTTTTGTATTCCTCTGCAGTCTCGGGGTCCAGCAAGCTTAATTCATCACGAATCGCATTGATCATAAGAAGGCTTTGGCGAATTCCTAGCCAGATATGCGGATCAAAGCTACCATGGTTGTGGCCTTCATGGCCCGGCTTAACTTCTTTGGATTCAATGCGTAGATTCTTAGGCACCTTTTTGCCCAAGCTTGAAAACTTGAGGTTGGGATTCGAAGCATCCTTGGCTAATCGCCCCACAAAAAGGTCGTCGAGATCTAAGCCGTTATAAAAAAACAAATCTGCCTTACGTAAAAGAATGGTGTCTTTGGCATTAAAAGCGTAATCATGGGGCCCTGTTGTGGTGCAAAGAGAGATAACAGCAGCGCGATCGCCTGCGATAGATTTCACCATGCTATAAAGTGGTGGAAAGCTGACTAGAACCTTGAATTTACCAGGCACTTCAAGCCAAGGATCCGGCATTTTGGCGCACCCTAGGGCAAGCGACAAAAGAAGTGGAAACAAATAAAATAAACGGTGTTTTTGATGACAAAACATGCTCACACCCTGCCAGGATTACAATGTAATACCGCTATGTTACATCTAAACTTGTGCCATTTCAATCATTCGCTGAAAAATCCGGAAACTTACCGGGGAACTTGGATATTCTCAGGGGGTTTTAGGTTTCCCATCAATCACAAGCATGCTTTTAATTTTTTCCTCGGCTTCTATAAGAGGAATGGCTTTAACCTCCCCATCTGCGCAGGCAAAAACAATCGCATTCGTAAAGCCTTTTAAAAGATCCTTCGCAGGCAGGCTGATATCAATTTCCCAATCTTCGGGTTTGGTCCAAATCGCTGTTTTATCCTCAGGTAATTTAACAAGCATGATAGTGTTCGAAAGTTCATTGATAATTTGAATTGAATTAGTTCCAGTACCTCCAGGAGTAAAAAGCGTTGCAATGCCAACAGGGGCTTGAAAGGGAGTTGTGCCTTTATCCAAGTTTTCTTGGGACTCTCTAAAGCTTGGTGGGATTCTGCGAATGAATTTTTTATTATGCTCGCTATCCCAGGGCTCATTTTGCCTGAACTGTTTGTAAAGAAAATTATGCCCAAGGTAGGGCAGGATTTGTACACGCCAGCTTAGTAATGGTTTACCTTCTTTTGAAAGGGTAGCTGCAGGCGGAAATTTCCCTTTATCTTTGTGATACGCCAATAAAGCGCTTGCAATATTTTTCACCTTATTCATGGATGAAGCTGCAGCAGCTTTGGCCTGATTTTGTTCATTAATTCTTGCTGCAATTTCAAAATAAGGATCAAAGTCTGTAATAACAATCGTCACTTTATCATCCATGATTGAAACTGATTTAACCATGGCGGCCAAAGCTTTAAACACCGGGTCTTTACCCACTTCTTCCACCTGTGCCTGCACCAAATCGGGAATACCCTGAATAGCTTTTAAAATCGTTTTTTGCACATCATTTGCAAGTTCACTATTCTCGGTTTGAATAACCATTTGAATTCGCCATGGGTCGAGATAAATTCCCAACGTTACTAGTTTCAGCCCATTTAATATTCCTGAAGCATCGCCCTCTTTTCCATTCGCTTTCTTCAGTGAGGGAAAGATTTTGTCTAGATCCAAAGGGTTATCTTTCGAGGGGAAAAGCATCGCACCAAAAGGCAAGCTACCCATGGCATCAAAACCTTGGACAATATCAGTACGCTTGGTTTTTTTCGTGTCCTTGGCTGCGCCCACTTGCTCTAACAGATAAAAGCCTTTTTCTTCTCGAATCACATAGGAAAGAGGCAATATGGAGTTTTGCCCTTTTCTGATAACTTGGCCACTTGCAGTTTGAATATTAATGGGCAAAGGCAGGTTTTTTAGCAGGTTTAGCAGATCTTCTGTTTTCGCACCGGGCTTTGTTTTGATCATGATGGAAGGAAGGAAATAGGTCGCTGCATCCCTCGCACTCGCAGAAAACCAGATTTCGTCAATCACTTTCTCGATGCTATTTTTTTGCAAGTTCAAGAAAAACCCAAGAGCAGCAGCCTCCGCAGCAGGGATCGCCTTTTTCTGAACCAACGGAATCATGATCTTGGCTAAATCAATCTTCCCTGGCTGAATCCTGCCCAGAAAAAAACTCTGCTCATCCAACAAAGGCAATAATTTCTCAGCCGAAGTTTGAGCACAAAGCGAAAGCGTAGGCAACAGCAGCACCAAACCAGCAATCCATCTTTTCATATTCAGCCTTTTTAAATTTAATTAGAGACAGAGTCGGGCAGCGGCACTTTATACTTCTGCGCCAGTTCTTTTAATTGCGACCAAGTCCCCTCATCAAGGCTCAGCCCTGATTTCATTCGTTTGCTTTTTTCTGTAACTTCCAATTGGCCTGGCAGAATAATATCACCAGTTGCGCCATCTGCTTTTGGGCAGGTAAGCACATTGGCAGCAAGGTTTGTGGTTTCATTTAAAAAGTGATCCACCCCTGCAAACTTCGCGGGATCGATAACCAAAAAAAACACTGCATTTGCAGATTTACTTTCGACCCCAGGTGTACTGCACTGAGCGCCTGAAAGTCCGCCTGCAAACATATCCATAAGCAATCCTAGCCCAAAGCCCTTGTATGATTGCTGTCCGCCCAACGGAAGAATTGTGCCCTTGGGATCGTTGTACAAAACTCCTGGGTCGGTCGTGGGCCTTCCTTCGGAATCAAGGAGCCAACCTTCGGGGGTGGGTATTTTCTTGTTGAAATTAACGCGGACTTTACCTTCCGCACAAACACTGGTACCTATGTCCAAAACAACAGGGTTGTCCTTGGTGGGCGCGCCCACGCAAATCGGGTTGGTGGATATCCTGCCAACTTTTCCACCCGGTGGAGCAACAGCACGGCCAAAACCATGATTATTTACGGTTGCAAGGAAAGCCATCTTGTGTCGTGCTGCCTCGTCGGCATATTCGCCCAATCTTCCGATGTGCCCGCATTGTTTTAATGATCCCGCAGCCACCCCGGTTACCGAAGCTTTGGCAATCAGCTTTTCCAATAAGCGATAGGCTTGAACCTGGCCCAGATTCCAGCCCCCATCGGCTGCTACTGCTGACGGAGTTTCAGAAAGCAGTACAAATGGCGCGCCCGGTTTCAAAATCCCGGCTTCAATCGCCTTGATATATTGCACCACTCGGATGATGCCATGCGAATCGTGACCACACAAATTCGCATCAACAAGGCTGGTTGCGACCCTTTGGGCCTCGGTAGGGGGCACCCCCGCTGCAATAAACATACCCCTTGCAAAATCAAGCGCATTCTCACAATCTAACCTTGGCATGATGTTTTTTCCTTGATTCTTATCGATTTCTGATGGAATCCTATAGCAAGGTTCTAACATAAATTCATCTACTTTAACTAGGATTCCAACATGACATTTAAAATTAACTCGGCAATCAGACAAGATGTTACCAGCCATGATGGCACGCAAATCACTTTGCACAGCCCCAAAGGCGCTAGTGCAACCATTTATCCTGCACTTGGATTTAACTGTTATTCATGGATTGTACCTTCCTCCGAAGGAAACTTAGACATCCTTTATCAAGACCCCGAACTTTTCCCAGACGGCAGACCCACCAGAAGTGGCATTCCCGTTCTTTTCCCGTACCCCAACCGTGTTCGAGATGCACATTTCACCTGGGAAGGTAAATCTTATTCCCTACCCCGAAATGATAATATTAAAAAACACAACATCCATGGCTTTGCGGTGCGCAACCCTTGGAGAGTTATTAATCAAGGTGCGGATCTCAATTCAGCCTGGGTCACTGGGGAGTTCCAAATTTCAAAAGACGACCCAGCATCAGTTGCTTGCTGGCCTGCCGATGCCATCTTGCAATTAACCTACAGGCTCAAGGAAACCTCCCTTAGGATCGAAGCCCTAGTTATCAATCCCGATTCTAAGCCTCTACCATTTGGTTTGGGCTATCATCCCTATTTCAATTTGCCTTTTACGCCTGGTTTGGTTTCCGACGATTGTTCACTGCAATGTGGTGCAAAATCTTTCTGGCATTTGGATGAATGCCTTCCTGATGGAAGAAAGATTCCCGTGGATGCAGCACGCGATCTTAATAAGCTTCGCATAATGAAAGGCTTTCAGGCAGATGATGTTTTAACCGATCTGCCAGCATTCAATGCCAACGCATTTGGGATGATGGAAAGAGGACGGGTACAAGGTGCGAAACAACATGCCATGGTCATGTATTGCGATAACTCATGGCGCGACATGGTTGTATTTACGCCGGGTTCCAGAACTAGCGTTTGTATCGAACCTTATACCTGCGTGACCGATGCAATTAATTTGCAGCAAAAAGGTATCGATGCAGGACTTCTAATACTTCCACCTTCAGGTAAGCATCAATCCCTTGTAGAATTACGAATTGAACCGTGAGGTTCTTGATAAAAGAGAAACAATATGGCAAAGCCGAAACTCGTATCGTTAAGTAAAATCTATCCTCCCAAGACATTGCTTGAAAGGATAAGGGCCCCTTTCGCAGTGATCATGGGCTCCCCCTCGGATGTAGTGAACCTGCTTCATTCAAGCCCTCATAAAGAAGCAGTCTGCTATCAGATGGATTTATTTCAAGCCGAGCGATTGCAACAAATGCTGAAGGATGCCAACATTCCTGCAGAGGTTCGAGTAGAGGCTGATTTATGGGACCTTGGACCAAACTTTGCCACTGCAGTTTATCTGCCCGCAAGATCGGGCGAGCGCGAGCTTAAAACCGATATCCTTGAGCAGGGTTTTCATATTCTCAACGCCTCTGGGCAGTTTCTGGTTTGGTCTGCGCAGCCCAATGACTCTCTATTCCCAGAAGCGATGAAAAAAATCTACAAGAAGGTACATATCCACCAAGAGCAAGGAACCACATTCCTTTGGTCCCAGAAAATGGGAGAGCGACCACGCAGAAGGCATGAAGTCACTTTCCAATGCAATATCAATCAGCGTGAATCCTTCCGCTTTCTTTCCCGCCCAGGAACTTTCTCCTATGGCCAGTTTGATGCGGGTTCCCGCGCTCTTTGCGAAGTCATGAGCCTGCGCCCCGGCCAGAATGTCGTAGACCTTGGTTGCGGTTGTGGCACTAATGGAATTTACGCTTCCAAGATAACTGGCCCAGAAGGCAAAATCACTTTTGTTGACAGTAACCTGCGCGCATTAGAGTTAACTAAACTTAACGCTATTTCCAATGGCTTGACTAATTTTGAAACAGTTGCAACCTCATCGGTTTCAGGACCCGATCTGATTCCGCAGTCATTCGATATTGCCCTAGCCAACCCGCCCTATTTTGCCAACCATTCCATTGCGCTTCTTTTCATACAGCGTTCTTTCGAATTGCTGAAACGAACCGGAAGCTTTTTCATGGTGACCAAACAGCCAAACGAAATGGTCGACCTGATGACCCAAGTTGGGTATGTGGTTGAAGGCGCAGAAACTAGGGGCTACACCGTTCTAATGCATCGCGGCCCCGCCGCACGTGAAGACATGGGTGCGACCGCAGATCCAGAAGAAGATTAATAAAACTCGTACCCGATCTGAAAAGCTACCCTGCCATCGGGAAGCCTTTGAATGTTCGTGATATGCAATGGCCATCCACCTTGTTTCACAGGGGTACTAGTCGGCGTGGTCATAGGGGTAAAATTGCTGTTAGATTTACTTGGATAGGGAACAGATTCTGGAAACCTGCCTGGGCCTGCGGGGCCAGCGATGCCATGCGACTCTTCAAGGTTTGGTTTCCCATCCACCACACGCCATATTAATAATCCTTCTCCGGGAAGGTTTTGATCAAACCCTTTTTTAATACGATTTTCGAGAAGAAAGTATTCAGTTCCATCAGGTCGTACAGGGATTTTGATACACTCCGAGTTCTTCCCTTCTATAGGCGAAATAATCAACTTTTGTTGCACCCTTGGATCGATCATAGTTGGAACAGTCCATCCCATTTGTTCTTTGCACCAAGCGCTAAAATGCACGGGCCTCCCGTCTAGCCCTTCGCCATTTGACATGCTGCACCAACGACCCAAGCCCTCCATATCAGGAACTTCGGGTCGTGCATAAAGATCGGGTAAGCCCAGCATATGACCGAATTCATGGGCGATTACACTAATAGAAAACATTTTTTCACCACCCTCGGGGCAGATGAAATACGCAATTCTTTTCCCCTTATACGTATAGAAACCTTTATGAGGCCAGAGAATATTCCCTCTGGTGATAGCGGCCCTTGAACCCGCATACAAAAAGAACACACCATCAAATCCTTCCAATGCTTTTTCACCATCACGAGCGAAAACCAAGGTTAATGCTTGATCTAGAATTGCAGTTCGAGGCGAACCAGAAGCATACTCCATACGCTTTTTTTCTACAGCAACCGCTGCAAAAATCTTCCCCTCAACTTTACAAATACCATCAGATTGCTCGATATAAAAATCATTCATGCTTCCATAGACTTTTTGCCCTGTCGCATTCTTATCGTTAAATTTTTTAGTACTGAAGAGAGCATCTTCCCAATCGGAAGACTTGATTTTCTCATTGAGTTTTTGGTCAGGAAACTCTACCGGAATTACTGCCAGCTTATACACAGGCTTTTTAAATAACTTGCGCTCAAGATCATTCCAGCTTTTACTTCCCTCGTCTGGGGCATCGGAATCCAACCGGGCCTCAAGATTAAAAGCTTTACCATTCCTTGAAACAACAACACGGACCACATCCCCTGGCTTTTTGCCTTCAAGAATTTGATTAATGCCAGTAACTGGAGTTACTTTTTTGCCATCAATTGTGATCAAGGTATCACCCAATTTAACGCCTGCCTTTTCTGCAGACCCGTTCGGAGTAACCCCCTTAATCTCGAGCTTGGTTTGATTCTTATTGGGTGCAAAAAAAACTCCTAGCTTGACCTTGCTCTGGTTGGTCAAAGGGTTACTCCAGGAAGTTGCAAGCAATTCAAATTCCTTGAAGTCTCCTTCCCTTTTTACGATTACTTTAACCTTATCCCCCTCGCGAATTTCAATCAGGTATAGGCGCAAGGTTTCAAGATCTGGAATTTTATTGCCCAACACTTTTGAAAGGACATCGCCTTTGATAATCCCCGCCTTGCCTGCGGGCGAATCCTTATCAACTTCCACAACCATCGCGCCTAATTCTTTATTCCAATCAAATCGAAATCCGAGCTTCCCTGCGTTCTTGGTGGTCCCTTCAATGCTCGATTTTTCTAGTTTGAACTTTTGGGCCTCTGCAACCGTTTTGTAGCCCTTCAGACTTGTTTCTTCCGCAACGACAAGGCTCCCGCTAACGATTAAAATCAACCCGATAACTGTTTTTATGCATATGCGTGGATTAAACATCAGCTCTCCAAGCTAAAAAAGTAGATTTATTCATGATTAATCGTTCATTTTCTCATAAAATTGTTATCACAGGCAAGCACCAAGCACCCTGTTTTCTCATTATTTCAATTTTCTGAAAGTGCGACTCTTGTGAATAAATGGGCTTTCGACATTCTCCTGGAAGACAACCATCTTCTCGTTCTTTCAAAGCCCACAGGGCTGCCTACCGCCCATGGCGAAATTAAAGGCGATTCGCTTTTCGATTATGCCAAGGAGTACATCAAGAAGCGTTATGCCAAGCCGGGCAATGTTTTTCTGGGCGTAGTTCATCGACTTGATCAACCGGTCTCAGGAATTGTGATTTTTGCAAAAACAAGCAAAGCAGCTTCCAGACTTTCAGAACAATTCCGCGATACACAAGTCGAAAAAACCTACCTCGCAGTTGTCGAAGGCATTCCCAATGCTCGCAGTGGTACCCTGCATCATTTCCTGATCAACGATGATGAAGAACGAATTGCACTGGTATCCAATCAGAACAACCCGCTCGCCAAGGAAGCCATCACTCATTACACCGTCCTTGCAACCTACGATGGCCATGCCTTTCTAATGCTCAACCCGAAGACGGGGAGAAAGCATCAACTTCGCATTCAGCTTTCTGCAAGCGGGCACCCGGTGATGGGTGATAAAAAATACGGTTCAAGTTTTAACTTCGTTCATGGTATTTCTCTTCATGCATATTCCATCACCTTCAAGCATCCCGTCAAAGATGAAACGATAAACATGAAGTTGGATCTTCCGAAGATATGGCTCAAGCATTTTGGCCCATGGATTAAAGTCCCCACATGAAATCGCAGCTTGAAAATATACTGCATGCAGTACAACAAGATGCAGGAGACCGGGGCCTAGCTAGGCTTGAAGATAATCTTATAAGTCGTTCCAAAGGTGATTTCGAAAATGCTTGCCAGTCACTTGCAACAGGTACAGGGGTGGTGATTTTCACAGGTTTTTTTATTCCAACTGCAACGCCCCCTGCCCCGGAAACAGATGGCCCGCTTGGTGCACTTTTAATCGCTCGAACTCTTTTAAGCCTAGGCAGAAAAGTTGCAATCACGTGCGAGAAAAGCTGCCTGCTCGCTTTTGAAGTAAGTCTGCAATACCTTGGCTTGGTTGATAAAATCGCTTTGATACAATCACCTATCGAAACCAGTGCTGATTACGCCCAGCGCTTCTTATCACAACTTAAAGAAAAGATAGGCGATATCAGTCATTTTATCGCAATCGAAAAATGTGGCCCTGCCCACCTTTCAGCATCTATCCCCGAACAAAACATCAGCGCATTCCTTGATGCAACCGAAGAATCTTCCCGTGGAAAAATACTTACCATGAGTGGCAAAGATATCACCCCTTACACCGCGCCTATACATCTCCTTTTCGATTCAAATTTCTGTAACGCAAACAACATCACCAGCATAGGCATTGGCGATGGGGGCAACGAAATTGGCATGGGAAATATCCCTTGGAAAGTAATTGCATCAAACATCCATAATGGCGCAAAAATAGCTTGTGCCACAACTGTAGATTATCTCATCGTTGCAGGGGTAAGCAATTGGGGTGGCTATGCTCTTGCCTCAGGTCTTTTACTAATTGCGGATCGCCCTTCACTCTCTTCGCTTGACTCTGAAACAGAATTAGAGATACTCGAACTCATGGTAAAACAAGGTGGCTTAGTAGATGGCAGATTGGGTCAAAGAATTGCCTCCGTTGACGGCATCGATTGGCCTATTCATGTTAGCGTGATCGACTACCTTGCAAAAACTCTCAAGGAAAAAGCATGAGCGTAAATCTCATATCTGGTTCCCAAATCAGAGAACAGTGTAGAAAGGGTGATTTCACTTCACCCACTGCAGGGCACGCTCCTGGATTCGTGCAAGCAAACCTCGTTATCGTTCCCGCAGAATTCGCATACGACTTTCTACTTTTCTGCCAGCGTAATCCCAAACCCTGCCCCATTCTCGAAGTGCTTGATAAAGGTTCGCCACGAACCAGTTTTATTGCAACTGATGCAGACCTGCGCACCGACCTCCCAAAATACAGAATCTACGAATCAGACAAAATCATTGATGAACCAAACAACATTAATAAGTATTGGCGTGACGACCTCGTTTCTTTTCTTCTGGGTTGTTCCTTCACCTTCGATAGGGCCCTAAGAGAAAATGGTATCCCCGTTAGGCACGAAGATGAAGGCAGAAATGTTCCGATGTATCGCACTAACATACCGTGCAAAAGCGCAGGAGTTTTCCAAGGCCCATTAGTGGTTTCCATGCGGCCCATGACGGCAGACTTTGCATTGCAAGCTTCGCGTATCACCGGGCGTTTCCCTCGCGCACATGGTTCACCCGTCCATTTGGGCGATCCTTCCCAAATTGGAATAAGCAACATTAACCGCCCTGATTATGGCGAAAGTGTTACGATTCATCCCAATGAAATTCCAGTTTTCTGGGCCTGCGGAGTTACACCACAAGCTGTTGCTGTGGCTTCGAAAATACCCTTCCTTATCACCCACAGCCCAGGCCATATGTTTGTTTCCGACTGGACTGATAATCAACTTGAAGGCGAAGAAAAAGTTCGCTAAAACAACTTTCCGCAACCCACTTACTCTTTCATCTAGGATTACAAATGAAACCCACACTCTTCTTTCTACCTGTTTTATTTGCCTTGGTTATTCCTTGCTTGAATTACTCTCAAGCTGCGGAAAACAATATTCAATTTCGAGGCAATCTAGATAACTCCCGCATCCAGTTCCTCAAAAACAAAAAGGGTAATGTAGCCTTCATGGGCGGATCGATTACCGAAATGAATGGCTATCGCCCGATGGTTGCGGACCAACTCAAAAAGCGTTTCCCTGAAACCAACTTTACCTTTATTGATGCGGGTATTTCCTCGACTTGTTCCAACACAGGCGCTTTTCGCCTCGAACGCGATGTCTTAACCAAACCCATCGATTTGTTCTTCATCGAATTTGCAGTCAATGATGATCAAGATGCACATCACTCACGAAAGGATTGCATTCGCGGACTCGAAGGCATCATCAGACACGCCCGTAAATCAAACCCGAACATGGATATCATCGTTACTTTTTTTGTTAACGAGGGAATGCTGAAAACACTTCAGGATGGAAAAACACCCCTAACCATCGAGGCCCATGATTCCGTCGCCAAGAATTACAAAGTCTCCATCATTAACCTTGCTAAAGAAGTTGCAGAAAGAATTTCAGCAAACTCCCTTAATTGGAAACAATATGGTGGCGTACATCCAGCACCTTTTGGCAATGCCATCGCTGCAACCATGATCGACAATCTTTTTAACGAAGCATGGAAAAACCCATGGGGAAAAACCGATTCGCCCAAGGCCCATGAAATGCCTGCACCCTTAGACCCACTTAGCTACGAAGCAGGCAGGTTTATTGACCCCAAGAATGCTGTGATTAAATCAGGTTGGACTCTTGGCGTACCAGATTGGAAATCTCTTCCGGGTGGTAAACGCGATCGCTTCACCTCGGTTCCTGTTCTTTACGCTTCGGAAGCTGGCGCAGAAATCACCTTGGAATTTGAAGGGTCTGCGGTTGGAGCTTTTATCGTCGCTGGACCTGATGCAGGCATCGTACTTGCAAGCATTGATGGCTCAGCCCCCAAGCCTGTGGACTTATTACATTCCTACAGCAAGGGCTTGCATTACCCTCGCACTGTTATGTTCGGTACAGATCTTAAGCCGGGCAAACATACTTTGAAACTTGTGATTGCCAAAGAAACTAAAGGTGCGGGCAATGCTGCTCGTATTTTGCAATTCTGTGCCAATTAAATAGCAAAAGCACCATAACCCTAAAACTATCGGCATGGTGCTTTCTTTAAAATTCTTCAAACAGGAGCGCGGGGTTTTACTTCACCCTGCGTTGGTTCTTCTTCCACTTGGAACGATTTGCATGCGGGGTAGGCAACGATTCAGGGCCATCGTTTCTTCCCTGGGCAGGTGGGTTCTTTTTCTTGGTTACTACTTTTAGAAATGGCAAGACTACTTGTCTTTGTTCTAAGCTGGGATCATTGGTGTTTTGTTGGCTGATTCTCGCTTCATGAAACAAAAAGCTATTCCATAAACATTTAAATTTTGGGTTGTTGTTATTAAGAAACAAGGCCTTGGTTATGCTGGCCCTGGCTTCGTCATGCAGATTTTGTTCTTGAAGATGCCTAACCAATAATTTTAAAAGTTCAAGGTTGCTTGGCTGCAATTTGCAGGCTCGCGTCAGATAACCAATTCCAACTATGGCTTTATTGGTATGAATCAGACTAACACCTAGGAATCTTAGTGCCTTGACATTTTTTGGGTCATTTTTCAGACAGGCCCTGAAATGAATCATCGCCTGTTTCAAATTTCCATTACCACCCGCTGCAATCGCTTTACCTAACAGCAAATGATAAGTGGCATTATTTTCGTTATAGGAGAGGGCTACGGATAAATGGCGTGCTGCTTGTTTGAAGCGTTTTTGATTCAGAGCAATTTCACCCAAGTGAAGCTGGGTTTGTTCTGCCATCACTCTTGGAAGATCCTGAAAGCGCATTAAAGAGCGAAATATTTTGGCGGCTTTGACTTCCAATCCCAAGGAACGGTACTTTACCGCAGCGACAAAGGATTGATCAACAATAGGTAATAATGAAGCCATAGCAAAACTGCCTCCATGCAGTAACGAAATTTAACAGTAGAAATACATCCCTGTAATCAAGCGAGTATCATAACTTTGATTCAGCTGGAAGCAATAGTAAAGAATGGTTTTCATCTGATTTCAAACCTCAAATAAAACGACCCCTTTTTTCCAGCCCTCCTACTTTAAAATCTAATGTGTTGCTCCAATCATCCCTTTAACTTCTTACTTCTCTCATATTCTTCTTTAATTAAAGCTGTTTTAAAACATTACTTTATGCTTTCCAATTAATAAGGCTGCCCGATTGATTCCGAATAATCAATCGGGCAGCCTTAGATTTATTTTCCATGAATTAATTTTGAAAAATCAAACCTGTTTAAAATAGAAAGACTAGGCAACAAGGGCTAAGAGTTTGGTTTCAAATCAAAGGCATAGGCAAAAGTATTGTGCTATTTGTATATCCATAAAAAAAGCTGGATGGTGACAAAAACCACCATCCAGCTTAAAGTTAATTTACCTTGCTCTGGTCTTAGGGCAAAAAGATACTTTGATTATTATTCATTGCATCAAGCAAGCATTTAAGCCCTTCCTGGTAAACTCGATCGGGCCCAGAGCTTATGGTGTTTGGACTAGCTTTCAAAGATGCAATCGCTGCATCCAAAATAGTCTGGATATTTGCGACCCCACTATAACTTACCTGCATCCAACTGTTCGCCCCATTATTGTTGGACAAGGAGTTTTGCGAGGCCATGGGCATCGCAACTGCTGATGCAAGTATGGATTTGAGAGCAGATATCCTTCCAAATTGAATGTTAAACTCTGTTGTCAAAAGTTGAACCGACAACATGTATGCCATATTAGTAGCATTAGCGCCAAGCAAATAGCTTCTAATATTAGCGTAGCTGCTAAAGAAACTCAGCGGCTTATAATTCCCAGAACCATCTACCAGAACCGAGTATACAGAATCTTTAGCAAGTAATCCTGTATTAGGAGCAAAAAGATTATTATAGATGCTAGAAAGAAGAGTCGTACCTTTTGGCGAACCTGTCAAATCTTTTTGCCCATTCTTGTTGGAATAATATCCCAGAGTTTTCCCGTTCGCCTGCTGGCCAGTTACATTTATTGCAGCAGAAGCATAGCCAACGGTTGAAATATTCTCATCATCCTTACCGCTTGCTGTTACCGTATTATTATGAACACCATAAGAAGTTGTTGTGTAAGTTAATACATACTTCCATGTTTCCCCAACTTCTAAGATGCTATTGATATTACTATCACCACTAACATAAGAAGGAGCGCCATCGGTATCAACCAGCGTGATTCCAGACAGTGGATCAAAAGCCCCAGCTATACTGGTATTGGTTAGATAATAAGTATAAGTAACCGTTGATCCTAATACTACTTCGGTCTTATCGGGCGTCTTTGTAACTGTGATGGATGGATTAAGATTTTTATAAGTCTCAGCATCACTTGCACTATCCTCTATTAGGTTCTGCTCATCATCCTGGCCAATCACCGTGACCGTGTTTGCAATCACCACTCCTGCATTTGCCACTGGGGCAGTGTAGTCCACCGTAAAGGTTACTGAGCCACTAAACGGTATGACTGCGCTTCCTCCGTTTGCAGCCTTGAAGGCCGCTAGCAGATCGCCAAGCACGCTATCGCTTAGCGAGGATACCGTTAATGGATCCGTTGACGCAGGACTTGTGTTCGTTACCGTAAAGCTATACACCAGAACTTGATCGCTCGTTCCTTCGTTGATCGTTCCAGTATGCGACTTCATGATGTCAATCATCGGCTTAACATCTTGATATGTCGCCTCATCACTTGCACTATCCTCTACTGGGTTCTGCTCATCATCCTGACCAATCACCACTACGGTGTTTGCAATCACCACTCCTGCATTTGCCACGGGGGCAGTGTAGTTCACCGTAAATGTTACCGATCCACCAAAAGGTATTACTGCACTATCACCATTTGCTGCCTTGAAGGCATCAAACAAGTCGCCAAGCACCGTATCACTCAATGATGATACTGTCACGGGATCGGTTGAGGCGGTACTCATGTTGCTTACCGTAAAGCTATACACCAGAACTTGATCGCTCGTTCCTTCGTTGATCGTTCCGCTATGCGACTTCATGATGTCAATAGCTGGTAGTAAATCAAGATAAACTGCGGTATCAGTTGCACTATCAGTTGTTACATTTCCTTCATTATCTTCGCCGACTACCAAAACAACATTTGTAAGTTCCACTTTTGCATTTGCCACAGGTACGGGCGTATAAGCAACATCAAAGGTAACTGAACCGCCAGGTTGAAGAATATCGCTGTTACCGTTAGCAGCAATAAAATAGGACAAGATATCACCAATAATATCATCCACAAGCAACGTCACCTTGGTGGGGTCAGTGGGGACAGCCTCATCATCAAATACGGTGTAGGTATAAACCAAGGTTTGACCACCTGTACCCTCATCGATGGTACCGGTATGAGACTTATTAATTTTGATCGAAGTTGGAACGTAATCGGTGTAAGTAACTTTTGCAGTTGCCATACCGGTAGCAGAATTATTTTCATCATCCTTACCTGTCGCAGTTACAGTATTTTCGTGAACAGTAAATGCATCCTGAATGGGCATGGCAACTGTCAAAGTATAAATCCAAGTTTCACCTTTTTCCAAAAGATTATCGCCATCGTCACCGCTTACATAAACGGGGACACCATCCGTATCAGAAACATTGATATTACTTAATGGGTCAAAGGCCCCAGCTATACTTGTGTTGGTTAACAAATACGTGTAGGCAACCATTTGATTACCAATTCCACCTTCAAGCACACTGGTGGGGTCCGGAGTTTTAACAATAGTAATTGCAGGCTGCAAATCTTTATAAAATTCGATATCACTTGCACTATCAGTCACAGAATTCCCTTGATCATCATTACCGACCACTGTCACAATGTTAGCTATCGATACAAAGGCATTTGCCACAGGTGCGGTGTAATTCACTGTAAAAGTTACGGTGGCACCTGCATCTATAACCGCACTCCCACCATTTGCAGCTTTAAAGGCAGCAAATAGATCACCCAAGATTGTATCAGTCAAAGATGTTATTGTTTCAGAACCCGTTGTCACAGCACTCGTATTTGTGACTGTGAATGTATAAACCAAAACCTGATCGATCGTACCCTCATTAACGATTCCGGTATGTTCCTTGGTGATATCAATTGTCGGCTTATCCCTCATATTCCCAAAGTTTTGATTTACATATTGAGGAGTTGTCTCATTAATATTTAATGGGCCATGAATGTTATTGTTAGGAAAAGTTTGAGTCCAGCCTACTTGTTGAACTTCCCTTACAAAATAAGTGCCTCGAAGGGCAGCAAAATTATAATACCCCAAGTCATTCGCATCAATTTTCCCATCCTTATTCGCATCTGTTTTACCATCAGCCGTAGTTGTTGAGTTGATTAAGGTATCACCAACTCCAAAAACCTTATCCCCATCAGCATCCTTGTAAATTTGTATCGTCCAACCGGCTAATCCGGGCTCATTACTTTCTTTAATTCCGTTACCATTTAAATCACTCCATTTCACGCCAGAAATCGACCCCTGAACAACCGCACCAGGGGCAACCTGAACATTACCCCCGCCCCCAATCGCAGGCCCATCAGGGCCATTTTTCACAGAGGATTGCAGCGATAACCCAGTAAATCCATCCGCCCCATTTGTGGGATTTGTATTAGGCGTTACACCCGCAGGAACAAGCACTTCGCCAGGAACAGCTAAACGAAGACCATAATAAAAAGTTGCAGAAGTGTCTAAAGCTTTAAAAGTAACTGTGGACTGTTTTTCGGTTGTTGAAATCGCAAGACTTTGCGTAACGTTTGTTACATCAGCATCAATTGTACCCCCATAAGTCGATATATAAAAAACACCCCCTGAATCGGGCATTGTTGTTGCATCACTTAGAGGACTACCGCTACCAACAGGGAATACCAATGTTGGTGCCACTGATTGGTTGTAAGTGCCTATATCTACAAAACCGCCGGAATTAGACGAAGCTTGAAAATAGTTAAAGCTAATATTAAAGGTGTAGTCCGACCCTACAGTTAACCCACTAAAATTAACTGCATGGGGTATATAATCCCCTTCCAAATACAAACCTTGCCCTGCGTTAATCCCCCCATTGGCCCAATCAACCCCTGCAGATTCAACATTTTCCCAACCGCGAAAATCAGTTTTTATAGCGTCAGTGAACATAGACATAGCCGTTATCTTGACGCTGTCAGGGTCAAGGCCCGTCGCAGTCAAAGCAAAGGTAGCACCAACAGAATCATCTGGATTCACAAACCAACTTGTTTCAATCGAACCATTTTCACATTTGTCCAAGTCACCTGCTATCACATCATCCGAGGTACCTTCAATGTTGTCCGCCCCGGCATTTACCATCCACCAGACACCATCAGTGACAGCCCAAGGTTGGTGATCCGAACTCATTGCGTTTTTTTCAGTATCAACAACATCATCAGGCGTACCCCAAGTGCCATCGACCCCGGCACTTATCATATGCGAAACCTGAAATACGACCTCTGAACCAACTTTAAAATTGTTGGCAGTGATTAACGCAGTGCTTCCCGGTGCATAATCGAGCAAATCGGTGACAACTGTGGGAGCTGGATTAACCCTTTCCTCCAACGATTCCAAGCGTACGTTGGAATTTATAGGCTTGCGCCTTGGCGTTTTGACAGCTTTGCACAGGCCTTTTTCGATGAACCATTTGCGAAATGTAAACATGACATTCTCCCTGATATTATGGCAACCCGCAGACACCTTAAAAAAGATTGGAAAGGTTCTGCGACAGATGCCTTTTAGAATTTGATGTGAATTTCAAAACCAACTCTCTAACCATACAACGGAGCAAACACGGACCAGGTGGCAAAAAATCGAAGAGTTTCTGATTTTTTTACAAAAAGCATATTTAATAAAAAAGTACATCGCCCCTATCGGCAAAAAGCAAAAGCTTGCTTGCAATTCAAAATGCAAACAAGCCTCCTCTAATTAGCCCAACCAAACCCAAAACACTAAGATTTCCAGATTACCGCAAGAACTGGAGCATCTTTACCATGGATGGTAATGTGATTTGGGAAGGTGCCAGGCAGAATTCTTGGTGGGGAATCTTAAAACCATTCCCAACTTAGGATTAAATAGCGGGAGTATAGCGCGAGTTTTTACTAGGGATTGTTTCTCCGTGGCTAACAAGCTGGCACAAGCCATTCCATGATGAAGCAACTCGCTACAACTACGCCCCCGCATTTTTGTTGGTGTGCTTTTCCTGAACACTTGTTGAACCCATTTTAAAACCATGGCAAACTCCTCGAATAAAGAAATAATTCTGTTCCCTACCTAATACAACGGCAGAAAAACAAACATGTGTCAAAATTCTTTCACAGAAGACAGGATTACTGGAGTGAGGTTTCTTCAAAACTGAGTGTTGGTGCCTAAAAAAGACGGCGATTTTATACCCGGTCATTCTTATTAGCATCGCCTTTGTTTTCGTGCAGGCATTCCGTGGCATAGTAAGAAGGCTGGTTGCGTTGCCATTCACCATCAACCTCATAACGAACTGATCTTCACGCCAATTCAATTTATAGTGGGAAACCTACTACTAACAGAGAGGCAGACATCTTTATGGTTTTGGCTGCATCATCCCAATCTTCACTTACTCAAGTGCTATACTTCATTGGAAATGTCTTACGAATGTGTTATAAATGAGCATTAATTTGATGAATTGGGGCAATCACGAGCCGAAGATTACGGATTGATTCGATCAAGTTGGGGTGGAAAGAGGTATTGAAATGACGGCACTGGTCTTGGCCTACATTTTTAACATCATCATACTAATCCCAATTGGCCTTATGACGATACTTGGCGGCGAAAAGGGTGGACAGTTAGCCTGCCAGAGCAAGTTCCCTGAAAGCGAAGGATTCCGAACGCTTCTAGGATCATTGTGGACTGCAATCTTAATTGGGTCGGTGTTAGGGTTGTTCTTTCCCATAACAATGTCAGCTTTGCTTCTGATTCAAGTAATCTACAAAACGCTTTGGCTGCTGGTCTATGCTTTGCCCCGTATGCTCAATCAGCGTAGCAACGAAGTTCCTTGGGGAATCGCCTCGACGTTTCTAATCATCATCATGATCTATCCCTGGATCATTCCTTGGGGGCCGTTATTCTTCGATGTCGTTCGTCGGTGATTTGACCGCTGCCAATGTCGTCACGGTCTTTTCTCTACCGTTTTGCGTGGCTGCTTGGTGTCGTGTTTCAAGTTATCAAAGACGACGTGAATCAGGTCCTCGGTCTTCTCGGATGAGAGCAGGAAGAAACAGAACAGCATTTCGTCTTTCGTGCCTTCGCCCCACGTCACTCGCTTCGGCGGTGAACTTGGATTGGAAGGGTTGCTATCCGAGTTGTCAAAGACAGCCTCCACATCGAGTCGAGTCCCGGCAGGCAGTTTGAAGGGGCGCTCATAGTAATACTCGTCCTGCCAGTTGTAGTTCCAGTTCTTGATTTCAATGAGCGTCTTTACTTTCTTGTCGGGGAGAGTCGCAGTCACCTTCATGGCCTTACCTAGCAAGTGCATGTGCGGGACAACGCCTACCATTATGACTTCCTTGGGCAACGTGTACGAAGTGGATCGGCGGAAGTCTTTTTCTCCTGCAGCGATGTCCATCTCGTAGTTCGCCATCCAGATGCTTCCGACAAGTTTCGCCGGTTCTTTGAGCGACTCCGCAACCGGCTTCTTCACGAAGTACAGGCCGATTTCCGACTGGTCAGTTTCTTGTTTACCTGTCGGGTGGTAATGCATCTGGACAACGAGATCCGAGCCTTTCTTCAAATATCGTCCCATACCATTCGGCAACGGTCGTGGCGTGTTGCCGGAGGACCAGCCGCCCAACGCCCCGGATGGCAGGAACCCCGGGCCACCGAAGTTAGGGTAACCCGGTTCTGGCGTAGCCTTATCGAGTTTCCGGGCCGCACCGCTGGCATCAAGGAATAATACCGAGTGATGTGCGATCCGCTTATTACCCGGATGAAACTCGATGGCTGCAACGAGCTTGTCCTCGGTGATGTCGATAGGAATGACGAAATTCTGGAGCAGGTCAGGGCCGTCAGCGGGAACCGTAAATGGTTCGGCCATCTTAACGATCAAGTCCGGTTGGCCTAGTCGCCAGCCTTCTGCAAACTTTGGGGCTGGTGGAAGATCAGCATCATCGCCCTTGGCCCTGCCCGTCTCAGCCCAAGTCTTGAAGAGTTCAAGTTCCCGATTCGTTAGCCACCGCTCGGCAACAAACTTGTCATGGCCAGGTGAGGGAATCCATGGCGGCATGATCCTATCCTGCGTAACCCGGACGATCTGCTTGGCCCGCTTAGCGATTTGGTCGTAGTCAGTAAGAGCGAACGGAGCGACTTGACCATCACGGTGACAATTCAGGCAGCGAGTCTGAATGATAGGAGCGATATCACGGGTGTAGGTAACTTTGGATTGTGCATCGCCTTTGGGTGACATCTCAAACAGGCAACCAACCGGCTTGGTTTCTGCGACGACAACCGACCTGCCGTTGCTGGCTAACATGATGGCATCGGAAAGGAAAACCTTCTCGGCCTTGGGCCTTCGCCGCCCAATTGCTTCCCAGGAATTGTCGATCGCTCCTCGGTAGGCGAGTTTGCCGTCACGGTCCAACACGAACGCTTCGGGAATGTGGGACGGCTTCAAAACCTGCGCCAGCAACCCGGATGAATCGAACAGAATTGGGAACTCTGCATTGAACTCGGCAAAGTGTTTCAATGCCTGAGTGCGTGTCACCATGGGATCAGAAACGACCCCAAATAATTCACCCGCTTTTCCCGACTTGGCGATTATGGCCTGGATTTCGTTAAGGGTCTTGATGTAACCGTTAGAGATGGGGCATTCTGTCGAGACGAAGACAAACGCCCGAACTCGCCTGCTGTCGTTAAGTTCAAGGCTGTGAATTGTTCCATTCAGGTCCATCAGCGAGAACGTGATCGCGGGGGTCTTGGCCATCGTTTGCTCAGACTTGTCATCAGTTTGGGCGTAAGCGGCTTGGACGGATAGTCCAATTAAAACCGCCATGGCGCAAATCAAAGCTGCTCGCATCTTCATTTCCTTCCAGAGGCCGATTGCATTCTGCTGTGTACTCTTCAGAATATCTTACTTAACCGTCGTGAGGTATAGGATCAATGCAGATTTCAAGCGATTGATTGCAAACCAGCAAGCTATTCTTGAGAAGCCCATATTCTCCAGAGTCAAAGTCAATTGGCATGATGGATCAAGCACATACTGAACATCCGGCTTCGGCGCAGAGGCCGTTCCTAAACCACTTCCATGGTGAAGATAGCATTTGACCATGCAGGACTGAAGTAGCTTTTCTCTTCGGTGTTTTTCATAATCATCGTGAGCTATCCCTGGATCATTGCTTGGGGAAGTTGTTCGGAACTCGATGATCGAGATCATATTTTAGTAATAGTTTTTATGCGCTACATGATGATCGGAAAATGAAAACAGAGGGATCTGGATAACCAGACCCCTCTGTTTAGTGGAGGCGCGGGGAATTGA
>DBCB01000241.1:0-5855 GCA_002303765.1 Planctomycetaceae bacterium UBA969
GGTGGTTATCGATTGCCAACGGAAGCTGAATGGGAATATGCCTGCAGGGCAGGAACAAGTACAGCGTACTCATTTGGGGATAAGATCACGCCTAAAGATGCGAATTATGATGATTCGGGAATAGACGAACCCGTAGCAGTAGGGAGTTACAAGCCTAATGCATTTGGCCTGTACGATATGCATGGCAATGTATGGGAGTGGTGTGAGGATTGGAAAGCAGATTACCCAAAGGGTGCGGTAATTGATCCGAAGGGGCCAGCAAAGGACGAGGAACGTGTGTTGCGTGGTGGGTCGTTCGGCGACGACGTCCTTGCTCCGGGAGCTCGCTCTTCCCTCCGGGTCGGCCTCACGCCGTCCGCTCGGTACGACGTCTGCGGTGGGTTTCGGTTGGCGAGGACTGCTTTATAACTACTTAGCCTCTCAATTTAATTCACAAAATTTTTCATGTACCAACATTAAGGAGCCTTTATGAGTAGCACAGGCTATGGACCAAAACTTAACCCCATGCAGCTTTCTACCCTGCTGGATCATATCTTCCAACGCAACTTGGAAGTATCAAAAGCCAACCAAGGGCGCGGCACCCCGGTTTGCATCTGGGGCACCCACGGCTTGGGCAAAACCCAACTCGTTCGTGATTATGCCCGCAAGCATGGCTGGAAATTTGCCTACGCTGCCCCGGGCCAATTCGAGGAAATGGGCGATCTTCATGGCATGCCCATTATTGTTGACCCAACCCCCGATCAACCAAACTCGGGCGATGAATACACCGTGTTCGCACCTCCCGAATGGGTTCCCAAGGAAGAAGGCCCAGGCATTCTGCTTCTTGATGATATCAACCGAGCAGATGATCGCATCCTTCGTGGCATCATGCAGCTTCTGCAAAACTTCGAACTCTTTTCTTGGCAACTCCCCAACAAATGGCAGATAGTCGCAACCGCCAACCCTGAAGGCGGCGATTATTCCGTTACCACCATGGATGATGCCATGCTTACCCGCATGGTCCACCTAAGCATGGTGTTTGAGCCAAGGGCATGGGCGGAATGGGCCCAACTTTCCGGAGTCGACCCCCGTGGCATCGCCTTTGTCTTGAATTATCCTGAAGCGGTAACAGGCAAACGCACCACGCCACGAACTATTGTGCAATTTTTGGAATTGATCTCAAGCATTGCAGATTGGAAAAGTAAAATCGATCTCATTGGGCATCTTGCAATGAGCACACTGGATCAATCTACGATGGCTGCTTTTCTCACCTTCGTGAATGATGAACTTGAAGGGCTACCTTGGCCCGAGGAAATTTTGGAAGCCAAGGATGTTGCGCTTATGAAAAAACGCATCACCGAGATGGCCAAGGGTAAAGGCGGAGAAAGCAAGCGTGTGGATCGGCTATCTGCATTGCTTACAAGGGTATTCATGTATGTGACTGCAGAAGGCTACAAGCCCAAGGAAAAGCACCGCGAAAATATCGCAGACCTGATGTTGCTTGAGGTAATCCCGAATGATTTGCGCATGGCAATGATGAGCGATCTTTCGAGGCATCCTTCAAGTAATGCGCAGTCGATGACTAAGGACAAGCGCCTTTCGAAGCTGCTGCTTCAGAAGTTGTAGAACAGGGCTGGGAGAAATAAAAAGCCCAGTCACTGCGCTGGCTGGGAAGGCCAGACGACGTAAGGAAGACTAGGCAGTAGTTGAAGATTGGCAGTAATTGATAAGTGGTTTCAAAGCCCATGGACTGAGTTCCATGGGTCGGTTTTAATTTTAAAAAGTCGAGTGAAGATATTTTCTTAGTCAGCAAGAAGGTTGGATTACAAAAACAGTTTTTTCACCCTCAGGAGATACGCCCATGCGCAGGTTTGAATTTGTAGATGGTAAATCGAATAAGTTTTGGGAAGCGAAAACAGAAGGGCCGAAACTTATGGTGCGTTTTGGCCGTATTGGGGTACCTGGCAGGAAAGTGATAAGTTGCTTGCTGATGCTGAAAAAGCCAATGCAGAGATGGAGAAACTGATCAGTGAGAAAACCCGCAAGGGCTATTTAGAAGTTCGTGGTAAACCAGAAGTTAAAGTTTTGGCAAAGGCTGTCGCGAAAAAAGCGAAAACCAAGGAGTCAAAGCCTCAATCGATGGAGGCAACCATATCGCCTGCGGAAAGGAAGGCAAAGGCACAAAAGGTGCTTTTAATGTTTGCGAATGGGCAATGGGAACAGGCCCACAACATATTAGAGAATGCGCAGGACGAAGAGTGGCTGTTTGAGCAATTACTGAATGGTTGCAAGATTGAAGACGGGAAACTTATTCCTTCCAATGCGATTAGAAAAGTAATTAAGGAAGACGAAAAAAGCAACCCAGTTCTTGCGATGCTTAATATTATGCTTTGCATCCCTCATGGTTCGGAATTATTGAAAACATTTAAGTTTGAAAAGTTAAAGGAGCTTGATTTTGGTGCAGTTGAAGGTGAAGAAATGACACCATGGATTGTTCATGTCTTACGCTTGTTGCCAAGGTCAGAAATTTCGGTAGTTCTTTATGGTTTGGAAAGCCTGAGTGATGCTGCCGCAAAAGCCCTCAGCAAGCACAAAGGGGAATTGGATCTCGGTGGTTTGAAAAGCCTGAGTGATGCCGTAGCGGAAGCCCTAAGTAGGCATAAGGGAGATTTGTGTCTTGAAAATTTGGAAAGCCTGAGTGATGCAGCAGCGGAAGCCCTAAGCAGGCATAAGGGAGATTGGTATCTTAGAGATTCATTAAAGCAAAAAGTAGAAAAGTACAAAAAGCAAGGCGGGAAAAAATGATCAACACCGTCGATGACATAATAGCTTCTGCAGGTGTGGATTTGCTGCTTAAAGAGCCATTCTATGCCCACCTTCTATCCTCCATTCCCCGGTTGATATCCGAAAAGGTAGAAGTGGCCGGGTTAGAGTGGACAGGCCAGGCGCCCCAGTTTCTTTTTCACCCCGAGTTCGCTAAGAAAGCCGGCAACCCCAACCAGCGCACCTCTTGGGTAAAGCACTTGCTGCTTCATGTGGTCATGAAACATCTTTTGCGCAGGAAAGGCACGGATCCCAAACTTCACGAAGTCGCTGCAGACCTTGTTGTTTCACAACTCATCGCCCCGATGCCCCAATTTGCGGAAGCCACTACCCTGCAAACCTTTCCCGAATTGAAACTCAAGAAAGATGAATCGCTGGAATACTACTACGATAAAGTGAATGTGTTATTGTTGAAAATGAAACAAGCGGGCTTTTCACCAGAGGGCGAAAGTAGGGATGAGAGTGGTGGCGATCAGGATCAAGATGGTTCAGGTGAAGGCGATTCGCCAAAGAAAAAGCCAGAATCTAAGTCTGGCAAAAAGAAGGGCAAAGCTGAAATCCCCGAGTGGGCCGAAAAAACCAAGATGCCAGAAAGCGCAATGGCGCTTGCAAGGCTTTACCAGCAAACCAAGGGCGACTTATTGCAGCAGACCGCGCCACAAAGTGGTTCTGCAAATTGGACCGCTGCGGAATATACTCTTGAAGCTATGGCATTGCGGGCACTCGATCGCACCAGTGTCAAGGATCGGGGAACGATTCCAGCCGGCTTGTTAAGATTGTTGGAAGAGTATGAAACCAAGCGCAAGCCCGCAATGGATTGGAAACGCACCCTGCGCCTTTTTACAGGATCCAGCTACCGCACCAAACTGGCACACACCATTAAGCGCATCAGCAAGCGTTATGGCACCCGCCCCGGCATCCGCATCAAGAAACTGCAACGCATATGCATGGCGATAGATACCTCGGGCTCGGTAAGTGAGCGAGAGCTATCGCTGGTGTTTAGCGAGATCCGCCATGTCTGGAAGGCAGGCGCTGAAATTGTGGTCGTTGAATGTGATGCTGCTGTGCAACAAAGTTATCGCTATAGCGGCAAGGTACCGAAGGCGCCGAAGGGTGGGGGTGGTACTGATTTCAACCCGGTCTTTGAATGGACAAAAACCCAGCCTAAGTTTGATGCGGTAATCTATCTAACCGATGGCCAGGCACCTAAACCTGATGTGAAACCGAATTGCCCGGTGCTTTGGCTGATTCTGCCAGGCAATGCTAAGGTGGATTTCGACCTCGGCCGGTGCGTGGTGATGGATGAAATTGCGGAAGTCCCTGCATAGGGAAATTGTTTTACATTACTTGGATAACTTTTGGAAATTAAACAGAGGAAAACATGGCCAAGAAAATTGCGAAGGTACCAGTGGAATGGGTAGATGGAAAAATCGTGCTGGGCGCACCTGTCTTTTCTGACAATGGGGCAAGCGTGTAACTTGACGAAGAAGTGAAGGAAACTTCTTGGCCAATCTTCCAAAACCAGCATTCCAGACAACTAAACGCATAAAATCCTTAACACTTACATTGAAACAAAATGCAATTTTTTCTGTTGCAATTATAATCAGTGATTGTAATAATTTTTATTTATTATCTTTAATATATAACATGGTGATCTTATGAATGTTGTTTTGTCTTTGATGATGTTTGTTTCAGTTGGTTTTGCTCAAAATTTCAAGAATCTTGATGTTTCATCAATGAAACAAGCTGATATAGGAAAATTACCCCTACCAAATGAAGACCGAAAATATGTGTTTGTGAAAATTATTGATGGTTTTATTTTGGTTGGTGTAAATGAGCGCGATAACAATAATAATAATTCACAAAAAAACGAAAACAAATTTAGTTTAAAGACACAGTTTTTGCTTAAAGATGATGACGAATTAAAAAAATTCCAAAATCTTACGAGGGGTGGAATTGATTTAAATGGCTTTACTATTTTATTGTTTGATGTTTATCAAGTTATAGGTCGAAAGAATGTAGGAACTGACAATTTGAATGTAATAAAAGTTGTTCAAAAAGTTAGAAAATAAAGCAAAATTTCCCAAATTCCTCAGGGGCCAGGTTTCCCAAAATGCTAGGCTGGTCAGTTTTGTTAAAGTAATTCCCCATTCACAAAGAACATTTGTATCTTAGTGGTCTTTGGTGGATACTCTTAGCAAGCACGAAGGGGAATTGAATTTACCAGATCGAATCCAAAAACAAGTGGATAAATACAAGAAGAAGTAACGCCATTAATCTAAAAATCGGGATTCGATTTTATGGGAATCCGATCCCGCCTACGTGGGATTGTTATCGATTTCGAATTTAAACCCAGGCGTATAATCTCTTTCGTGATCGCAGTGCTTGCATTCCAATTCATCCTCTACATTTTGTTCGCCACAGGTAACGCAGCAACCCGCAGTTGCTCGGCTGTCCAAAATACTGCTTGAATACTCAGCATTGAAAAATTCCTTGGCGTAAGTTTTGTTGGACTTGATCATTTTGTAAGTCTGGCAGAAAAGGAACATTAGGTATCCAGAGGCCATTGGCTTTTTTGACATCGTTATGGTCGAACACAAAAATAGCCTTTTTAACCTCATGCGAACACGATAATCACAAAAAGATTCATTTTCTTCCCGCGATAAAAACATTTTTACATCTTCATGCGACATGTTTTTTGCACAAAAATCACAGAGGAATTCTTCTTCGCCATCAAGAACAATAGGGTTTTTCAAATTCGAATCAAAACGGCAGATAGGGCAGTTGTAATTAATATCCATGAGTAGTTCCTTAAAAAATGAATTGTTTGATTAGCTTATTATCCGTTGGAATCGCGGAAATATTCAAAAAGATTTAAAAGATTTCCCAGAGTGAGGGCTGAAGCTACGAAAAGAACAAGCAGTCCCACGGTTTAACCCGGAATGAAGGCAAAGCAGAAGCAGAAGTTTATCTGCGGTTTAACACTGAATAAGAATTGCCCTTTTGTTATTTCGGTTTCGCCCTTCTGTCATTCCCGCGCAGGCGGGAATCCA
>DBCB01000241.1:5903-6155 GCA_002303765.1 Planctomycetaceae bacterium UBA969
CCCCCGTTTTTCAACGAGGGTGACAAAAAGGCTTACGAGTGATTCTAGGCGTTTCATTTTTCGTACTTCTCCGTAAAAGCAGGCTCCATATTGATCCATTCGTTTTAATGGCAGAAACATTTAGTCCGAATGAGGAAATATTCTAAATAATTAAAGTTAAGATTTAAGGCTTAAATATGAGCCAATTAGAACTCATTATGGACTAAGATAAATCTCAGAAATTGGGCGTTTTAAATGTAGAAATTCCGTTTT
>DBCB01000030.1 GCA_002303765.1 Planctomycetaceae bacterium UBA969
GTCACAACCAAGGTGGGGCGCTGCATACGAATGATAGCTAAAACTGCAAGGAATGTTTTACCTGTGCCAGTGGGCAAAACAACAACCCCTCGAGATTTTTTACTCCACCAAGATTCAAGAGCTTCTAATTGATAAGGAAACGGCTGACGAACATCTTTGGTTACCCACTCCTGATTTTGGTAAAGCTTAGCTGAATCTTTAAAACTAATTTTAAGTGAAACCAAGCCTTGAATGAGCGCCCTGTAGTAGATAGCCTCACACCGGAAATTTTTGGTTCTTGGATCAGCCAAAAGAAAAGGAAGGCTTTGAGTTAAATCCTGAGATAAACCATTAACTACAAGAGTTCCTTCATGAAATGTAATCGTTACCAAATTTATTTCATCCATGAAAAGAATGCTCGTAGGAATTATTTTGGATTGGGGGCATCCTCAACCCTTGCAAGAAAGCTGGCGAAACTGCGCCAACGTTCAGCAAAAAGATAAAAAGCAGGAACAAGAAACAAAGTTACAACAGTCGAAAACAAAATACCACCAATAATAGCACGCGCCATGGGTGCCCTAGTTTCAGCTCCTGGCCCGACACCAAAAGCTGCAGGTATTGCACCCGCAATTGTTGCGATCGATGTCATAAGAATAGGCCTCAATCGGACAGGGCAGGCTTTAACCAAGGCTTCCTCCACGCACATCCCCTGCTCTCTTAATTGATTGGTGTAATCAACAAGAATAATTGAGTTCTTTTTTACCAAACCCATGAGAAGAATAAACCCAATCATGCTCATCATGTTTAATGTATCACCTGTCAGCCAAAGTGTGATCAATGCGCCTGTGACCGCAAATGGCATTGCAAGAATAACGGTAAACGGATGGATAAATGAATTAAATTGAATTCCTAAAATCATGTAAGCAATAACAATGCCCAACATCAATGCAAACATAAGGCTTGTCATTGTTTCTTTAAGGGCACTCGCATTACCTAATTCTACTAGAGTCACATTTTCAGGAAGCAGACCTGCAGCAAGTTCTTTACATTTTGCAATTGCTTCGCCTTGAGAAACACCTTCAGAAGTGTTGGCAGTAATCTCGATTTTGCGTTGATGATTATAACGATTGATGACTGGCAGAGTTGAAACAGTTTTAAGTTCCTGCACGACATCTTCAACAGTAACAAGTTTGTTATCGCCTGCTCTGAGAGTCATAAGTAGAAGATTTTCAGGTGAGGTTCGTTCTTGTTCTTGGAAACGAACACGGACATCGTAACGCCTGCCCTTATCGGTAAATCTTCCAACGCGTTCGCCCCCAACAAGAAGGCTGATACTTTCAGCAAGGCGGGAAACAGGCATACCTAATAATGCAAGTTTTTCGCGATCTGGAGTAACCTGAACTTCAGGCATACCGGGCCTATAATCCATATCTATATCGGTAAGCAAAGGAAGATTGTTTTTGGTCAAAGAGTAATTCATCGAATCAACAATTTGGCGGCCGACATCGGGTAGAATTTTCCAGTCTCCTTGAATGGAAAAGTCTATAGGATCACCACGCTGAGGCGTAAAACCTTCGGTCGATTGATCTCGAACCACAACTCGTACATCTTCAACTTGCATGAGTTCTTTTCGGATTAAAGGACCAAGCTGCTGCTGAGTCAGCGATCGGGCAGATCGTGGAACAAGCTGAACAAAAATATCAGCTTCATTCATCAATAAGCCTGATTCGGTTGCAACCGCAGTCATAATACCCGCCACTTCATCCCGGTCTGAAAGTATAGTTTCGCAGCGACCAAGCAAATTTCCGATTTCGTCAATGCTTGCACCAACCGGGCAAACCACATGAACTAATAACCTGCTCTGGTCTTCGCTAGGAACAAGTTCCTGACCTAAAATTCCAATTCCTAGAAAAAGGCCCGTTGCCAAGGCTATGAAAACCCCCATCACAAGAACAAGATTGGTATGTTTAAGTGAGTACTCCAACAACTTGGAATAAGCAGATGTTGTAAGATTCAAAGCCCAGTCGGTGGGCGTCAAAAACAATGGTTTTAAAATATAAAATTGAACTGCCCATAGCCCCAATTTAAAATAGCGTACAAACAAAACAATAACCAAAATCTCGATTACAACTTCTAAGGAAAAAGCCATCCATACCTGTTTTCCAGAAAGATACTGAAAAGGGTCAAGAAACATCGGCAAGGAATCGCCAAGGTATTTAAAGAAGAACTTGATGGGCCAGCAATAAGGTTCGAGCATAGAACCAGTCGCTACAAAAAGCTTTAAAATCATCAAAGGAATTTGAATCATCAAACTAATCAACAAAACAAGGATGATATGAATTGCGCGCGGGGCCTTTTCTTCCTCATGAGCAAGCTTGAGAAAAAAAGCACTAAGCATGGGGGTGAGTGTTAAAGCACACACAAGCGAAAGAATAACAGCCACACTAACTGTGACGCCAAACTGAAAGAAAAATCTACCAATGGTGCCCGACATGAATGCAACGGGAAGAAAAATCGCAGCAATAGAAAAGGTAGAAGCCATGGCTGCAAAGCTAATTTCAGTTGCTCCCTGTAAGGCAGCATCCATCATTGACAAGCCTTTTTCCCTAAGCCTGTAAATATTTTCAAGCACCAAGATAGCATCATCAACTACAACACCAACAGAGAGAGATAGGCCAAGAAGGGTCATCAAATTAATGGTAAAAGGAGGCCAACCAAAAAACTTAACCCCGTAATTGATGAAGAAGAAGGTTCCGATCAGGGACGTTGGAATGGAAAGGCAAATATTCACCGTTGTGCCAATCGAGCCAAGAAACAAATAACAAACAACCCCTGTGAATAACACACCAAGCATTAAGGTTAATTTTAATTCATCTATATTTTCCCTTACAAAAACCGAGGAATCGACAGGCAAATTAAGCTCTACACCTGGAGGCAACATTTTTCGCAACCGAGGCAATTCCTTCTTTACATTCTCACATAAACCCACCAAATTTCCGCCAATTGCTTTTCGAATTCCAACAGCAATTGCAGGCATGCGATTAAATCTAGCCAAGCTTCTTCGGTCTTCCATTCCATCTTCGACCACTGCAAGATCTTCAAGAAGAATGTGCTGCCCATCTCTTTGCGTAACCAAAAGCTTTCGGAATTCATTTACGGAATAAGCTTCGCCCATGGTTCGAAGATTAAACTCAACCATTTTACTTTGAATATACCCTGCAGGCATTTCTGCATGTTGTTTCAGAATTGCCTGCCTAACATCATCTGCAGCAAGATTGAAACTTGTAAGCTTATCTCGATCAACCCAGATTCGAATGGATCGAGCCTGCAAACCCGCAAATTGAACACCACCAACTTCCGCAATTGCAGCAATTTCTTGCTTAAGCTCTTTCTCTGCAAAATCACTTATTCGGTGCAACGGGGCGCTGCCCGATAATGTCAGCCACATCACAGGAAGATTATTAGGATTAACTTTGGTAATCACTGGGGGATCTATATCGACAGGCAGCCTTCGCCTAGCAGCACTCACCGCATTCTGAACATCTTGCATTGCAACATCAATGTTTCTTTCAAGCCTAAAATAAACGGTGATAAGGCTTATGCCCTCCATGCTGCGGGACATGATATAGTCAACACCCTCAACACTAGCCACTGCATCTTCAACGACATCAGTAATGTCCCCATCCATAATATCGGGCGAAGCTGCTTCTCTAGTAACCGCAATGCTAACAACGGGAAAATCAATTTCAGGAAACTGACTAACCCCCAAACCTTGGTAGCCTAGCCATCCGAAAATTATCATCGCAGCAGAAACCATCACAGCAAATACAGGGTTTCGAATACTTAAAGCAGGCAAACTCATGGTGTTTTCAAACCTCGATGGGCTGCAAAGCAGCTTGATTAGATTGTTTGATATTAGAAGCAGGCGGAAGAACTGGTGAAGCCTTAACACCCTTGGACAATGAGTTAAGCCAATGGTTTATTTTTTCAAGAAGAACATAAAACGAAGGAACAACGATGAGCGTAATCAAGGTAGAAAGAAAAATCCCACCAATAACACTTCTAGCAAGTGGGCCTCTGTTTTCAGCACCAGCACCAAAGCCAAATGCAAGCGGTACAACCCCAGCAATGGTAGCAAGAGAAGTCATCATAATAGGCCTTAAGCGAACAAAGCCAGCTTCCAACATTGATTCTCTGGCATTTTTTCCAGCTTCACGAAAATGGTTCGCACAATCCACCAGAATGATCGAATTCTTTTTAACCAAACCAGCAAGAAGAACTAAACCAATCATACTCATAAGATTAAGCGTATCTCCACAAAGCCAAAGCACAAGAAGTCCGCCAGTAACACCAAAAGGCACTGCCCACAAAACAGTTAATGGATGAACAAAAGAATTAAACTGGATTCCAAGAATCATATACGCAACCAAAAAACCAAACACAAGTGAACGCCACATGCTATCAATTGTTTGCGCCATCGCCTTCGCATTCCCTAATTGAACAGAACGATAACTTGTTGGGAGTCCCATTTCTTCGCGAACATCTTCAGCGATCTGTTTGCATCGAGCGATGGACTCGCCCTGCGAAACGCCCGGACTCATGTTGGCAGTAATTTCTATCTTACGCAAATGATTATAACGGTTAATCAACGGCAGGGTCGAAACAGTTCTATGCTGACTAAGATCATTGATGGGAATGGTTGGCGGATTAACTCCTGCGGATAAAGGAATTTCTTGCCTGATGTTCAAATGGCTCAAAAGATCAGGCGTATCACGCTGATTCTCCAAAAGCCTCATCCGGACATCATATCGTTTATCTTCATCAGTAAATCGACCATTGCGCACACCGCCAAAAGCTACATTCAAAAGAAATGCAAGTTTCTTAATCGGTACGTTCATCTCTGATGCTTTATCACGATCGGGAAAAAGCTGTTCCTCAGGCATACCAGGCCGGTAGTCTGAATTAACATCAGCAACCATGCCGCTTTCGATCATGCGAAGACGAACTTTTTCGGCATAATCAACAACCGTTTTCCACTCGGGTCCCTGAATTGCAAAATCGATAGGAAAACCCCTAGTGGGAGTAAAACCCTGAGTAGAAAGATCTAAAACAATTGGCCTAACTCCCGCAAGAGCCGAGAGCTTTTTCCTAACATCTTGAATGATTTGAGTTTGAGTTAAAGTTCGATCTGTAGAGGAAACTAATCTGATAAAAACCACCCCTTCAGAAATAAGCATCCCTGGTCGAATAGAAATCGAAGAAAACATCGCAGCAATAATTTCAGCGCCCGTTACCGGATCTTTCAAATTGACGAGAACATTTTCACACTTACCAATCATTTCCTCAACATAATCAATGCTAACCCCAACCGGACAAATCAAACTAATGACAAAACGATTTTGATCCTCGCTAGGAACCAGTTCTGTTCCAATGGGCTTGATCACAATAGCTGGGGTGCCAATTTTAGCACTAACCCAAGAAGGAAGAGGAATTTTCAAGCCTGTAACTAAAAAACCAAGTGAACAGGCAAAGCTAAAAGCTATGGGAAGAATGACGACCGGATAATCTACAGCGAATCGAAGAACCCTCTTGTAAACGAACTCCATAAAACTCATCACCACATGAGTAGGAAAAACCAAAAGGGGGTAAACAACATATTTGTCCGCCCCCCACCATGTGTATCTGAAAAGATTAATCGGCAAAGATATCGCCCCCTGCATAGTGGGCGGTTTGATTAAAACCTCTTTATGAAGCTTTAAAAACAATGAGGAAAGCATAGGTGTAATTGTCAACGAAACAACTAGAGAAATTAAAACTGCAACCGTAACAGTAATACCAAACTGAAAGAAAAACATTCCGACTACGCCCTGCATAAATGCAACAGGAATAAAAATTGCAACGATTGAAAGTGTAGAAGCCAATGCAGCAAACGAAATTTCATTAGATCCATTAAAAGCTGCTTGAAACCGGGTCTCCCCACTCTCCATGCGCCTGTAAATGTTTTCGAGCACCAAAATAGCATCATCCACCACCACCCCTACAGAAAGCGAAAGTCCAAGAAGTGTCATAAAATTCAAAGTAAAACCAAGATACTTCATTACAACAAAAGTCCCCATGATGGAAACCGGGATCGATACACAAACATTCAAGGTGGAACTCATAGACCCTAAAAACATCAACGCAACTAAAGCGGTAAGCACAACCCCCATGACAAGTGAATGTTTAACTTCCTCGATATCATCTTTGATAAACAAGGAGAAATCGGTTGATATGCCAATCTCAACACCCTCGGGTGCTAGGGCCCGTAAAATTGGCAGCCTTCGTTTAACTTCATCGCAAACTTGAACAACATTGGCCCCTGTTGCTCGCATTACGCCAACGCCAACGGTTGTTTCCTTATTAAATCTTGCAAAAGACCTTCGGTCGGTCATGCCATCTTCAATAATTGCAACATCGCCCAAAGTAACAATCGAGCCATCTGGTTTTGAAATAACTGGCAAACTAGAAAATTCTTTAGGGGTCTTTGCTTCGCCCATTAGCCTTACATTTATTTCTCGTTTATCCGATTTTAGATAACCAGCGGGTTTCTCGACATGCTCTGCCTCCAGCGCACGAAAAACATCCAAAGCATCAATATGAAAAGCCTCTAGTTTTTCCTGATCGATCCAAATGCGCATATTCCTAGGGCGTAAGCCACCGTACATCACTCCGCCACAGCCCGGAATTGTTTGAATCTGCTGTTTAAGAATATCATTTACAAAGCGATTGATTTCAGGAAGAGGCTTCTGCCCATGAATACCGAGCCAAATAATAGGAAACTTATTGAAATTAACTTTCGAAATAACAGGTGGGTCTATATCTGTGGGCAATCTGTTCATAGCAGAAGAAACAGCATTTTGCACATCCTGCATCGCTGCATCAATATTTCTTTCAAGCCGAAAAAACACCGTGGTTACGGCAGATCCCTGCAAACTTTGAGACTGGATGTAATCTATACCTTCAACGCTTGAAACAGCATCCTCAATAATATCGGTAACATCATAATCCATTGTCTCTGGTGAAGCAGATTCTCTCGTGGTGTTAATACTAACAACCGGAAAATCAAGCTCAGGAAATTGACTAATCCCCAAACCACGATAGGCAATAGCACCAAATACCACGAGTGCGGCACTGATCATAACTGCAAACACAGGATTTTTAATACTTAAATCAGAAAGGGTCATTATCCACCAAACAGGTAATGGTTACTTACTTTTAGCTTCCTTAAACTTTTTCAACAACTCTTCTTCCATCGCCTTTGGCACATCCACGGGAGTTCCCTCTTCAAGGGCATCAGCGCCTTTGCGAACAATCCAATCGCCCTCCCCTGCGCCTTCCAAAACTTCGACAACTCCGGGCTTTCTTAAACCAAGTTGCAATGTTCTAGGCTTTGCAATCCACTCAACGGAACCATCAGCAGTAACTCTGGGCATTGGCTGAAAAATTATAAAGCCTTTTTCACTGGCACGAACAGCTTCCTCAGGAACCACTAGGGCATCTTTTTTACCAGGAAGATCACATATGATTTTTGCTGTATATCCCGGCCTCAACTGAGAGGAAAATGCGGATTGGTCAATCATTCCCTTACATTCAAACATGTGCGTATCCGGACTTGCAACCGAACTGATGAAAAACAATCGAGCAGTAAGATTTTCCCGCGGCAAAGCACGAAGAGTAAATCGCATTTCATACCCAAAAGGCAATAAGGAGGAAGCATCTGCTGCGGAAATCGTAAGAGCATTAAAAGGTGAAATCAAAGTGTTCGAGATCAGGCATGCCGATCTAAGAAACTCTTCTTTATCCAATAAGGACCTTAGGCCAGGCGCAGATTTCTCAGGTACATACCCCACCAGACGAATTCGACTTAAGTTTGCAATTGTTGCGATCACGGTTTTATCTTCAAGATAGCTACCAACGGTGACCTTGCGTTGGTTGATTTGCCCCGAATAAGGCGCCTTGACCTGAGAACGATTAAAATTATTTTCTGCAAGCTGCCTAGCGGCCCTGGCCTGTAAAGCTTCAGCTTCAGCAAGTTTAGAATTTCCTGCGGCTCGAACCCGATCTTCTGACGAGCTGCCAATTCCTGCAAGGCGAGTCAACCCTTCAAGATCACGACTTAAAACAAATGCTGTCTCAGCCTTTTTTTCCATTGCGAGGGCGGAATCATAATTGGCCTTATGCCTCTTTTGATCAATCCGAACCAATAAAGTATCCCGATCCACCCATTGGCCTTCACGAAATAAAACATCATCAACGACACCGCTTACACCTGCAGCAATATCAGTCTGCCCTTCAGCCTCAAGGTGCCCAACGGTTTCCAAGGTAGCTTGAAAAGGTTGCTTTTGGATTTTATAAAGCTCAATTTTGCGCTTGAGTTTCATCTGGGAAGGACGAACTTCGGAACCACCTTTAGGGGCTTCCAAACCTTTCTTGGAACAGCCAGAAAATAAAAATACAAAGAGAGATAAAACCCCAAAGGCACGGAAATAGGACACACACAAAAAGTACTTACAAAGAAACATCAGAAAGAATCTCCGTTGTACAAGGCTATTAAAAACCAAGGCTATTGAAAGCCACTGTGGTAGGTGATAAAGTGTAGACTGACCGGTCAGTTCTATTGTAAATTGATTTTAAACACTAGTCAATCATCTAGTTTCAAGGTTTTCGAAATGAGTATAAAATCTGCCACCACTCAAGAGAAAATCTTAGCCGCTGCAGAGGTTATGTTTGCCTCTAAACGATTCCACGAAGTCCTCATGGATGATATTGCCGTTGGGGCAGGGGTAGGGAAAGGCACCATTTATCGCTATTTTAAAAACAAAGAAGAACTCTATGCTGCGCTTCTTAAAGAGGCTTCCACGGAACTTATGAAACTCATCGAAAACGCCGTGAAAGTTGAAGTTTCCTGCAAAAACAAGCTTATCGTTATTCTTGAAACATCCATCAATCTTTTTGATGCAAGGCCCCATTTGTTTGACCTCATTC
>DBCB01000100.1:0-1357 GCA_002303765.1 Planctomycetaceae bacterium UBA969
GTCACAGGCCAAACTTATCCCAGAAAAGTAGATTCACAAATTCTTGAAACACTTTCTGGAATTGGCCAAAGTGCTCAAAAATTTGGGACCGACATAAGGCTTCTTTCACACAGGCAAGAAATTGACGAACCCTTTGAAACGGATCAAGTTGGGTCCTCTGCAATGGCCTACAAACGAAACCCCATGCGATCAGAACGCATGTGCGGACTTTCCCGTTTCCTCATCCAACTAGCAGGAAATACCGCAGAAACTGCTGCAGTACAATGGCTAGAACGAACTCTTGATGACAGCGTCAACCGCAGGCTTACTATTCCCCAAGCCTTTTTATGCGCTGATTCCATTATGCGTATCGCAATCAACATTGTTCGCGGCCTTGTTGTGAACCCTGAAGTTATTAAATCAGAAGTGGAACGAACACTACCATTCATGGCAACCGAAAACCTTCTGATGGCAGCAGTGGGAAATGGGGGCGATAGGCAAAATCTTCATGAAGTCATCCGCAAGCATAGTCATGCGGTCATTGCAGAGTTAAAGTCCGGTAGTAGAAAAAATGATCTACTCGAGAGGCTTAAAAAAGAACCTGAGTTTTCGAGCATTAATTTTGAAAAAGTAATGGCTGAAGGCCGCTTCTCGGGTAGAGCCAAAGAACAAGTGGAAGAATTCCTAGTTGCAGAAGTTGATCCAATCCTTAAAGCAAAAAGCGAATGGACCAATCAAAACACAGCCTTGAAGTTTTAACTTACTTTTTGCCGTTGTTAGTGGAAAACCAACTTTCCGCCGCTGCTACAACTTCTGCAAGGTTGTAAACAGTTCGGGCACTTTTTTCATCAGGATCCAAAACGGCAAATAAAACTCCGGCTTGGATCATGGCTTTAAAAATTGATTGTAACATGGGTAAGGCAGGCTGCATAACCATCCAAGACTCGCCTAATGAAGAAACTTGGATGAAAGACTCCGCTTTTGCACGATCTTGAAAAACTGCTAACGCAGCGTCACCAGCTTGGGTTCGCCATTGGGCAAATTCAACCTGCCCAGATTCAGTCTTAAAAATCAAAAAAGGAATCAGATCCATAAGGGCCCCGGTAAATTAGGAAGGCATAACAATATCGATAGTTTCCATCCTACATAATATAGGAAATATGGCCTGTTTTAATGAGAGCAATCTTGATTTTAGCCTTGTTTATATAATGGCGCTTTCCTAATATCCGCCCCTCTTAAGCCAAAGAAGGGCTTAAAGATTTAGAGGAAGAGGCGCTAATAAAATGAGTCACGCCAAGGATGGCAAGGATTCGTTTCCTGCCAGATTAATTTATGCTGTTTCCATGTTTTCATTTCAAAAACCTTGGTTGGTTTTTGG
>DBCB01000100.1:1440-10093 GCA_002303765.1 Planctomycetaceae bacterium UBA969
GAGTTTAAAACCCATCGCGATGACATGATCAGTAATCGCAAATGGTGCCAGCAAAACTGGAAGCATTATCTTGCAGAGTTTGGACAAGACGACGACATGGTAGTAGTTGCGTTAGGCGGGAACGAACAAAACAAAATTGATGCCTTGGAACAACTAGCATTAAAACTATCAGAACATCAAGAAAGTTTTGACCGTATCTTTTTCAAAGTAGACTTACAAAATCTAAAAAACAGATCTCTACTTTTCCTAGAGCCCAAAGAAATAGGCACAATCGTCGGACATCTTGCAAACATGGCGCCTCTGCTTGAATTCCCATTTGCGTGGAATTTATTTACTACAAAAAGCATAACTTGCGAAGCACACGCTAGAATCAAACAGATTGAAGCACGTGGGACGGTCACCGAAGCAGACACAGCATTTCTTGCGCAATTCCGAAATATCCTCAGAGCTGCAACAAATTATCTGGAATCTGGAGAAACCTATAAAAGCCCCTGGGTTGGCCTTCTGCCAACATCCCAGCACAACACGACCATGCTTTCAAAACCAAATTATCTAGTTTCTGAAGACAAATCCGTAGCGATTCTTTTAGCCCGCCCTATCACTCAAGAAAAGTCGGATTTTGTCAGCTCAATGCCAGCAGTTAAATTGATGCGTGAAATATTAAATGACATCTCAAAACTTCATCCAGATGTTCAAGTTGGCCTTACTGGATTACCAGTTTTAGAAGCTGATGAAATGACTGCTTCTCAACGGGACAGCGCAACGGCTTCTTGGGTGGCATTTTTAAGCGTTCTTTTCTTATACATTGTTGTATACAGATCTTGGCGATATCCAGTTCTTACCATCTCAACCTTGTTAGTAGGAACCATTCTTTCATTAGGATGGCTAACCATTACTATCGGGCATCTTAATTTATTATCTGCAACTTTTGCAGTCATGCTGATAGGGTTGGGCGATTACGGGGTTTTGTGGGTGAGCGCATTCGACGAATACAGAAAAAAAGGTATCCCTGCAGAAGAATCAATTAAAAAAACCGCGCTCTCAGTAGGGCCTGGAATTCTAACTGCGGCCTGCACAACTTCTCTAGCTTTTTTCGCTGCAATGCTTGCAGATTTTCAGGCAGTTTCAGAAATGGGTTGGATTGCAGGAAGCGGCATATTGTTTTGCGCGCTCGGCTGTTTCACCATCCTTCCTTCCTTATTGGGAATAACAGAATCGTACAAAAAAACCGCGTTACAATCAGAAGCCATAGATTCTTTCCCCGGCATTCTTTCTTTCCCTATCAATCAAAATAGTTGGACCACATCCTTATTCAGCAAACCAAAAACCATGGTGATTTCTGGCCTAGTGCTCACATGTTTATTTTTAATTCCAGCACTGAAAGTTTCTTACGATCACAACCTGCTACATTTACAATCATCTTCACTTGATTCGGTAAAATGGGAAAAAGTATTATTAGAAAAAATGCCCTCCGCAACTTGGCATGCTGTTACTTTTACTGCAACTCGAGAAGAAGCAATCGAATGGAAAAAGAAATTTGAAGCCCTTCCAGAAGTTAGTCAAGTTGCAGAAATAGCAAGCATGCTTCCCAAAGATCAATCAATAAACAAAGGACAACTAAAAGAAATCCAACACAGGCTAAGGTTATTGCCAACTCGCGGATCAAAACCAGGCCACGCTACACCTGATATCGATGGCTTAAGCAAGGAACTACAACTTCTTGCCAATAAAACCAATGAAGCTAATTCCCTTTTAGATTTAAGCGAAGTCAAGAAAGACTTGGTAACCTTTTTAGGCGTACTATCCAGTAAAAGCAAAATGTCGAATATTGAACTCAAAAAATTTGAAGAAGCAGTCACCGGCGACCTTATCGAAAACCTCCATCAATTAAAGGAAGTTTCCACGCCTGAATTTATTGAAGTGGCTGATATTCCATCTCCAATTCGAAATCGATATTTAAGTGAGAACAACCAATGGCTATTACGAGTATTCGCTAAGAAAAATCTTTGGGAATACAGCAACCTTAAAGAATTCGTAAGTAGCATTCAAAAAGTTGACGCTCGTGCAACGGGTAAACCTTTTACAACTCTTGAAGGCTTAAAAGGAATGAAGTCTGGATTTCAATGGGCAGGGATCTACGCGTTAATTGCAATCATCCTGGTTCTATCTTGGGACTTCAGAAAAACCATCTTGGTAACTTTGGCCCTCATTCCCTTGGCCATGGGGCTTTGCATTACCATGGGAGCAGTATGGTTGCTAGGCTACCAACTGAATCCAGCGAATATGATTGCATTTCCGATTCTCGTCGGGGTTGGTATCGATAATGCTGTGCATGTAATCCACGACTTTTTAGGACGAGACCGAAGCAAACCTTACCAGTTAAAAAGCAGCACCTTCAAAGGAATATTTGTCGCAGGACTCACCACGGTACTGGGTTTTGGTTCGTTAACAATATCTTCCCACCTTGGACTTTCGAGCTTGGGACTTCTCTTAGCATTGGGCGTAAGTTCTTGCATGATTTGTTCCATACTATGGCTTCCAAGTTTACTGCAACTTGCACCTATCAAGGCTAAACCAGCCTTGAATAAAAATACATTTGCAAGAACAACTAGCAAAGCAGCATAAAAGCAATCTGCTAAAAAATGATCAAGGAAGTTTAAAAAACTCAGCTTTAAGTCTGCCAGTTATTTTAAAAGAAGCAATCTTCCCGGAAGAATCTCTAGTAAAAGTAAGAACGGGATTATCAAAGACAAAATCACCCGCATAAAGAATAGACGACCCCAAATGATTAAGGTCAACAAAATGCTTGCCAACAACCAGCCTGACATTTTTACCCTGCATTTTTAGCTCAACTTTCCCATAAGCGGGATTCTGATATTCCCCCAAAACTTCTGCCAAGTTGAGAGAACCAGGATATTTTTTTAACAACTCAACTAAGTTATCATCGTAAGCAATCTTGGATTTTTGCAAACCTTCGGCCATGATAAATGCGTAATTCTTATCCCACTCCACCCGGGAAAAGTTAAATAATAAATCAATCAGCGAATTGCTGAGCGCCAGATTCATTCTTGTGTGTTCAAGGTTTGAGAGAATCACTAAACCAAATTTTGCATTTGGAATCGTAGCAATATGCGTCCGAAAACCATCAATAGCCCCAGCATGAGAAACCAACCTTATGCCACGGTAATCCTGAATAACCCAACCCAACCCATAGGACATCTGCGCAGTAAAGGGATGCAGTAATTTATTCATAGCATCTAAAGGATTAACAACCTGCGGTTTCTGAGTTTCGAGCAGTTGGGGTGCAAGATCCATTTTGGCATATTTCTGATTCGCAGGATCAACTTGGAATTTAAGCCAATTAGCAAGGTCATGGGCGGAAGAATAAACGCTACCTGCAGGGTCTGGGAACGCACTAACATAAGGTTCTTTAACTTCAGGGAACCCAAACTTACCGATAAAATGCCCCCGAGAAAGATTTTCATTTGGAGGTAACACCACTGTGTCTTTCATTCCCAGGGGGTCCAGTATTTCTTGCCTTAAAAGTTTCTCCCAACTTGCATTACCAACCTTTTCACAAACCAACCCTCCTGCAGAATACATGATCGATTGATACTGGTAAGTTGACCGAAAGGGGTTTTCCAAAGGTAAAAATGCAGCCTTGCGAACATTATCTTCAGGTGCAAGTCCACTCCTGTACCAGAGTAAATCGTTGCTGCCCAAACCCGTCCTATGGCAAAACAAATCCCGCAATCTGCAATCTTCAGACGCAAAAGGATCAGACAATTTAAACCAGGGCAAATGCTTTTGCACCTTATCATCCCAATCAAGCTTTTTCTTAGCGACCATAGAAGCAGCCAATGCACTGGTAAAGGCCTTGGTACAAGATGCGATTGGAAAAAGAGTATTATTTGTGACTGGCTTTTGTTTGGCTATTTCTACAACACCAAAACCAGATTCAAAAAGGGTTTCGCCCTCATGGACAATTGCAACTGCGACTCCCGGAACCCGCCAATATTCCATCGCTTGCTGTACCAACAATTTAACTTCTTTTTCCGGAAACTTTGCAGCAGCAACTTTATCAACATCTGATTGTGCAAAGACCAATGAAATTATTAAGAAGGTATTATTGATCATGGATAAACTCTAACCTTTAATAATAGTTCTGATTTTCTCAAGTTCGGCAGAACACTCATCGGAAGAAAGGATAGGGGAAATAGCGTTAGCATCTAAAGGACTTTCAAGATTAACCCAGGATTTACATCCCAAATAAAAAGGGGTTTCATCAATCTCAACAGGCGTTGAGATTTTATATGTTTTAACGAGCATTACGGTTAACCCTGGGCTCCGATAAGCAAATCTGGAACTACTACACTCCTTCGAAAGAACATGGAAAGGCTCGAGTTTTTCCAAGATATCAAGATTCATCAAATGATAAGTTTCGACAACTTCAGCAAGGTGAAAGAACAGAATCTTTTTTGGCGGGGCTTTAAACATCTCACCCTTTTCAAGCCATTCAGTTTCTCGCAATTGATTTTGTTGCTGATGAACATAAGTGGGATAAAGCCAAAACCAATTAGATTGAACCTGAAAATCTCCCGTTGGTTCAGCAATACCGCCCTTGCGGAGCAAAATAGATTGCCTTCCCGAAGCAAGAGCAGCACAAACCGAAGCCCATTCTTTGCATGCAAGTTGAATGTTCATTTCCCCAGCTATTCTTTCCTAGGCGCCCTATTCATTAAATCCTGCACTGCAGTTTTGGGGCTCTTCCCGTGTTGCAAAACCTGATAAACCTGTTCAATGATGGGCAAATCAATATTCCTTTGAACAGCATGTTCGCGGATACTAGGCGCAGTAAATATTCCCTCTGCAACTTGCGACATACCCGGAAGAAACTGGGCCAACTTTTCGCCTTTACCTAATCTTTCTCCCACTTTACGATTTCTAGAATGAGGACTGGTGCATGTAGCAATCAAATCACCCAAGCCTGCCAAACCGTTAAAAGTCGAGGCCTCCGCACCGCATGCAACCCCATATCGTGTCATCTCAACCAAACCCCGAGTAATTAGGGCGGCCTTTGCGTTATCACCATATCCCAGGCCATCATTTATCCCTGCTGCAATTGCAATTACATTTTTAAGCGCACCTGCAATCTCAACCCCGAGAACATCATGATTAGTATAAACTCTAAATGATTCAGAATTAAAAAGAGACTGGATTTGCAAATTAATATCAGGATCGGAACCTGCAAGGGCCAAAGAAGTTGGCAAACCTCGAGCCACTTCTTCAGCATGGCTAGGGCCACTTAAAATCGAAACCGGCCTAGGGCCAAGAACATCTAAAATAGTTTGGCTGGGCCTAAGAAAAGAAACACGCTCGAGCCCCTTGGTTGTGCTAAGAACAGGCAGCATTGGGGGTGTTTGCGAATCAATATTTTTAAGGACCGTGCGCAAATGTGCTGATGGAATAGCAGAAACCAATAATCCTGCGCCTGATATTGCATCCGTAAAGGAATCGCTAATTTCAATTTGGGAAGGCAAAATAATTCCCGGAAGCAGCAAGTTATTGCCTCGAGAAACTTTTAAATTATTCCTCGAAGCCTCCCTCACACTCCACAAGGAAACAGCACACTTGTTTTCCCTTGCTAGGTGCAAGGCTAAAGCCATTCCCCAAGCCCCTGCCCCAATAATTGCAACTTTTTCAATCATAATCACCCTGAATATTAAGAACCGCTTTTCTTATTCACATCGTAAAGATAAATTCCGCTTGTCGCTACTTTGAAGTGCTCCGTTTTTACTAAAACCATCCTCTTGCAATTGTTTTTAATCTGCCAGGTAAAACTTTTAGGATAATGACACTCTAAACGCCCAAGTATTACCTAAAGATTTAATTTTTCATCAAAGTTATCTTCTTGAATTGCCGATTATAGTTATGGCGGGGGTCACGGATTTAACAAGACCACCAACCTGCAGTTGTTAAAGCAAGCAAAAAAGCAATTTTGCTTAGCATGTAAAAGAATCTAGGAGGATTCAAAATGGCACCACACCTTAGAGTTTTCAAGGAATCAGCAGATTCAGACAAAGATATTATCCAAGCACCTACCGTTCGGGTTAGGCTATCAGACCTTTTGCCTTTGATAGCAGCAGCGCAACGCAAGAATTTCACATGGGTTCAAGATTTCATGGAAGATGAAGTCGCAGTGACCGCAGACCTTTACGAAGTTCTTCGTAGCTTTAGAACTTTCAGGCCTGCAAGCTAGTTGTTTAGTCTGCAAAGCCATCACTTTTCGGAAGATTTTCCAAGATTGCTGGCTTGGCAAAAAGTGAAAGGTCAACATTGCCCTTAACCTCGGCTTCAATCAATTTCAGTCTTATTTCGAGGTCATTTACTCTTTGTCTAACCACCATAATTTCATCTTTGGGTGTTTCTTTTTCTGTACTTCTGGGCACTTCCGGATAATTCAATTGCCTTTGCAATGCTGCAAATAGAAAAAAAGGATCCCTGCCCAAGTTTGCCTTCGCAATTCGACCTTCCTTACTAGCAAAAAGTGGTTGCAATGGCGGTTCATACGATGGGTCTTGCTTTCGCTCGACCTCCAGATAATACTCCGAACGCAAATAAACAAATTCCGCAAATTCCACCAATCCTATTTGCTTAGATACAAACAAGATAAAATCCTTCCATTCTTTCGAATACAAGGGATCGTTTGCCATCGCTGTAATGCCTTCCTCATATCCCAGTTTGTTTCGCGATAGGATTTCAAATTGAAACACAAACAATCCGGAAGGCAAAGGAGAGTCAGCAAGATACTTAGCCATCTTCTCCAACACATGTAAACCTGTGTCGATGCTAAATTTCCTATTTTCATCTTCGGTTGATTTGATGATAAAAGATTGAAAGGGCGTGAAGTAATGACTTAGTATTTTAAATCCGGTGCTTAGTAGCCCGCTTTCTTTTATTTCAGTTGCAAGAAACTGGATTGCCATGGGGAGTTTGGTTGTAGCAAGAATTTCCTGGTCAATTCTCTCTAGGACATCTTGTGTCGCAATAGAAGCCTTTATTCGGTCTCTAAGAGTTTGAAAAAAGTAGAATTGTTCAATGTATTCTTCACGATCCAGAATCGGCATTATTATACTCCATTTTAAAATCTACTAGATTTTAGCATGAAGATTGAAGGCGGAAGTGAGTTTAATAATGATTTTATTAAATCGAATGTGTCAAAAAGCCTGATTATATGAAAAAACAAATAGCAATCACTATGCAGTAAGCATTTATTAACAAATAATTCCTTACAGTTAAATTATTGAATAAGGCTTTATTAGAAAAGGTTTTAACCAGCCCGCTTGTATTCTTGGATGGCTTTAAACAACTGGAATTCTGCTTCGGATTTTTTAACAATGAATGAAAACGTCCCGATTTTAATTTCGTCAAACTCTTCGATTCTTTTGGTGGTGATTAATTCACCATTCACATAAGTTCCATTCTTACTATCAAGATCACGCAAAACCCAGCCCTGTTCAGACCAATTAAGCATGCAATGCCTTCTGCTGACACAAAGCGAGGGCAAGCGAAAATCTGACCCACTACTGCGCCCAATAACAATTCGAGGTGCGTAAAACTCCATTAAAATTTTACTGGGCTGGAGCTCTAAAATCATCGAAAAGAATCCTTGGGGAGTACGGTCTTCACTTTTAAACCTAATTTCAGGTAGAAGTGTCTCGCCACCCTGATTAATTTCTTGACCCATGTTGCACCATTTCAAAAAGAATATTCAATCAAAGATCGATACCGAGAAAGGGACATAACAAAAAAAGCAAACTCTGGAAGACCGATCTAATCGAATAAAACAGATAGTTGGATTATGCATGCTGCAAAAGGGATCTGATACTTTTTACAAATGGAAACAATTACCGTTTGTGACACTATTAACGACAATTCCTTTGCCAACCTTCTGAAACATTTCATTTTCCCTAAAGTTCCATTTCTCTATTTGGGTTTTTGAAGCAAACTTATCACAGATATATGTTGGGCAGCTCTTTTACCGGGCTTCCCTATTTTCCGTTTCCTTTTTGAGATTGATGCTATGATTAGATCTTCTTGGAATGTTTGGTTGCTTGCGCTTTCTGCACTGCTTTGTGTAGAGGCATCCGCCCAAGCCCGGCATTGTGGCGCGGTCCGCTACTCGCCTGTTTGCTGCGAACGCGAACAATTCTGCCTGCCAGAAGTGCAATGCAGAATCACTTACAAAGAATCAATCGAGGAACGCAGTCAGCTTTGTTATAAGCCTGTATACCGGACAGTGATGAAGGAATGCAAATCAGTTTGCTACAGGCCGGTTTACGAAACAACTTATCGCGATACTTCGTACACCGTTTGCAAACCCGTTTGGGAATGCTTCGATGTTGTTCGCAACTACACAGTATTAAAGCCTATTTATGAACAATGCGTTCGTGAAGAAAACTACACCGTGCAAAAACCCGTTTGGCAGACCTATCAAGTTCCTGTCAAATATACCACCTACAAACCTGTTTACGAACAACGCGTTAAGGAAGAACATTACACCGTACAAAAACCCGTTTGGCAAACCTACCAAGTTCCTGTCAAATACAACACCTACAAACCTGTTTACGAACAACGCGTCAAAGAAGAACAC
>DBCB01000100.1:10185-13638 GCA_002303765.1 Planctomycetaceae bacterium UBA969
ACTTCACCGTACAAAAACCCGTTTATTACGAAGAGCAAGTGCCTTGCACCCGTACGGTCATGAAACCTGTTTACACCACCGAAACTAGGGATATCGCAGAAACCATCTATGAATCCGTAATGGAACCAAGAGAAACCGTAGTTAGAAGTTACTCTTGGGAACCTGTTTGCACAGAACAACAAATCTGCGTTCAAACTGGGTCATGGAGAACCGAAGTCTGTGAAATACCCGGTCAAGTAGTGATGCGAAAAGTTTGCCATCCTGGCTTTTGGACTATGGATCCATGCTGCTGCAAGATGATTTATGTTTCAGGCCATGTTAGCTGCAGCCCAGTTCAACTACCAAACCGAACGATCTGCAAAAAAATCTGGGAACCCAGAATGGAAACTCGAACCATTACTTGCACGAATTATGTGCGCAAGGAACATTGCAATGTGATCCGTTCTTATTGCTGCAAAATTATACCCAAAACTGTTTGCAAAAAAGTATGTTTCACCAGATGTTGCATGGTTCCTGAAGTACAAAACTTCACAGTTACCCGTAAATGCTGCAAAATGGTTTGCGAACATAAGGTCTGCAAAACCCCCTACACCACTTGCAAAATGGTCTGCGAAGAACAATGCAAAATGGTTACCACTCAAAAATGCATCATGACCCAGCAACACTGCGTCAAGAAGACCCCATACACCACTTGCAAAATGGTTTGCGAAGAACAATGCAAAATGGTTACTACTCAAAAATGCATTATGACCCAACAACACTGTGTCAAGAAGACTCCTTACACCACTTGCAAAATGGTCTGCGAAGAACAATGCAAAATGGTCACGGCACAAAAATGCATTATGACTCAGCAACATTGTGTTAGAAAGATCCCCTACACCACTTGCAAAATGGTTTGCGAAAATCGCCAAGAAATCATCAAGGCACAACGGTGCAAAATGATAACTGAACAACGTTGTTGCAAAGTCCCTGTTACTACCTGCTCTTTGGTAAAGGAAGAATCCCTTTTCCAAGTGCCAGAAACTTATTGCACCATGGAACCTTTCACTGTTACCTATAAGGTTTGCAGAAAAATCCCCTGCGTCGAAATGATCGGAATCCCATCTTGCAATTAAAACGCAAACAACCTTAATAAAACATCAACTCCTCTGGTTAACATAAAACCAGAGGAGTTTTTCATTTCACAGCCATCTCAAACAATAGTTTTTGCATGGGTTAAACCCGATTAAGCTAAACCTCATTAATCTTTGCAATAGATTTAATCTTTGAGTTATATTCCAAAGAAGATTCCGGTTAATATATAGCAGGAGGTGAGCATGAAACAGGTAAGAGTTGGCGCGGTCAATTATCTGAACACAAAACCGCTTATACACAATCTGGCTCAGATTGCACCCCATTGGGTTCTTGACCTCCAAGTTCCAAGCCACCTTGCAAGAGATCTTGCTGCAGATAAACTCGATATTGCTTTAATACCCGTGATCGAATACTTTCGTCACCCCAACTACCGCATCATTCCGGGAATTTCAATCGCTTCCCATGGCCCGGTTCTTAGTGTAACCTTATTTAGCAAAGTTCCCTGGCCCGAAATCAAATCAATTTCCCTTGACGAAGGATCAAAGACGAGTGTCGCACTTTTAAAAATACTCTCTAAACAATTGCATGGGATTGCTTTTACTTCCTCGGCCTTGCCTATGAATGCTGACCCCGAAAAAGTAACAACCGATGGGGTTCTTTTGATTGGCGACCGTGCAATGAAAGCGTGTTTGAGTGGATTCCCATTTGCTTACGACTTAGGAAAGGAATGGCATGATTATGCAAATTTGCCATTTGTATATGCAATCTGGGCAGTACACGAACGGGCATTTGGAGAGAATCTGACTCAATACTTTGCAAAGTCTAAAAAAGCAGGAATGGCGCATGTGGGCGAAATCGCAAGTCATGAATCTAAAATACTTGGACTGGATGCAGGCTTTTGTAGAAGATACCTTTCGCATATCATTCAATATAATTTGGGTAGTAAGGAAATAGCAGGGCTAGAATTATATCGACACTTGGCTTACGAAAACGGGCTAATTGAACACGAAAGAAGTATAGATTTCCATGATTGCAGAACTTTTGCAAAAAGCTATTGATGGCAAAAGAATAACTCCAGAAGAAGGCCTTTTACTTTTAGAAAAAGCCGACATTCTTTCTTTGGGTGAAGCTGCAAATAAGGTTTGCAACAAACTACACCCCGAAAGTTATCGAACCTTCAATATTGACCGTAATATCAATTACACCAACATATGTGCAGCAGTTTGCGACTTTTGCGCCTTTTATCGCAAATCTTCGGATGTAGATGCGTATGTTCTTCCCCGTGAAGAAATTTACAAAAAAATCGAAGAAACAATAGCATTAGGCGGAGATCAAACCCTACTACAAGGCGGCTTGCACCCAACACTTAAACTAGAATGGTATGAAGATTTACTAAGAGACCTCAAAACCAGATACCCCAAATTTAATCTACATGCCTTTAGCCCTCCTGAGATTTGGCATTTTCATAAACTCAACAAGTTACCATTAAAAGAAGTACTGCAGCGGCTTAAAGATGCTGGTCTAGGTAGTCTACCTGGTGGCGGGGGTGAAATTCTTGCAGATCGAGTTCGAAAACTTCTTACCAAAAACAAATGCTTGACTGAAGAATGGCTTGAAGTTCACAGGGTTTGGCATAACTTGGGTGGCAAATCAACATGCACCATGATGTTTGGACATGTTGAAACACTTGCGGAACGGATTGAACACTTAGAGAAATTAAGGCAGCTTCAAGATGAAACCGGGGGTTTCACTGCATTCATCTGTTGGACATTTCAGCCAGAGAATACCGAGATGGCTCACATTTCGCCTACAGGTGGATTTGAATACCTAAGGACTCAAGCCTTGGCAAGAATTTATCTGGATAATATTCCGAACATACAATCTTCCTGGGTTACTCAAGGCGGAAAAATCGGGCAACTTGCGTTACAATTTGGGGCCAATGATATGGGTAGCCTAATGATTGAAGAAAATGTGGTTTCTTCAGCAGGCACCGTTTACCATTTAAGTTTAGATGAAATCAGGAACTCGATAAGAGAACTTGGCTATTTGCCCAAGCAAAGAAATGTATTTTATCAGTTGATATAAGCTGAAATAAAAAACACCGACAGAGACTTTCTGCCGGTGTTTGAGAGTTGAACTTAAAGGGTTTTACAAGCCATTATCGCCACTACCAAAACCACCTTTACCACCGAACCCGCCGCCACCAAATTGGCCACCGCCGCCAAACCCACCACCGCCAAACCCACCGCCACCCATGTTTCCGCCACCAAATCCACCGCCACCAAATTGGCCGCCACCAAATCCACCACCGCCCATATTATTTTGTCCGCCCATATTTCCGCCGCCACCGCTTTGAAATGCTGAGCCACCAACTCCAGA
>DBCB01000066.1 GCA_002303765.1 Planctomycetaceae bacterium UBA969
TTTATTTCCCCACCTCTAACAAATAATGAAACAAATCCCCGCCTCGATCATGCGCATCTTGTACACAAAGATTTACCATCCCACCAGCAGGCATCTTAAAACTTAAAGATGCATCCCGTGATTCTTTCGAGTCATCTGCAAAAAAAAGTTTAACTCCCGCATCATCATAAACCGTAAGCATGGCATCCAAAGGCGAGCCAAATTTTTCTGCATGAATTTTAACTTGTATCAAACTTCCAGAGGCTGCCTTAATTTTAAAAACATCAACATCCTGGTTTGCTTGAATTTTGCCATGCACCATGGATGGTTTAGTCAACTCTTGGGCTTGGGTGAATCCTTGATTTGGTTCTTTCTCTGATAGGATGCCATTCTTGATCAGTAACTCAAAAGGCTTGGAATTCAGGGCATCTGTTTTCGCGACCAATTCCAGACGATCTTCTTTTTGTGAAGTTATTTCAATTTCGACTTCGGTATCGCCAAGCTTGTCTGCAGACATTCCTTGTGGAACCCCTGCTTTGCCCTTGCGAATAATTTTAACTTTTTTCCCTGCTGCTTCGACCGAGGTGACAAGATCGAGTTGCTTGCCCCTGAGAAGAATTTTGGAAGTTTTATCCTGCTCCATGAAGGGTGGGATCACCATGAGAATCTTAGGCGGTTCTGGGGGCTTCTCTGTTTTTTTCTTTTCCTGCCCAACTGCATTAGTACTTAATAGCAAGCCAACCAAGATCACAGTAAGGAATAACAATCGAATAAAATTAAGCATACAACTCTCGCACGGGTTCACCCTGATCCAGAATTTCAATCGGTCTGCCATCGGGTGAGAGCAGTTGTTTTCTTGGGTCGATTCCAAGAGATTCAAAAATAGTACAGGCAACATCAGCTGGGCTTACAGGCCTACGGGTAACAAATGCACCTAGCTTATCGGTTGCGCCCAGAATAAATCCAGGCTTTACCCCTGCCCCTGCAAATAACAGGGAAGCTGCTTGAGCCCAATGATCCCGGCCTGCATCTTTGTTGATCTTTGCAGTACGGCCAAATTCGCCATAGACTGCAAGCAAGGTATCATCCAGTAAACCACGAACTTGAAGATCCTCAATTAGTGCGGAGAGCCCTTTGTCAAATTCGGGCAGTTTCTTGTCGCAGCCTTCGAAGATTTTCGCATGGTGATCCCAGCCACCGTAGTTGACCGTGGTGAAGCGCACTCCATTTTCTACTAATCTGCGTGCTAATAAACAGCTTTGGCCAAAGGTGGTACGGCCGTAGCGATCTCTTAATTTATCGTTCTCTGAATTGATGGCAAAAGCTGATCTGGCTTTGGGCGAAAGCACTAATTCAGAAGCTCGCTGTTGGAATTCGCCAAAGGTTTTCACCTGCTCGGAGTTATCGAGTTTCTTGGCGAGTTGATCAACAGCCTGTCTTAGATTGCCCCTGCGTTCCAACCGTGTTGGGGATAGTTGTTCAGCAGGAGAAAGATCTTGTACCTTAAAATTCGCGTCGTTGGGATCGCCTGCTTTGAATGATTCGTATCTGCCACCCAGATAGGCGCTTTTTCCTAGTTCCCAGGTGAAGGATGGGTTTCGCGGTACTGCAACATAAGGGGGCATGGAACCGCCCAGACCGGTTTCGTGGGCAACGACTGCGCCTATTGCGGGGAAGTCGCCAAAGGCAGAGCCAAAGCGCCCAGACATCGCCCAGTTGGTAGCAGTTTCATGATGATCGTTATTGTGGGCGCCCGAACGAACCAATGCTACTTTATCCATCACCTTTGCCATGTTGGGCAGAAGTTCACCAATTCTTAAACCGGGCACGACGGTATCGATGGATTTGTATTTCCCCCGCACTTCTTCGGGTGCATCGGGTTTCATGTCAAAGGTATCGTGATGAGTTAACCCGCCACCTAAGTAGACAAGGATTACGCTCTTAGCACGGGCTTTCTTAGTTTTTGCCTGAGCTTCTAGTTGTAAAAGCGAAGGTAGTGAAAGGCCAGCGATGCCACCAACCCTGAGAAAATCTCTGCGGTTTACACCATCACAGTTATAAGCTTTTTTTCCAAGTATCAGATCCAGCATGGATTCATCCTTTATATTCAGGTGGCTTAATGATTAAATGAAAACTCCACCGTGTTCAACAAGGCCCAGAATGCATCTTGATAAAACTCTTCCTTCGAGGTCGACTTTGCTAATTCCTTAACAAGGGCACCGGTTTCTTTTTCTGTTGGAAGTCGTGATAAGGTCGTAAGGAACATTTCTGAGATTTTTTCGTTATCTGTTCGTTTATCAGAGATGAGGGTTTTTAGTTTGCCCTTGGGATTGCCCATTTTATCTGCAATCCATTGCCCGTTTTGCAAGTGCAACAGTTGGGGCAGGCTTACTTCTTCGGATCGTTCGCAAGCACAAGCGGTAACTCTTTCTGATCTGCCAAACACTGAAAGAAAGTAAGAACGGATGCTAGGGTCGGGTACTTGCACAGCACGAATCCCCTCGGGATAGCCGGGAAAATTTTCGGGTATACCTGTTGAAAAGCTAACTGCATCAAGGATAACTTCAGCACCTAGGCGTTTGGGATAATAGTGGGAATAAAACCGGGTGTCTGTTTCATTTCCCGGAACAGTTCCCGATTCGAGTTGGTAAGCCTGAGAGTTAAGAACCAAGCGGATCAAATGCTTTGTATCGCATTTGTTCTTGATGAATTCGCTTTTAAGATAGACCCAGAGTTCTTTGTTGGAGGGCGGGTTGCTCGAGCGCAAATCATCCACAGGTTCGACAAGGCCCATGCCCATGAAATGCTTCCAAACTCTATTAACTAATGCTCCATGAAATAATTCGTTTGCTGGGTCGATCATCCATTTGGCAAGCGCCTGCCTGGGGTCGGTTTCTTTGTTGGTTTCAACAGGGGCGCGGTCGATAGGCCTTGGGTTGAGGAATTCACCGGTTCGGGGTTGGGTTACTCCGAGGGGGCGTTTTTGTTCATCTTCTTTTAAGTTTGCGAAAAGTGTGGTGCCACCATCTTTAGGATCTTTTCGATCCAGTCGCAGCCTCGAAAAAAAACCGGAGAACCGATAAAAATCATCTTGGGTGTATTTCTCAAGTGGGTGGTTATGGCATTGGGCACAGCCAATGCGGGTGCCTAGAAAAGATTGCGCCATGGATGCCACGACTTCGCTGCGATGCGCTTCGCGCTGTTCCCCCACAGTTACGATGAAATAACCGACTGAGGGGTTTTCAGACGTGGTACCCGTCGAGGTAAGAATTTCACTGCAAAGCACATCCCAAGGCTTGTTGGTGCGAACCTGATCGTGAAGCCAGGAGTGAAACGCCCGGACGCCTTTGGTGCCACGAACATCGTGATCGCGTTCTTTTCGGTTCTGGAAAATGTCTGCAAGTTGCAAGGTCCAGAAATCGACAAACTCGGGTCTATCCAAAACCTTATCGATCATAATGGCACGCTTGTTTGTGCTTTTATCTGCAAGGAAGGCGGTGACTTCAGAAGGGGTGGGCAGAATCCCTGCAGTATCAAGGTATAGCCTGCGCAAGAAAACTTCATCTGTGCAAGATGGGCTTGCGGGAATCCCCAGACCTGAAAGTTTTTTAAACACAGCATCATCAACTGGGTTTATTGCCTTGGGAAAAGATGCGATGGGAATTGGGGCTTTATAGGGAGTGGTAAAAGTAGCGATTGCGACTTGGTCTTCGAAAAACACTTGTACCGAGGTTTCGCCAGGACGAAGCGCAGTTACCAAACCGTTGGCATCCACACTAAGTTGGGAAGTATCAGCAACTGCAAATTTTGCCAGCCAAGTTACATCAACAGTTTTGCTGTCAGAGAATTCAGCAAGAACCTTGAGCTGCTGTTTTTGATCTTTTGCAAGAAGCATGGTTGAGGGGGTGATTTTTAATCCGGTAAGTTTTGCTTCATTTTTTAGTGGGCCTGGCATTCCCGCTTTCAACCATTGAACCATCACTTCATGAGATTTGCTGTTTCGCGAAAACAGCCTGCCACCTTCGTGCATTACTTCGCCCATTGCTTTACGAACAAGCAAGCTTTCGCCCGGATCTGCAGTATCAATTCTGCGAGCTAAAAATTCGCGAGTCAGCCAAGCATGATCCAACTCGGGAGCATAACCTCGAAGCGAAAGTCTGAAGCCATTTTGCCCATTGCCTTTTCCATGGCAAGCGCCCTGATTACAGCCATGCCTAGTTAACAAGGGCATGATTTCATGAAGGAAAGAGGGGGTGGTTTCTGCTCCATACCCTACTCCATTTACGAGAAGCATGGCTAGTACTGCAATCCAGGATGTTGGATGATTTAAGTTCATGAAAGGCAATCGGAAGGAGTGGGTGGGGTCAAAACCTAGTCTAATTTAATACACCCTTCTTTATATCGGAAATAAAGTAGCCAATAAAGCACAAAAACCTGTTTTGCAGGGGGTTTTACAGAAGAATAAATCCCATAATCGGAACCTGTAGCAATAAAAAAAGAAGGGCCCTGAGGTTTTCAGGGCCCTTACTTAAATAAAATTATAAGGCGTTGTTAGCGGATGCTAACTTTATCGGCCTTGGGGAAGTTTGCTGGAATGGTATTGAGGGTAACTTTTCCGGTGGCGGCCCACTCGGTACCCCTTGCAAAGGTAACTTCGAAGCCAATGCACTTCATTGCAGGTTCAGCATGGCCCAAAGTGGTGTGAAAAATTCTGCCTTTGCCGTAATCAAGCACCATGAGCATAGGTTCGTGTTCGCCGGAGCCACCTGTCTTTGGGTCTGCATAAGCAGTTGCCAAAACGGTTAGGTTTTTTGCAGGGCCACGAAGCCTATCGTAAAGTTCATCGGTGTTGTGCAGCCATTCTGCGGGTAAACCTTTGGTGATGGGGTGTTCGGTATTGCGGGTAACGACAACGAATTCGTGTTGTTTGCCATGGCTACCGCCCCGGCCTGGGGTCATATCATTGACAAACTTACCATCTTTCAAACGGACATAAGGGCCGCTCTTTTCGGATCTGCCGCCCCAGCCGCCGACGCCAATGATTTCGTTGTATTCGGCCCATGCGGGGAAGGCGTTGTTGGCTGCATGAACAGGAACAAAGCCGCCACCATTTTTTACATATTCAACCAGATCATTCTGGGTTTCCTTGGACCAATCCTGGCCATTGTAATTACTTACAACAACTTGATAGTTGGAAAACTTAGGTCTGAAGGTTGCAATTTCGGGGCCCTTTGCGGGGGAGGTAGCAACTTCTACGCTGAACTTACCTGTATCTTCAAGAATTTTCTTGAGAATAGGAGTGGTGCCTTTCCAATTGTGATTATTCTGGCCATCAAGAATCAAAGCTTTGATTTTTTCTTCTGCGAAGGAATTGCTTGCAATTAATAGT
>DBCB01000360.1 GCA_002303765.1 Planctomycetaceae bacterium UBA969
CTCTGCCAGCAACCTTCGATTCTCCAACCTCAGTCTGGCTATCTCGGCATCCTTCTCGTTCATTCGACCCTTACCTGTGAATGATTCTGGCCCTTCTGCGGTAATTTGGCGACGCCATTGGCGAATAGTATGCGCTGGTATCCCCAATGACTCTTCCACCTCTTTAGCACTCATACCTTTGCTTTCCATCATTCTTATTGTTGATACTTTGAACTCTTTAGAATACACAGCCCTTACTTTCTTCATGGCTTACTCCTCGTTTAATGGATATCTTTTACTATACATTACGAGCTTAACACACACTCTACTTTTCTTGGCTCAGACCATTTCTTCGATAATTCAACTTTCGCTTTTGCAACAAGTTCTGGTGATTCAAAAAGGTCTATAGCTGTAGTCGCCAAAACTTTTGAAGCTAGCATCATTCTTTTTTTACCTATGGTTGTTCCGCCACATGCCACGGCTTGCCATGAATGCCCGGGGGTTCCTGGAACCCAGGTGGCAGCGCTAAATCCCGTGGTTGGTACTACCCATGAGACATCGCCAACATCGGTTGAACCCATTGTGGTTTTTCCTGAGAGATCAAGAACTTCCTTGAGCGAATCGATGGGAGTGTTTTTGTCTGGGAATGTTTCACGAATGCGCAATGCGAAAGCCATTTCTTCTTTGGTGTATTCAAGGTTGTTGAGTGCAATCAGATTTTTTCTGGTTACCTGTGCAAGGGTATCGTTCGGAAGTATTTCCATGGTTCCACCTAATGGAACGACTTCAAGCCTAGTTTCTGTTGCAAGAGCAGCTCCTTGGGCGCATTTTAGCAAACGAGGCCAAAGTGTTTTTACAACATCCGATTTAGGATGTCGAACATAGAAAAAACCTTCTGCAAACTCTGGAACAACATTGGCTGCGCCACCTCCCGAAGTGATGGTGTGATGCAACCGAGTGCCTTCAGGTGTATGTTCACGGAGTAGTTCCACTGCATGGATTGCGAGTAATAATCCATCAAGTGCGCTGCGACCTTTTTCAGGGGAACCTGCTGCATGAGCTGCTTGACCGTGAAAACGAAACTTTACTGCAATTCTGGCAAGGCATGATGAATCACCTGCAGCATTTCGGCTGCCAGGGTGCCAATGGAGTGCCACATCAACATCTTTGAAAAGGCCCTCGCGAACCATGAATGCTTTTGCAGCGCCTCCTTCTTCTGCAGGGCAACCATAATACCTAATAGTTCCTTTGATTTTTCCCGCCTTGATGGCATCCCCGATTGCCATTGCTGCATTTGCAGATGCGACTCCAAATAAATGATGCCCACAGGCCTGACCGTAACCATTGCCACCTTCTTTGGCTTTACGAAAGGGGACAGCCTCTTGAGCGATTTCAGGAAGTGCATCGTATTCACCAATAATGGCGATAACTGGTTTTCCTGAACCCAGAGTTGCCGAGAAAGCTGTGGGAATTCCTGCGATACCTTTTGCTATTATAAAGCCCTCTTTGTTTAAAGCGTTTGAGATTAGGTTTGAAGATTGTTTTTCAAGGTAGCCAGGCTCTGCGAAGTCCCAAATCTTTTGTGCCATGGCCCAAGATGATTCCTCTCTTTGGCTGATGCTTTGCATTAATGAGGCACGCAGGTCTTCGGCGATAATATTTTGTGTTGATAATATTAAAATGATTAAAAAGCAAAGTGGTTTGTGTAAAGAAATCATAAAATTAGCTCCCGAAAGTAAAAAAAATTAGTCCCATTATTCTGAATTTAAGCTCTAGGATTAAGATTAGGTAGGATTAAATTATAATTAGTAATTAAACAATTCCTGTAACTGCTAACCTTGCGCTTTTTTATTACGGTGATTTAATGTTTTATTGGTTATAATACATCAAAGTATTTTCGAACTTGGATAATTGTGTAACTTGATATTGGTTTTATTTTAAAGGTTCCTAACTTTTGGGGCAATTTGGATGGATAAGAAGGAAATCCTGTCTGCCCAAATTGATAATTTAGGCAATGGAATCGCTTTTAATGAAACCGTTGTTCAAATTGGGTCAGTTGATGTGCAACCAGTATCAGGTTTAAAATCCATAACAGGTATCACGGATTGGGAAAATGCTGATCAAGTTCATGTAGATATTATTTTAGATCGATATCGGGTTATAAAGCAGCTTGGCGAAGGTTCATTTGGAAGAGTCTTTCTTGCCAGGGATGAAAAGCTTGATAGGTTGGTTGCGATTAAAGTTGCGAAAAAAGCATTCAAAGACACAGAACGATTGAAATCATTTTTTGAAGAGGCAAGAGTTCTTGCTTCACTAGATCACCCTCATATTGTTCCCGTTTATGATGTGGGTAGTTCCGAAGTTGAAGGCGTTTTTTTCATTTCAAAATTTATTGATGGCGTAAGCTTGGCTCAAAAAATAAAGCAAGGTGGCTGTTCCATTGAAGATGCGATTGCCAGAGTTTTAATGGTTTCAGAAGCCTTGGGCCATGCGCATGAGAAAGGCCTTGTTCATCGAGATGTAAAGCCTGATAACATTTTGCTCGATCAATCGGGTAACGCTCATGTTGCAGATTTTGGTTTGGCATTAAAAGTTGATTTTTCAAATAAGCAGACTGAATTTACCGGAACTCCTGCATACATGAGTCCTGAGCAGGCTGGTGGAGTAGGTAATCTGGTTGATAAACGTTCTGATATTTTTAGTTTGGGTGTGGTTTTTTACGAATTGCTTTGTGGTCAAAGGCCCTTTCAGGGTTCTAATATTGCAGAAATTATTGATTCTGTGATTAAAGCTGATTTTATTTTGCCTTCTAAAATAAGGCCAAATATTCCGCAGGCTATTGAGCAAATATGCTTGAAGGCTCTTTGTAAAAACAAAGAAGATCGCTACGCTTCTGCGAACGAATTTTCCGCTGATCTCAGATCTTATCTTGATTCTTGTAATCAAGCCTTGAACACTCAAAAATTGAATGTCAATTACAAATTAGTTGCTACCCTTTTATGCTCGTTCGCAATTTTTTTATGTTTGACTGCCTGGTTGATTCATCGTGGATATGAAGCTGATTTGAGTGGCAAGGCAAAAGCAATGGTTGCTGGTGTCTTTCTTGCAGAGGGCAAATCACTTGAATTAGCGCTTGAAAAATCCGATGAATTTATTTCGCGAACATCATTAGTTTATCACCAAGAACTTGCATCCATGGATAAATCAGATCCTAGGCGCGTAAAGGCACTATTGGGATTAGGCTCTGGAAATCCCGAGTTAGATCGTGAACTCTGTGACTTAATGCTTAAAGCAAATGTACCTGATTTTTTAGTTATCAGAAAAAGGCTTGAACCTTCTAAGCAAATATTGATTGAAGGTTTGGTGCAGAAGTTTAAAAGAGCTGATGCTGATGAGGTGTTAAGGTTAGGGGGCGCGATCTCGTTTTGGGATCCTAGCCATCCGATACTTGACTCTTATCTGCCCCAAATTGCTGATAAATTGCTTGTTCAAAACAAATTATTTTTGGTTGAATGGGCTGAAGTATTCTGGTCAGTAAAAGATAAATTGCACCCATTGTTGATTTCTAGGATTAAGAATACTGAGATTGAATCCTCCCAGCGAGATTTTGCTACCGGGCTTTGCTGCGAGTTTTTTCGTGGAGATTCTGCTCAGCTTTTTGATTTGATGGAAGTATCTGATTCAAGAAATGCACGGGTGATCCTTGCAAAAATGATTCCCTTGAAAGAGGAGGTTTTGCAACTTGCGAAAAGCATTAGAGCATCAAAACTTGTAACGGCTGGTTTTGCTAGTAATCTTAAATTCCAAGACAGAATGGGAATTGCTGCTGCGATTCAAATTAGTCTGGATGAGGAGGATGGGTTTTCAGTTTTTTCATTTTCATCGGATCCAACTTCGAAAAGCAAATGCCAATTAATGCTTGGGCAACTTAATGTTTCTCCTGCAATGTTCGTTGAAAAAATAAAATCTACCGCTGATATTTCTTCAAAAAGCGCAATGTTTGTAGCGCTTGGTGATTTGGATCTTGGTTCCATTGATTTAGAAACCAAAAGTAAATGGCAGAGCGAATTTCTTGGCTTGTATCAAAATAGCCCAGATGCTGGATTGCATGGTGCATTGGATTGGTTGTTGAGAAAGCGATGGGGGTTAGGGAAGGAATGTGATTTAGTTGTAGAATCCTTTAAATCTAAAACAGTCCCAGGAAATAAATGGTTGGTTAATTCGGTGGGGCAGAGTTTTGTTATTCTTGATGGCCCGATTAATTTTCAAATTGGTTCTCCTCTTGATGAACCATTAAGGTATGAAGCTGAGCGTATTCATGAAAGATCTATTGCAAGATCGATTGTTGTGGCGCAAAAAGAGGTTACATTAAACGATTTTTTGGCGTTGATGCCTCATCAGCGTTACACCGAAAAATATTCGAAAACCCCTGATAGCGCGATGATTTGCATTTCGTGGTTTGATTCTGCCCGCTACTGTAATCTTCTTACTGAGAAAGAATTTGGCGCTTCAGAGTGTGTTTACCTTCCCAATGAGCAGGGGTTATATGAAGAGGGCTTAAGAATTGTGGATAACCCTCTTAAGAAAAAAGGTTATAGGATGCCTACCGAAGCGGAGTTTGAGTTTTTTCATCGAGCTGGATCTTTGGCAATGTTCAACCATGGTTCTGATGTTCGTCTGACTGATCGTTATAGTTTTTATGTTGCGAATTCCAAAGACCAAGCTTGGCCAGTTGGGTCACTTAGGCCCAATCAATTTGGGTTGTTTGATACCGGTGGGAATGTTTTTGAATGGTGTTTGGAAAGTTATGATCCCTATCCTAATTTAAATATTTCGGATGAGGATGCCTTTATGGGTTCCCAAAACAAAAAGATCATGGCAAGCATTTCACGTGGTATGCGTGGTGGTTGTTTTTATAATCAAATAAGTAGTTTGCGAAGTGCGGATCGTAATGGGGCCAAGCCTGATGACCGTAGTAATAGCCGTGGTTTGAGGCTGGTCCGTTCGCTGCCTTGATCTTTTTGAAATCAACTTTATTTTGACTTAGCTTTTATCTCTTTAAATTCTATTTGGAAAGCTCCCGGTTTCTTGTCTCCAATCATAAATCCAATTGATTCGATTTCTAAAGGATTAATTGGTTCAGCTTTTGGTATCATTTTGCCAAACGAGGTTGCGATAAATTTTTCAAGTGGAATAGATATTTCAACCCATTCGTTGTTTTTGGTCTGGAAGGATTGTCTGTAAGAAAATGCAGTTAGCCTTTTGTTGGTGTATAGGTTCATAGTGAATTCTCTGCCATCGCCTTTTGCTTGGAAATTAATTGAATCATTTTTCTTTAGCCCAAGTTGTGTTGGTAGGCATCTTATGGAAGCAAAACCGCCATTATTTTCGAGCGAAAGACTGCCATAAAAATATAAAGTTTTATCTTGGGTGATTTTAAATTTTCCTTCAGATACCCCGCCCATTACATTGTCGTTTACACTAACCCAGATTTTACCTGATTCTGGGGTGTTAAAATTGAATATTAACTTGTCTTTATCTTCTGCCATGGTATTGATGCTTCCTAATAAAAGAATCAGAATTGATATTGATGCTTTCATAGTCGGATTAATCCCAGTGTTATGTTTTAGTTAGTTTAAATTTAACAGAAATTCTTGTTTATACCAATCGGTTTGATGAATAATGGGATTTAATAGAGAAGGATTTATTGTCCGGGTAAAGTTATTGTTGAGTTTGGTTCTATTAAGGAGAAGGTATGAAGTCAAAAAATGTAAGTGCTAGCGAAGTGAATATATCTTCAAGGCGTGCCCTTTTAAAGGCAACTGCGTTATCTGCTGCTGCACTTTCCTTTTCAAATACTGCTGCCGCGCTTCAAACAAAAACGGGTAATCCTGAAAGATTGGATGAGCTTATTCAAGGTAATCAATCAATCGCTCGAGCAAGACAAATAGCCTTAGATATTCTTAAGCCTTCCCAGAAACAGATGGAGCATGGCTTAAAGCTTCACGCTGAGTCATTGGTGTTTGATGGTTATGCATTTTCGCCTAGAACATTAACTGATCCCGTGATTATTGCAAAAATGATAGATGAGGGC
>DBCB01000260.1 GCA_002303765.1 Planctomycetaceae bacterium UBA969
TTGTTATAAAAGATTCTTGGATAATACTGTTCTCGGTATAAATCTATTTATAAAACCAAATCGGTTTTCCTTTAATTATTTAATCAACGAAGAGAACTTTTTCTTTTACTTCCGGGATGTTCTGAAATACTCTGTTAAATATTAGCGTAGCTTATAAAACAGGTTTTCAATTATGCCTCCTGATATTACAGCCAATCGTGTCCCAAAAATTCAGATCATACCAAAATTAGATGGGTATGTTTCCTTTGAATCTAAAGGGCGAGAATTGCTTGGATGGAATACATCCCTATATTCTCCCAGGCCCTTTTTTTACCCTTTGATCGGTCCTAGTGGTAAATCAATTACTCGAATGGGGCACCCTGCCGCTGCTGATCATTCGCATCATCGTTCTTTTTGGTGGGGACACAATAATATTGCAGGAATCAACTTCTGGGAAGAAACTAAAAATATAGGGAATAAACCCCAAATTCGACAAGACCAGTGGTTGCATTTTCAGGATGGAGATTCTGAGGCATCAATGGCGGTTCAATTAGGTTGGTATGATTCTCATAATGTAAAATTAATTCAGCAAGATTTGATTGTATTGATTAAACCTATTTTAAATAACGAATTGTGGCTGGAGATTCAAACCCGTTTCACGCCTATTCCTGTTGAATTAAAAATCCCCAAAACAAACTTTGGATTTCTTGGACTTCGTGTAGCTAAAACTATCAGCGCCAGATTTGGTAATGGAATCCTTTCTTCTAGTACTGGTGAAATAACCGAGAAAAATATCTTTGCTAAGCCTGCGAAATGGATGGATTATAGTGGGGCAATAGATGATAAAAATGATGAAGGAGTGACTTGGTTCGATCATCCACTTAATCCCAGATACCCAGTTTCATGGCATGTTCGTGATGATGGTTGGATGTCGCCTGCTTTTTGCTTAAGAGATGAATACCTACTAGAAAAAACAAAACCATTGGAATTAAGGTACGGATTGCATATTCATGCAGAAAAATTGAACCCTGAAAATGCAAACAAACAATTTGATTCTTTCGCTGGTTCAGGGAAATTGGTCTTAGAAAAAACACAAGGAACATATCCTTTTGTAATTAAAAGAGTTTAAAGGAATTAACAATATGTCTGATTTGACAAATGACACAAAACATAAAACTTTTCTTGGGCACCCTATTGGTTTATATGTTTTATTTTTCACCGAAATGTGGGAAAGATTCAGCTACTACGGCATGCGGGCCCTTTTAATTACTTACATGGTTAATTATTTTAAGTGGACTCAATCTGATGCTTCTTCCGTTTACAAATGGTATACCACTCTCGTTTATGTCACACCCATTTTGGGTGGTTTCCTTGCAGATCGTTATCTAGGTAATACTTGGGCTGTAATAATTGGGGCAGGATTAATGGCTGTTGGCCATTTCCTAATGGCTTTTGAAGCAAGCAATATTTTTTATGCTGCTCTTATTTTGTTAATCATTGGCAATGGCTTTTTTAAACCGAACATGTCTACCCAAGTTGGTAGGCTGTATCCTCCGAACGATCGCCGTAGAGATGGAGCCTATACCATTTTTTATATGGGTATTAATTTAGGCGCATTCCTTTCTCCTTTGGCTTGTGGTTGGTTGCAGGAAAACACAGTGGGCGAGTACCACTCGGGATTTGCACTTGCAGGTATAGGTATGGTTGTAGGGATGCTTACTTATTTGATTGGGTTGCCTTTGATTAAAGAAATTCCAACGGTAGAACTACAAGTCGAGAGCCATAGCAAGGATTCGGACCAACCATTAAGTGAAAAAGATGCAGACCAAACTCCCTCCGTGCTTGGTTCTTTTTCTGATTTTGCAGTGAAATCACTTTTGTTTGCAGCTATTTTTCTTGTTTGTGTTGCATGCTGGAAAGCGACATCAAAACCAATTTCTGCTGCCCCTGCATTGATAAGTGCTGTTTCACTCTTTGTTGTTTATTGGATTGCAAGTCAGGTGAAAAATGCGATGAGAGATAGAGTGCTTACGATTGTAGCCCTTGGTTTTTTTGCAATATTTTTCTGGGCCGCCTTTGAACAGGCAGGGAATGCATTAAACCTTTGGGCCGATAAAACTACAAATCGATATCTTTTTAAACCTATGCCCGAAGAAGATAAGTACCCACCAGTAATTGATTCCGTTTTAGTTAAAGAAGGTGACACACTTCCTGTTGTAAATCAAGAAAAGCCGTCTTTCTTTGGCTTATTTAAACTCAAAGACAAAAAGAATGATGATGGGTTTGGCTTTGATCCCGTTCCTACAGCATGGTTTCAGTCCATTAATGCTTTGGCGATTTTTATAATGGCGCCTCTTTTTGCTTGGCTTTGGCTTCGTATGGATTTATCAATCCCTATCAAAATGACATTGGGGATTTTTGCCATGTCGTTGTCTTTTGTTGTGATGATTGGCGCTTCTTTTGTTGAAAATGTTCCCCTAGTTACAGATTTTAAGGGTAATAAATTGCCTTCTTCCATTACCATTGGCAAAAGTGGCGAACTCCTTTTGAATGAACCTGATTCGAAAGAAGTTTATCCGATTCAAGGTGGAAGGCTTACTTACGATCTCGCAAAAAAACAATTTACTGTCCGGGGTGTTTTTGCGGATGTTGAAAGAGATCGTGTTGCAAGGTCCAGCGCGCCTCCAGAACTCTCTTTGGCTTTGGAAGATATTTCCAAGGAACTAAGCAAACAGAAAATTAGCAATAAAACTTTTCCAATTGAACTCAAGTTGCCCGAGAGTGTTGTTGGGTTTGATATTCGTTATGCAGGTCTTCCCGAGAGTATGGTCAAATTTAATGCGCAAAATAATACTCTTTTATTTTCGGGAACTTTGGCTGAAAAAGATATCAAAGCCTTGCTTCTTGCAGGGGCGAACCCTGATTTTCGCGATAGTATGGACATGCTTTTTGTCGGTTCTTCAAAGTTCAAAGTAAGCTCTGCCTGGTTGTTCTGGAGTTATATATTAGCTACCATTGGCGAGCTTTGTCTTTCTCCTGTCGGGCTTTCTATGGCAAACAAACTTGCGCCTGCCAAGTTCGCAACAATGATTATGGGGCTTTGGTTGCTGGTTAGTGCTTTTGGTAATTTCGCTGCTGGAGCTCTAGGCGAAACCTATGGCACTATTCCACCTGTTGAATATTTCACTTATACAACAGGGGCACTTGCTGCCTCAGCTTGTGTTTTGCTTGTTATAAGTCGTAAACTTACTTTGATGATGCATGGCGTTAAGTAAACTTCAGGGATTTTAATCATGGCTTTTGTTCAATTTGTTAAAGGTCAGAATTGGGGTGATAATTATTCGGTTATTGCCCCTGATAACTCTTGGTCAGTGGTTAAGAAAGTTCTAAAAGGAGGGCTTTCTGACGGGTTAGAAGTTCTTGAAGTAAATGCTGGTGATTTTCAGTTTACCATTCTTGTTGGCAAAGGAATGGGGCTTGGAAATGGCAAATACAAGGATTTAAGGCTTGGTTGGGATTCCCCAGTAAATGGGCCCGTCCACCCTAAATATGTTGAATTAGAACGCAGAAACGGGCTGGGTTGGCTCGATGGCTTTGATGAATGGTTTTGTAGATGTGGGCTAGTTTCTAATGGCCCGCCGGGAACCAGTATTGATGGTAATCGTTACACACTTCATGGCAGAATTTCAAATTTACCTGCTTCTGCTTTAAGCATTCGGACTCCTGAAAATTCAAATGGTATTATTGAGATAAAAGGTGTTGTAGAGGAGGCATCGCTTTTCTCTCCAAAACTTGTGCTTGAGACGACTTATTCAATCGAGATTGGTTCCAACCGTTTAAAAATTACAGACAAGGTTAAGAATCTAGGCAGTAGCAATGCTTCATTCCAGCTTCTTTATCATTGTAATATTGGTCAACCTTTTTTAAGTGATAAATCTTATTGGAAAGCTCCACTCATTGCTTTAGCCCCACAAACTCAAAATGCTGCTGCTGCAATTAGCTCTTATTCCACTTTTGGGCCTTCCCAGTCTGGTTTTAAAGAGCAGGTGTTTCTTTGCAAGCCCGTTGCTCATTCTTCCGGAAGATCTTTGGCTACTATTGTGAATCCTAACATCAATGTTGCATTTGTCATTCGATTTGATGTTAAAGCTTTGCCATGTTTTACTGTGTGGAAAAATTTAGGTGCCACAGAAGAGGGCTATGTGATTGGTTTAGAGCCAGCAACCAACTATCCTAATTTTATTGATTTTGAAAAGGCGCAAGATCGATGTGTGTTGTTGGAACCTAATAAAGAATGGATCGGAGAATTGGAATTGGAAGTTTGGGACAAATTAGAGAAAGTTCAAGAAATAGAGAATGAAATTACCGCCTTA
>DBCB01000021.1:0-3737 GCA_002303765.1 Planctomycetaceae bacterium UBA969
GCAGGGGCAGTCGCGGAAATACATGATTCCCAGATAAAGCCCGGGTGCGATTTCTCGTACTTCATCACGGGCCTTCTGTGCCCATTTTGGACCACTCGCATAATCGAATATCACGGATGGTTTACCATCCAACCAGCTTTCTTCCTTGGAAATCGATGCTGCAACCTTCTGCTTTTTTCCAACTTGGTTCAGCATAATGGCTTCATTGGTGTAGATGTTCTTACCCTTCCAAACCAAGCCGATGGCTTCGCTACGGAGTTGATGACCAAGTTTATCGGGTTTAGGAAAAGCCCTGCCTTTTAAATAGCCATCGCTTGGCTCAAAAACTTTACCATTTCTGTAAAGTTCTTCTAATTGAGAAGAGCTCATCTTTCCTAAGGAGTCAATATTAAGAGTGGGTTGCGCATTAAGGGGTAGCGCAAGAACAACAGTTGCAAGCAAAGTTGCGTAGTAACAATGGTTCAAAGTAGTGGTCTCTAAAAACAAAGGTTCTTTTAATTTTCGGAAGAAAGCACGGATAAGTTTTAAAGATTTGCGGGTGGGAAAGGAATCTTGATTGGTGGGAAGTGTCATAATCGCTAGAAGCGAAAATGAAGGATCAAGAATGCGATTTTGGGTTTTGATAAAGTCGACTTGCGATGAACCCAAGGACAGCAATGGTTGCAAGGCCAACTGCGATACCTAGCCAGGGGGTTTGTATGAATTGATTGCGATCGGGGGATTTTGAAATCAAAAGGTTTTCATTATTAGTTTCTGCAGAATTTGTTTTTGGAATGATTATGGAGGTTGAAGAAAGGTGCCCTGCGCCATCATTGACAAGGACCTTGTATTTGCCTGGAAGAGGAGCAGGAGCTTGGAGTTTGCCTTCTTTGTCGGTTTTTTCAGAGAGGATTTTTTCACCTGCCTCGTTTTCAATCGTTACAAGGGAACCGGGAGCAGGGCTGTTATCGTGAAAAAAAACTTCGATATGAATCTGATTATTTTTAAGGCGGACTTCCACCCCCATGGCATGGGCTAATGCCACAGCAGGGAATAATGAAAACAAAAAAAGTGCAGCAAATAATAAGCGGTAAGGCAAAGAGCAACCCCCAAGGTTGTAGTAAAACATTGCGCAAAGCAATATTCGATCGAATGTCACGATTATGAAATTAATAATAAACCTTTGTCGGCCGGGGGCAAGCAAATATCACTTCGATCCATCATGATCATTTTCTTTCGGCTTATGACATGGTATTGTGTAAAAATCATACCATTGTTTTAAGAACAGGAAAGATCATGCATAACGAACCTATATGCCATCCCAACAGGCGAAATATTATTGCAAGCGCAGCAGGCTTTTTAGCTGCAGCGCTGGTTTCTGAAATCAAAGCACAGGCGGGGGCGGATTACTTTCCTGCGATTGATACCCATACTCATTTTTATGATCCAACCAGGCCGCAGGGTATACCTTGGCCAGGCAAGGGTGATCCGGTTCTTTATCGAAAAGTCATGCCTGCTGAGTTTCAAAAGCTTACCGCTCCTTTCAATGTGCAATCTACCATCATTGTGGAAGCGAGCGCTTGGGTGGAAGACAACCAATGGCTTTTGGATCTTGCGAAGGGGGATAAATTTATTGCGGGGATAGTGGGCAGGCTGGATCCCGCTGATAAAGAGTTTTCCGCACATTGGAAACGCTTCGCCAAGAATCCACTTTATGTGGGTATACGGGTCAGCCACTCAGATTTGCAAAAAGGCTTGGGGGATAAAAGTTATCTTGAGAACCTTCGTATGATTGCAAGTGATCAAAGGCAGTTAGATGTCAATGGCGGGCCCGCTACCCCCGTTGAAGTTGCTAAGCTTGCAAAGCTTATTCCTGATTTAAGGATTGTGATCAATCATGAGGCCAATCTGGTGATCGATGGCAAGGATGTTCCAAAAGATTGGCTTGAAGCAATGCAGTTGGCAGCAAGTAATAAGAATGTATTTTGCAAAGTGTCAGCATTGGCAGAAGGAACGAGAAAAACGATGGGTGATGCGCCTAAGGATGTGGAGTTTTATAAGCCTGTGTTGGATTCGCTTTGGAATGTATTTGGCGAAGATAGATTGATCTTTGGTAGTAACTGGCCTGTAAGTGTAAGGGCAGCAACTTACGCAACAATACATAAAATCGTGCACACTTATTTTTCGAGCAAGGGAAAAGTTGCAGCAGAGAAATACTTCATGAAGAATGCGATTGCAGCATACAAGCCCCCAACCCGGGGATGATTATAACACGTGAATGCTGGATCATTGGTTTACATGCACGACTTTTGCAGGCGGGAAGCCATTGAAGTGGGTGCTGCTTGCATTGGAGTAAGCGCCGATGTTTTCGCTGTAAAGAAATTCATCCAGTTCCAGGTCTGGCAGGTTTTCAGCAAGGCTGATGGTATCGAGAGCATCGCAGGTCGGGCCGAAAACCGCACAAAGCTGCTGGGGGCCTTTTTTAAAGCTCTTCATGTGGTAAATGCAGTGGTCAAATATGATACCCGAATAGGTATGGTAGACCCCATCGTTTACATAATAACAAAGCTTATCATTGCGCAAAGCCTTGCCAATGATTTTCGAAACAGCGGTACCAGCAGAGGCTACTAAAAAGCGCCCTGGCTCTGCAAGAATCTCTATATCCTTGGGGAAGAGCCTATCGATTTCGTGGTTGATGCTTTTTGCAAGTACGCTGATGTCAGGCACGCTATCATCGTAAAGGGCGGGGAAGCCGCCACCTATATCCAAAAGCTTAAGATTGTAACCTGCGGTTTTAGCCTCGGAAAAGATACCCGCACAAAGATGCAGTGATTGAATATAGTTTTGTGGATTAGTGCACTGGCTGCCCACATGAAAAGAAAGCCCCTCTACGGTAAGGCCATGGTCGTGGGCGAATTTAATCAGGCCAACAGCTTCACCAGGTAAGGCACCAAACTTGCTCGAAAGCTCGACCATCGAGCCCGTGTTCGGAACACGCACGCGAAGTGCAAGGCCTGCATGAGGTGCATATTTTGCGATTTTTAAAACCTCTTCGTGGTTGTCGTAAGTTACAAGGGGTTTGTATTTATCAAGCTCTTTAAGAGTTTCCACCGGCTTGATCGGATTCGCATAAATGATCCGGTCCCAAATGAAATCTTGTCTTTGTTTGGCGGGCAGGTGAGCAATAAGGTCATGAACGGTATTAAATTCTTGAATGCTGGCGACATCAAAACTACTTCCCAGCTTGTAAAAAGTTTCGACAATTGCAGGGTCACTGTTCACCTTCACTGCGTAGTAAATCTGAACTCTGGGGAAGTTCTTGCGGAACAGTTTGTAATTCTTGACGAGTTCCTTGTGATCCACGATGAACAGTGGAGTGCCATGGGTTTTCGCAAGTTTGAGAAGAGATTTTTGATCCATGGATGAAAGCTCACAATCTTAAATTTAATTGATCTTTGATACTTACATAAATAATAGGGGCTGAAGTTTACTTTTAAAAAACAGCCCCGCAAAAGATGTCACTAAAGTTAATCACCATCGTTGATCAAGAAGTTTTTAAACTGCCATGGATCGGTTAAATCCTGCTCTGGTTTGTTATAGCCATTAAACGCATTGGCGTAATCACGAAGCGGAGTCCAATCAGAAGCGACGGAAATAAATTTCCCAAGATAGGGCTTGGAAATCTTTAAAACAAATTCGTGAGGAAGATCATCGGGCAGTACCACGCCCTTTTCAGGATTTTCGATCATCCACATGAA
>DBCB01000021.1:3848-13718 GCA_002303765.1 Planctomycetaceae bacterium UBA969
CCATGATTTATAAGGATGGCCCATGATCAATGCGCCTAGGATATCTTCGCCAGAAGTAATTTCATCCGTCATGATGCGAATTTTTGGCTGAAGATTGTAACGGTTGCTCTTTAATTCGTTCAAAGATGCGATTGCAGCATCACAAGGGCAGTAGGCGTAATGAACGGTGGGCCTATAAATGGCTTTGTTTCCTTCGCGCACGGTAAGCTTTTCGGTGATACTGAAAGCTTCGCCATGCCTTACCACCATGCCAACAATGCTGTAGTTGGGAACCCAGCTGTTTACATAGGTATTGATGCCCATGCGTGCGAGGCATATTTGGCTTCCTGGGCCGTCCTTGTGCTCGTAGGCAAAAGCGGGAAGTTCTTTTTCGTGAGTGCCCCAGCCCATTTCCGCAGTTGTCGTGCCTTCTTCTCGAAATCCTTCAACACTCCATGTGTTCAAGAATTCGTTCACTAATTTTGGTTGATCGGTGATTTGCGTATCCCGTTCGCTGCAGTGGATCACCTTAACGCCCAGTTGGTGTGCAAGGTGGTTGAATTCTTGTTTCTTTGCATGTTCTGCAATAAGTTCTGCTTGCGCGCCTTGGAAAAGTTTGTCTGCAAGTGCATGGCTTGCGATATCCAAAAGTCCATGTTTGGTGAAATGGCTGATAAGGCCTGGGTTTGCGCCGTGCTCTAATACTGCGGTAACGGAAGGCTGCTTCCATGATGCAATAAGTTTACGCAGTTTCATGTGCCTGTGATAAAGAGTGCGTTCGGTTGGGTGCAGTTTTTCTGCGTTTTCGTAAGGATCCCAGACTTCCACAGAGGTATTGATGTAGAGTACGCCATGCTCATGGCACCAAGTCAGAATTTCACAGCAATCGATATTCCAAGCGAGATCGATGATGACATCGCCTTTGGAAACATACTGGCCAAGAAGGGAGCCCATGTTTTCGCGGGTGACTCGGTTTTTGACGAAGGTGATGCCTTTTTCGATCCAAGGGCGCAGGGCTTCATCGTTGGAATCAAAATCCATGATGGTGATATTCTTGGTTGGGATTTTGACATGGTCCATTAGCACGGGGATCGAGCAACGGGCCACAGCGCCAAAGCCAACAAATAAAACACGGTTCTTGAATTCGATCATGGATGGTTCCTGAAATTCCGTAATTCGATCTATAGATATACTCGTAAATTCGAGCTTAGATTTAATATATAAACCTTGGGGGCAAATTAGCAGATCGATGGCCTTGGAGCAAGCAAGTAAATCACTAGGATTTCGTGAACCTAATCTAGGGCAGTGTTCAAGTATTGGATTTCAATTGAGTGGTTTTTGTGAAAGTTGACGCATATCAGTTAGGTTGCAATAAGTTTATATAGATTATCTTTAATGTATTTTTATGTTGGCATGCTTTAGAAAGTGTACCATTGCAGGATTTTTTGGGAGGTGTGCAGGGTATAAAAAAAGAACCCTAGGAATAATAATTCCTAAGGTTCTTTCGAAGGCTATAGTTTGGAGCGAGGACGACGGGACTCGAACCCGCAACATCCGGCTCGACAGGCCGGTGCTCTAACCAGTTGAGCTACGTCCCCAAAATAAGCCAACTTTCATTTATTAGGACATTTATTGCCTTCTGGCAACTAGTATTAGTGGTTTGTGGGGTAAATTGTGGGTTTTGAGGGCTTAAAATCGGAAGCCCACCTTAATATTCTGTAGCCTTTTCTAGCCAATTCCTGCCATTCTGACTGGTTTGCTTCCACAATTTCATAAAAACTTGCCTCCATTTTTCCCAATTCAAAGCTTTCTTCGCCATCCCATGCCAAAAGGCGGCTCGATTCCACCCTTGCGGGGACGATTAGGCCATCCATTCTGCATCGTAACTTCATGTTTTTATCTCCTATAATTTTTTGCCTTCCAGGGCCTTCAATTAAGAAACTACCTTAGAAAACTATTTTCGCAAGCTTGGCAGGTATTTCCTTTCAACCCTAAAAGAAACATCTATCATTGTGGTAGATGTTTTTTAACTAAATATGGATGATTTAACATGAGCCAGTCTGATTTTAATAACCCTTCCCCTTTTCCCCCTTACTATCCCGCACCACAGCAGCGTTCTTCCCTTGTTGGTTGCCTGCTTGCTATTTCTCTGGTGATGAATGTTTTATTAGGCGGATTTGCCTTTCTTGCTTGTTTGGGGGCAGCCGCTGTTGGGGGTGGAACTTCTACTGATTTTTCCTCTTCTACCCAGCTTTCTGAAACCCACCATTCGGGTAGTACCACTTCCAAGGATAAAGTTGCAATCATCAACCTTGAAGGCGTTATTATGGAAGGCACGCTGGGATTTGTTCATAAGCAGATTTCTCAAGCTTCCAAAGATAAAAATGTTAAGGCGGTTGTTCTTCGTGTTAACAGCCCCGGTGGTAGTATCACCGCAAGTGACGATTTGCATCGTAGGCTGGTTGAATTAAAACAGGGTAACGACGCAAAAAAACTTCACGCTATGCCTCATCTTGTTGTTTCCATGGGTAGTTTGGCGGCATCGGGGGGGTATTATGTTGCAATGCCTGCCTCAAAAATCTTTGCAGAGCGCACCACCATGACCGGTTCTATTGGTGTTTATGCATCCTTTCCCAATATGGAAGGCTTGAGTAAGCAGATTGGTGCGGGGATGATTACCATTAAGCAGGGTGAAATTAAAGATAGCGGTTCGCCTTTTAAAGAAATGGGGGCCAAGGAAAGGCAGGTTTGGCAAGACATGGTTGATCAATCTTATAACTTGTTCATAAAAATCGTGGAAGATGGCAGGCCTGAACTTAAAAACAAATTTCTCGAAAAGATCACCATTGATCCGTTGCAAGCAGGCCCAGGCCCAAAAATCGAAGGCAAGACCTACACGCGTTATCGTGCTGATGGTGGTATTTTTACAGGCGATCAAGCGCTTAAGTATGGTTTGATTGATCAGATAGGGACCCTTGAAGATGCAGTTGCTGAAGCCCGCAAGCTTGCTGGTCTTTCTGAAGATAACAAAGCGATCCGTTACGAAAAACCCAAGTCTTTCACCGATTTGTTTTTGGAAGTTCGTTCGGGTAAAAATTCCCCGCAAGCCTCCTTTAACTTTGCCAACCTTCCTGATGCTTTAATGCCTAGGCTCTGGTATTTGGCCCCGGGTTCCGAGCTTTCTGGGATATCCTCGATTCTTTCAAATCCTTAAGTCGATTACTAAGAGTCCACTTATTTATTTGATTAAAACTTGCCATGTATGATGAGCTTCCTCTACCTTTGGGGAAGCTTTTTCATGCCCTTTACAACCATTAAAATCCCTTTTATTGTTACTTTTGTCTTTCTGAACCTTAAATTTTTAAAATTAGTCTAAAGTTTTGTTGTTTGTGCGAACTCTTTCCCTGTTTATGGCGTATATACTTTTGACGGCAGGGAAAAACACTTTCTAACGCAGGTTAGAATCTCATCTCTGACAAGGTTTTTGCTCTCTTCTTTGGATGCTAAGATTTGATTTAGCACAAGAACAAAGCGTTGCCCAAAGTCAAAGGTTTTTCTCTGGCTCAATTATAAATTACACTGGTTTCTTTTAAGAGACTTTAAGAAATAGAGGTGGATCATGGCTAGAGTAGACGCACTATTACAATTGCACAAAGTATTAATTGCCCGACGCACAGACTTGCGTGCCAAGTTGCTGGGCGATCTTGATTCCTTGCATTTTAGCGATGGCCGTGACAGCGCAGATGAGGCTTTTGATGCAGGCAATGAAGAAGTCAACTGTCAACTTGCAGAGCTTGAATCGGATGAGTTGTCCCAAATTGAAAGGGCTTTGGAGAAGTTAAAGAAAGGAACTTATGGGACATGCGAATCTTGCAGTAAGAAAATTCCAGTAGGCCGTTTGCAAGCTCTTCCTTTCAGCACTTTTTGTATTTCTTGCAAAAAAGAAATGGAAGAAGGTCATGGCTGGGATACCCAAAGCAGCCGCAGCAATGCAGGTTGGGCGAAGATTTCAGATCGCACATTAGGGCTGGTGGATAGCATGGAATCGGTGAACTTGGCAGATTATGAATCTTAAGGTTCTCGGTTGGAACTTTGATGAATTTTCCTGGCTTGGGAATAATTTCCTGAGCCAGGTTCGTTTTATAACGAATAGGTAGGGCAGGAACTTTCCTGAAAACCTCACACTTTTGCAATCTTTCTTAAATTCAGCGTTAGAATTGTACAGTTACTTTACGAGGGTTCTTTTCCCATTCGGGATTTTGAATTCCAACCTTTCGCCTTCGCTTCGAAATTTGGGGACTATTATGAAATCAGTCATGTTGGCCCTTTTCTTGGGTGGTTGTGCGTTTTGTGGTGGAATTGTTGGAGCCAGATTTCAGAATGGCGCTGGTCTTTATGCCGATGGCGAAAATAAGGTTGCAGTTCCCCCTGGTGAATCGGTCAGATTGGGCGAACGATTTGAAACCGTTTCCCGTAAAATTTCGCCAGCAGTGGTTTCTGTTGAAGCTCTGAAGCCTGGAAAAAAAGGTAAATCAGTTGATGAGTCAGGCTCGGGCGTGCTAATTCGTGTCCCTGGTCAGGCAGGCGTTTTTGTTATCACCAATAATCATGTTATTTCACAATCCCAGCCCCAGCAGATTACCATCACTCTTCATGACAACCGAATTCTTCATCCTGTTCAAGTTTGGTCTGATCCTGAATCTGATATCGGGTTGCTTAAGCTTGAAGATATTGAATCGCTTGTGACCGCGCCTTTGGGGGATAGCGAGCAGGTAAAAGTCGGGCAATGGGTGCTTGCTTTTGGTAGCCCATTTGGTTTGCACCAAACGGTAACGCATGGAATTATCAGCGCCCGCGAGCGCGGTCAGGTTAGTTTGGGAAATACCATTCGCATCAAAGATTTTCTGCAAACAGATGCAGCTATCAATCCGGGTTCGAGCGGTGGCCCTCTCGCAAATATTGATGGCGAAATCATCGGGTTAAATACTGCGATCGCATCGCATAGTGGCAACAATAGCGGGGTCGCCTTTAGTATTCCCATCAACATGGTTAAAAAAGTGGTGCGGAATCTTTTGGATAAAGGTGTGGTTTCCCGAGGATACCTTGGCCTTCAAGTTGCGCCTTCTTTTGAATCTGCAGATGCTCAAAAACTTGGGTTGGAAAGATTGCAAGGCGCTTTGGTTGAGTCCATTTATCCTGAAACCCCCGCTGCGCTTGCTGGAATCCGAAAAGGGGATGTGGTCTTGCAGATTGATAATGTCGTGATTCGCAATGAAAACCACTTCATTAATGTTGTTAGTTCCATGGATCCGGGTAAGACGATCAAGCTAAGAATCTGGCGTGAAAGAGTTTCGAGGGAAGTTAATGCTGTTGTAGGAGATTGGAATACAGCGCAAGCAAAGCTTAAAGTAAGCCAATAAGAAAGTGGGGCATCCTACCCCTTATTAGCTTCCTTGCCAAAGCACCTGCAATACTAAAAAGCATTTGTTGGTTTTCGGGATGTTAAAACCAATGCTTAATTATTTCGATTGAACTTATGTAATACGCTTCGTCAGACAATGCAAGCAATCTATTTCAAAATTTTAAAGAAATACAATTTAAGATATTAAGCATTTAAGTAGTTCTTCATGCCCACAGCGTCACGCACGAGGTCGATGGTGGCCCGAGCTTCTGCTCTGGCCTTTCTTGCCCCATCCCTCAAAATTTCCTCTACAACACCGGGGTTTGCAGCTAATTCTTTGCGCTTGATGCGGGCTGTTTCAAAATAGGTGTTGATCTTTGCAAGCAGCGATTTTTTCGCTTCGCCATACCCCATTCCGCCCGCTTGATATTTTTCAGCAAGCTGTTTTTTTTCTTCTTCCGATGCAAAGAGTGAATAAAGAGTGTAAACATTGCACTTCTGGTGATCCTTGGGGTCTGCAACGGGCGTGCTATCGGTGACGATGCTCATCACTTTTTTTTCCAGGGCCTTTCCTTCTGCAAATATTTCGATGGTGTTGCCATAGGATTTACTCATTTTCTGCCCATCAATGCCCGGAACTTTCGATTCTTTATCGAGCTTATATTCTGGGATCGGAAAAATATTGGCGTAGGTACGGTTAAACTTTCCTGCGATGTCCTGAGTCATTTCCACATGCTGAATTTGATCTTTTCCTACGGGAACCAAGGTCGAACGATAAATTAGAATATCAGCTGCCATGAGGATGGGGTAGTAGAACAATCCGACGCTGGCATCGATACCTTTTTCGATTTTTTCTTTGAAGGAAACAGCTCGTTCCAAAAGGCCCATGTTGGTGACCGTGGAAAAAATCCAAGCCAGCTCTGTAACTTCGGGAACATCGGATTGTCTGAAAAAGATTGCTTTCTCAGGATTCAAGCCTAGTGCCAGGTAATCAAGTGCGACATCGGAAGTGTTTTCCCGCAAGGTTTTGGCATCATGGATGGTCGTAAGAGAGTGATAATCCGCAATAAAAAGGAAGCATTCTGCGCTATGATGGAGCTCGATGTGCTGCCTAACTGCGCCAAAGTAATTTCCCAGATGAAGTTTGCCTGAGGGTTGAACGCCACTGAGTATGCGTTTTTTTGGCTGATTAATGCTCATGACGGGGCTCCTTATGGTGTATAAAGAATTAGTTTAATGTTCAGAGACAGTTTTGGCTCGTTTTCTTGAATATTTATGGCGTAGGTATTGCGAAGCCAGAGGTAATTAATGAATCACGAAACAGATATGTTGGTCGCAGCTTTGAGAAAAGTTGTGGCTTCTGGTGGGGAACATTTATTGTTCAAGATTTCTAAGCAGGAAGGCTTGTTTGCATCGAAGACGGGGCTTGCAGCAGAGGTTGCCCAGAATGCTTTGGACAGGCAATTCATCGAGTTGGTGCGTAGTGAAGGAGAGGGGAAAAAATTATCCCAGTGGGTGAAAATTACTGCAAAGGGCATTCGTTTCCTGCACGAAAGAGAGTCCCCGGTGCGCGCTTTGGATGAGGCGTTGAGTTTGCTTAAGAAGGAAAAAGAAGCCACTGCGGTCGGGGTGGTGCGAATGCAGGAAAGGCTTGAAGAAATATCTGAAAAACTTTTGCAGGAGGCTAGTCTTTGGACTCAGAAAATTGAATCGCTTGAAAAGCGAATTCTAGATGCGTTGGACCGGCTCGAACAAGCTGGCCCTTTGGTGCCTCCGGGTTTGCTGAAAGAAGTTCCTTGGTCGATCGAGGTAGTGCGATATTTGCAATGGCGTCGGGGAGAGTTAGATTCCGGGAAATGCCCGCTTCCAGAGTTATTTGAAATGTTGCAGAATGCTTATTCTTATTTAGATTGCCCATCGTTTCATGATGGTCTAAAAAAGCTTTTTCAGGCACGGGTAATCAGGTTAGAGGGTGTTTCTGATCCTGCTTTGATGGATAAGCCAGAGTTTGCGCTTTTGGATTCGGGACAGGTTTACTACTTTGCTTGTCGTTAACGAATTATGAAGAATCATCAATTATCTGCTTTTTAGTATCAATTTTTGAAGGAGTGTTGTCTACTATTCAAGTGGGATTCATTGCGAAAGAACATAGGATTATTTGATGAATATAGCGGTAAAGGATGCAATGGAGAGCAGAGAAAAAAAACAGCCGATGCAGCCTTTTGAGGTTGATCCCGGTGTTATAGAATCAATCAACCGCGTTTGCGAAAATGTTTCCTCTGCTTTGCTAGGGAAATCAGAGGTCGTTCAGCTGGCAATGGTTGCCCTTCTTGCGGAAGGCCATTTGCTTGTGGAGGATGTGCCTGGCATAGGTAAAACACTTCTTGCCCGGTCGATTGCAAAAAGCCTATCTTGTTCTTTTAATCGTATCCAATTTACTCCCGATTTGTTGCCCAGCGATTTGTTGGGAACCAGTGTTTTTCAGCAAAGCACTGGAGCCTTTGTATTTCAACCAGGCCCCATATTTTCGCAAATCATTCTTGCGGATGAAATCAACCGCTCCAGCCCCCGAACCCAGTCCGCATTACTTGAAGCGATGAGCGATCGCCAGGTATCGATTGATGGGAAAACTCGCCCATTAGGGCCACCTTTTTTTGTGCTTGCTACTCAAAACCCACGCGAGTTTGAAGGCACTTATCCCCTGCCTGAAAGCCAGATGGATCGTTTCATGATCCGGCTTTCTGTTGGGTATCCTGACAGGGCTTCTGAAAAGAAAATCTTGGTTGGGCATCGCTATGGCGAGCCCGTCGATGCTTTAAAATCAGTGCTTTCTAGTGAAGACCTTGTTGCTATCCAAGGCATGGTTTGCAAGGTTATAGTGGAAGACAGCATAGCAGATTATCTTTTGGATTTGATTGAAGCTACCCGCAGGCACCCTGATATTTTGCTTGGCGCAAGCACTCGGTCTGCTCTGGGTCTTTATCGTGCAGCACAGGCGATCGCTCTGATACGTGGCAGGGGCTTTGTGGTTCCAGACGATGTTAAAAATCTAGCAAAGCATGTGTTGGCGCATCGAATCATGCCAAGGTCTGCGGGTGGTTCTGGAGCGATCCGGGTTGCGGAGCAGATTTTGGGCGATATCCTTGATCGTCTGGTAGTTCCGGAATAAATCATGGTGGATTCAGCCACTGCTTCTTTTGAGCAAGATAAAAACGCATTGGTTAAAGAGATCAAACCGCGCAAGAGGGCTCTTTTGCCTCTTGGCAAAATATTCTCCCTATTTTCTGCGTTGTTGGTCTTTATTGGTGTCTATAAAAGCATCAATCTTTTATCTTTGATGGGCTATTTTTTATTACTTGCGCTCTTTTTTAATGCGGTGTTTGCCTCTAGGCGCCTTAAGTATGTTACGGTCAAGCGCTATTTTCCGGATCAGCTTTATGCCGGGGTTCCAGGCATTTACCAGATCGAAGTCAATAATGTTAAAAGCAAGATAATACCACCTTGGTATCTCCTCGATGCTTCGAGTGATCGGGGTAAGGGTTGGGCTATTCCTTCGCTTGGGGCGTATGCAAGGTATTATTTGCAGGCCCGAATTCTTCCCTTGCATAGGGGTAAACTGAAACTTGCCAAGTTGGAATTAAGAGGTAGTTACCCGTTTGGTTTGGTGCAAAAGCGTATCTGGGCCGAGCAAAATGATGAAGTACTCGTTCTACCCAAACTTGGCTTATCTAGGCCGAGTTCCTTGGAAAATTTCATCGCTAAGCTTTCTGCTCTCGATGATACGGGTAATATTGCACGATTTCATCCACTTGCGCAGGAAGAATTTCACGGCTTAAGGATTTACAGGCAAGGGGATAGTCCACGTGCCATTCATTGGCGCACCTCTGCTAGGCGCGGCGAACTCATGGTTCGCGAATTGGAAGATTTTCCGGGTGATGATTTACTGCTTGTACTTGATCTTGGTATAGGCAACAACATCGAGCTTGAATCCTTTATTAGTTTTGCTGCAACAGTGGTGCATGATTATTGCAGAGTTCGTGGAAACAGAATGGTGGTGTTGGTGCTGGCTGCGGAAGTTGCTCTGTTTGATGAGCGGGCAGAGTATGCATTTGGTGTAAAAATCTTGCAGCATCTCGCACCCGCTAACGCTTGTACCAGCGTGGCGGAATACCGCAATGCTTGTACCAAGGCCGCAAACGAGATAGAAAAATTAACCCTGCCTCCAGCAACTTTGGCTCTAAGGCGAATTAATTGTTCAGATTCATTTGAGCCATTGAAAGATAGGCTTGCGCCATTTCTTGATGCAAAAACTGCTCGTGAAAAAGGTTTCTACGAGCCTCCTTCCCTTATGGGGGAAGCTTGATTATGGATATTAATTCCATTGAGGAAAAGTCTTATTCAGAGTTGGACCCGCAATTACATTTTCTGGGCCATCTTGCCTTGGCACTTTCCACAACTTGCTTGTTGGAATCCGAAATGGCTTTTGTGCC
>DBCB01000068.1 GCA_002303765.1 Planctomycetaceae bacterium UBA969
AATGAAACATCTTCCGGCGATTCAAATAATAAATCAATCCGATCAGAATTTTTAGGCATACGATATCCTCTTATTTGTTGGCTTGACGAATTATTTACCCATCCTTCATGCCCTTGGGCCAACAAGTGGAATGAGCAGAAACTTGAAATAGAATTTTATGACTCCAACGATAGGGCTTGGCAGTTTTGGGATCAAGCAAAACTTGCCGAACAATTTTCAAGCATAGACTACCTTGAAATATTTTTCCTTGCCAGCGTAATGGGATTCCATGGAACAAAAAACGAAAATTCCTCCGAATTGATTGGTTGGCAAAAAAAAACCGCACACAAACTAAATGAAAAGAAAACACCGCTAACCTTTGAATGGGATTCCCCCATGCAGACTAATGTTTACCCTCGACTAAATGCAAAAGCTTTCAAATCAATGCTTGTGGTTACCGGACTATTATTTTCAACGACAATTCCAATCATAGCATTTCTTTTTTTTTCATGGTTAAGCGGTAATTAATTGAGAGGTCAAAATCATGGCGGAATGGTTTCTATATATAACAGCATGGATTTGGGCAGTTATCGCCCCGGTTAGCAAACATAATCCTTCAGCCAATACACTTTTGCTGATTTTAAAATGGGTTCTTCACGCCCTACTTATTTTTATATGTATAATAGGATTTCAATTTTTGCATAATTATTCCGAATTTCAACGGTTTGTCAGATTCCCCGGACCAGGTATCCGAGACCATTGGTTGCCCTTGTTTTTCTTGATTTTATATGTTCACATTTGGATGGTTTGGTTTCTTTGGTTTTACTCGTCATTTTTTTTGACTTCATCTCCTTTCCCAGATATTGATTCAGCTTGGGACAACGGCCTAAAAACAACAAAAGTTCAAAATATTGATATATCAACAACCCCAATTTTCCTAACAATTGGCCACCCCACTTCGGGACTGAACCACTTATTGAAACTACACTCACAAAACACGAGAAACTTAATATGGCAAGACTCGCATTGCCTTCCTACTGTCGATGGTGTGTATATCACATATGGAAATAACTGCAACCTTGGCTCGCTAGAATCAAACCTTGCAACAGAGTACCTCGAACAATGGAAGTCGTTTTCTGAAGAACAAAGGTCCTCCAATTTTAATTTTATGGCGACTACTATAGATGTCGAAACTAACCCGAACCACCTTAAACCTGAAACCTTAAACCAAAAACAAAGCTCTTTGCCAATTCCAGCATCGCCCCCCCCACAAACCCAAGAAATGCCTCAACCTGATATCTCAGCAACAACTTCAAAACCACCCCCCGTCAGTGAAATCAATCCCGAATCTGTTTTATTGGCAACTAACCTGCCAAAAGCGGAAGCAAATCTTAGGGCAGCATACTTTACTCAAAAGGTTGTAGATCTGAGATTTCCTCTTTGCCCTGCAAACGGAATCGCCGTTATAATTCCAATCCCTTATTTAACACAAACAAACATAAAACCCATACTTGCTTCAGCGCAAAAAGACTTAATTCTTATTCGTGACAGCCTTCAGCTTCAATGCCCAGTTTCTATTTTTTTTAGCGATATTGACCAAATCCCTGGATATTCAGAATTTGCGCCTTTACTTCAAGCAAAAAGCCCAAAAGAACCCTTTGGTGTCGCCTTCCCCTCATGCTCAAACAATCTCGTTTCCAGCGAAGTTGCTAATAAAATTAAATCCGCTATTACTTGGTCTCTGATCGAATGGTTACCCAAAACAATTTATCCTTTCCTAAAAAATCAAAACACTACCAGAAGAGAAAATTCGGATATTATTAAGTTTCTTTCACTTTTATGGAAAATCGAACCAATTATGTCCCAGTTTACTGCTCGGTTATTGACCCCCGACAACCATCCTCCCTTCCTAACTGGCGGCTGTTTTTTTATCGCGACTGGAAATGAACCTCTTCAGCAAGGTTTTTATGAACCAGCATTTAAAAACATGATCAAACTGCAAAACTTTGTTTCATGGACTTCAAAGGCTTTTTATCAAGACAAAATCAGAGGTATTCTTACTTGGCTTGGGTATTCGCTCATAATGGTTTGGATTGGCGTTACACTATACCTTCTTTGGTTGATTGTTTTGTAATGCTCCCCAAAACTAATCTTAGGGACTAAAAGTCTGAGGTATATCCAATTTTGGATTGGGTGTTAAAATTGCACCCTGCACCTTCTTTTTAATCATATCCATAGTTGTCATTTTAACTGGCTCAGTTACCATAATTCCGGTAAATGTCTGAATGGTTATTGATGAATTTTTCTGGGTAAACACTGGAACCTTTACTGTTGTCTCATATTCTTCTGGAACAAGCTCAACACATTTAGCAATCACCGTTGATGTCATCGGAACAAGCCTTATCACTTTCTTTTTGGCCCCCGATACTTCATCAATGACCAGTTCCTCAACTTCACTTGTTGAATGAACTATTCTTTCTTCAACCTTTTCTTTTGGTACCATAATTATTACTTTTCTTTTTTCTTCTCGATAGGTAACTTCCGTTTCAAGACTTGGCACAACATTGAAGATAGGTTTTACTAACACCCTAGGTTCAGCAATTAACTCTTGCTGTTCATAAACTTTCACACTTAAATGCTTAAAAATATCGGACCTTAAGCAATCAATTACCGGTTCGTTAAATGAAAGTTTCGAACCCTTCTTGAACCAATGCTTTGCATGCTTTCCTGCAGCATATGGTTCTACTACTTCCTTAGGTCCTTCTGGAACAGTCCTAGGCTCAGTTACAGAAGGCCGAACAACATCTACTTCGGAAATATTAGGGCCTAAAACCTTTGAAGCTTCAATCAATATATCATTAGCAGAATTGCCTAAATCCAATGCAGGATTAGGCACCAATTGCGACCCACGCGGAACAGTCATTTCTAATGGCCCAGTTACAGCCTCACTTGGCGCCGTAGTAATCCCTGGAATTAAAACCGGAAATTGCAGATCGAGTTCGGGCTCTTTTTCTTTGATTTCAGAATTAGCTAATGATTTCACTGTCTCGCTTAATGGCAGAAAAGGAAAATTCATCTCAATTTTTAAATCTGGCCTAGCTTTACGATCGCCGGAACCACCCTTTTTTTCTTCAACATTTACTTTTACATTATCTGGAAATTTTTGCTGCTTTTTATCGACTTCAGGCTGTTCGACGAAAGGTATTGGTTTACTCTTCTTTAAATCTAAATTAGCATTATTATCCGAGGTGACACTCAAAGGCAAAGTCGGAAAAATCGGTGGGTGCTCATCAGCCTTTAAATCAATAACCGGATCATTTACTCTGGCATCTTTTTTGACATCTATTTCTTCTTCATCTTGTGGATTTTGCAACGTATTTATATTGATTTTCATTGGTATATTTGGAAGTAATGAAGGGCGACCGTCAAAAATCTGATTTTGTTCACTAACCTTTAATTCAATAATCCTATTTTTGGAATTGCTTTTTTTTGTCCCTTTTTCAATATTTGCTTTTTTATCCTCAGAAAAATTTTGAGGTTTCGACGGTAAATCTGGAAGAAAAGAAGGGCGCTCCCCAAATACCTGGGAAAACCCAAATGATGTCAACAGCAAACAAACAACAACATCTTTCATTCCCAATTCCTTCTTTTTTTTGTCAGATTCCTTCATATTTAAGATGGCCTTTAAAAAATAAATGTCAAATTCACCCAATCTTATTTTCAAGCAAAAAAAAAAAACTAACCCTATTTAACAGCCCCCATTGCTATATTTTAACAACATCCGCTCTGCTAATTTCGCAAAACATACGTAAAGACTGGTCGCTCTATTTTAAGGTTGAAAGCTTTATTTATTTTGGTAGATCACTTTCATTCAATAAAAAGTCTCGCAAAACCCGTGAGTCCACTAACACTTATGGAGTCTTTGTGGCTCACATAAGTCCCCCCCAAACTATTTATAAGTTTGGTTGCTCCATTTTTTCTTTTCAGCATTATATTTTTAAATGCTAATTTTTTTTCACATTGGTCCTAATCTTGGTGCCGCAGAAAAACAAAAACCCTGCACAAGTAGATTAGTTACTCCCTTGCACTTTTTAACACTATAGGGCTTGGGGGAAATCTCCTGCTGATTTTAATTGGCGTCATTTCGATTGCAGTATACTTTGTTTAGGTTGTCTGTAAGCGTACTGTAAAGCTTTAATTCCCTATATCTTTGGCCAGGCACTACCCAATGTGGATATTGGTCAAAAGGGCCCTGCCTCGCACAAGAACTATGTTGCCTGGTGGCGTATCACTCGTTCGGTTCAGATAGCCTTCGAGCCTAGCCAATCGGAGCAGAAAGATGCCGACGGTTTTCCTTCGTGATTCATCTTTCAGGGGAACCAAGTATTAAAAAAGTTTTATTTCCATGCCTGCGAAGTCCAGCTTCGCAGGCAACTTCGGCGATTTGCGGTTCACCATCGTCAGCCATAACACTCGCCATGCGAGGATATACATCATTGCAATCAGGTTCGCCAAACGTTCGGCGCTTCGCAATTTGAAATCTTCGGCCCGACAGCCGGATTTCAAAACCTTATAAAATGTCTCCCTCTTCCACCGCAGGGCATATTAATTGAGCTTTCTAATCGCATCCGCTTTGCACCTTACAGAAAGGTTGGTGATGAGGTGTTCGTTCTGGGAAGTACAGGTGCCAAAAGCGAAATAGATCAACCTGCGTTAATTAAGTTGGGGGCAAAAGCTTTAGGAATACCGGGCAACTTAGTCACCGTATCCCATGGATAAGTTCAAAGATTGACCATGCACTATAAAAAGGAGTGCAAGTTTAACCCTATGGCTAGTAATTCCCCCAAATCATAGCTTTAGCCAACACCACAATTTAAGCCATTGTTTGCTCTTTACCTTAAATAACAGGCTAAAATCTAATTCTTACGATTGTTTGAATACACACTAGTGGTGTCCACTACAAAGGTGTATTCAAGCAAGTAAAGAACTAATCTCTGATAGCTAAAAAAAAGAGGCAGGGGGGCTGCCTCTTTTAAAGATCAAGATTTTCAACACCAAGATCATTTCCTTGATCTGCCATCCAGTATTTGAATACCCAAAGTCGCCAGGTAATCTTTGAGTAGCAGTTTCACACTTCTGGCACAAATCCCAACCACGGCCCCTATCTCCTGATACTGCTTCCCTTGGTCATAAAGCTCCTTCATTTGGGCTAGAAGCTTTTGTTTGCTCTCTTTCGGGGTGGGCCTTTTTAACCCCTTGGCATCATGCCAATAGTCCAAGGCTTTCTCTACCGTGGGTGCGCTGCAACCAAGCTTAGATGCAATCTGAAGGACGGATAAGTTTTCATCCCAAAGGGCTTTCACACTATCAGCAATCGTAATATGCATCGACTCTTTGTGAACCTTTTTCAGAAGGGTAGCTCTCCTTGCTCTACCATCTTGATACTCCAACCCCAGTTTGGCATGCCCCTCTTGAATCAATGCGGTAACTTTGCCCCGGCAGAATCCTAACTTTGCAGCAATCTGCGAATTCATCAAGCCTTCCTGAAAAAGGCTCATCACTTGCTCAACATCTTTGCACTCTGTGGGATCCTCCTTAAAGTCCATTACGATTTCCAATTCAGGTTGGGGTTCAGAAGGTGGGGTTGCATTCATAAAGCCATAAAGGTTGTTTACCAAGCTTATTTTAAAGCGCCCTTGAAGGTAACCTTTCTTAGATTTTCGCTCCCCCATTTGGTAAAGGTGAATCTTTCCTTCGATGAGGGCAGAAAATAATTGCCTGACCTTTAGTTGTTCTTCAGCATTATTTGAACAAGCGCTTTCCAATAGAAGCTGATCCATCTCTTTGAATTTTTCGGCAACCTGCTCCCTGGAAGGTATGATCTGCTTCTTGTTTGTCGCGTTTTCAAGTTGGCTAATCTGAAGATCTAATTCCGCCCGCTTACTTCGCATCTGCTTCAGAACTTTCATGTTTTCCTGTATGTCGGTTTCCGTCTCACCGGGGTTTTCATTTAAAGTCTTTATTTGAAGCGTGAGAACTTGTCGACTTCTCTTCAATTTGATTAGTTGGTGCTCATCAGGCTTCTGTACAGATTCGAGCTTTGCTTTAAAAGATTCATAAACCAAATCCAAAAGACCATGGCTCTCTTTAAGAATCACGCCAACCTTTTCGCATAGGACTTTTAAAGCCAAAGTTCGGGGAAGATGGGAAAACAAAGGCCTCTCGCTTGCTGGTAACGCAACACACTTTGGGCAAAACATGTACCTGCCATAATAGCCGCCCACGAGCAGGTTTTGTTCGTGGGTGGGGCAATAGAACATACCGTTTAAAACTCTCGGTCTTTTGGAAGAATCTAAATCATTGGGCTTTCGCCCTTTGACATCGCTTGCATTGGACTCCAATCTTGCCTGTGCCTTATACCAAAGTTCATCGCTGATAATCCTTTGGGTTTCAAACTGGTTTTGCTTAAGCGGTTCTTTGCGTAAAACTTGGGTCCCATAGTCCTTTTTTGAATTCCAGACACATTGTTTTTTGCCATAACTCCATTGGGCAGCATAACGATGGTTTCGCAGAATCATTGCCACCCTTGCGGCACTCCATCCTGCACCTTCACCCCATTTCGGAAAATTCGTATTCAGTTGCCTTGCGATTTCTCTCATGGACAATTCTTCAACTGCGAACCAGTTAAAAATCTTCTTCACGATTTCTGAGTTTTCAGGATGAATCGCAGTATGATTTTTCGGGGTGCCCTTTTTGGTTTTCAAGTTCGGATCAGGAATGCCTTGATAACCAAAGGTGATAGCTCCTATGACAAATTCCTGGTCAAACAGTCTTTCATGAGATGCTCGGATCTGGCCAGAGTTCGCCGATGCAGTCATTTCATCGAACATTGCATAAAAAGCAAGTTTGGCTCCCCAACTGTTTTCATCTGCGGTGTCGATATTTTGGTTGGTAAAAACACAACGAATACCCCGCCCGACAACTTCATCTTCCACTAAGGTCAAGGCCTTGGAGGTTTTTCTTGCCAATCGACTTGTCGAAAACACCAGCAACACTTGAATAGCTTTTGCTTCAAGAAGCATTTTGATTTGATTGATTCCAGGCCGATTGGATTTTGCACCGCGGGTTGCAAGATCGTAGCGGATGTTTTCCAAGGGCACATAAATCTTTTCCCTTGTTGCAAACTCTAGGCACTTTCGGACTTGATCGGGTGCTGAATCTTGGTATTTAGTACTAAACCTTGCATACACAGCGCCAACGGTTGGCCATCGATCTTCGGGTACCTGCTCCAGATACAATTTATAAGTTTCCAGGACTTCTTTTTCGGTACGAGTTTTAAGTTCTTGGATGATCAGTTGGCGCTTGCTTATCGGTTTTTTAGAGTTACCATCACCAGTAGGAAATATTGGGAGAATTCCAGCGAATAACAATAGAGTCGGCCATGGGTTTTTCCCCTTTTCCTGACATGGAAATTTGTCCCGAATTTGTCCCTGTTTTGGGTCAAAACAACCATTTTTAACGGTTAGCGACCACCACCTATCAACAGCACTTAAACTATTGTAATTAAAGGGTTTATAGCGCAAAATCAAGTGGTGTAAGAACTTGCAAAAAGGGGGTGGTGAGTTTCCCGCCCTCTCCGCTTGGTTTTCGCCTGCCTTATCAAAGCCTATAAATAAAGCACTTTCAGCACTTCTAGGCCAATTATCGCAAAAATTTGTCCCTAATTTGTCCCTAAAATCTGGGACAGGCGCCCCCAAAACAGACCACAATAACATTGCACTAAACATGATTAATCTCCTGATTTATCGGTAGTGATAAAACCAAATGGTAAACGACTCATGAAATTCTGTGATTCAGCATCCGATAAGCTGTAATAAACAGCCGCCATGGTTTTGCCGCCAGTATGCCCCAACCAAATATCAACCGCCCGCTGCGGAACCCCATGATTCAGAGAATGTGTTTCCATGAAATGGCGTAAACTATGAATGGTCAAGCCGTTTTCCCTTCCCGCAGGTAGCCCAAGACTTTCTACGACCTCCACAAACCGTTCATTGAGTTTCTGAGGATTCATCCACCCATGTTTAATACTTTGCCCAGGAAATAACCATTTCCCACCTGCAGGCTTTTTGATTGCCTCGAGTTCCTTTTTTAGCTCCGGGTGAATCGGTATCTTTCGGCTTGCCCCTGTTTTGGTTGATAATCCAACGCGGCTGCAAATATGAATCCATTTCCCTTGCAAATCAATGTCTTGTGATTGCAATTTCTGTAACTCACCCGAACGCATCCCTGAGCAAGCAAGAGTCAGGATGTAAATTTTATCACTGCTCTGCATTGCATTAAGAATCTGCTGAACCTGGATTAGCGAAGGAGCATTCTTTTTGTTTGCTTTAGGTTTGTTTAATCGTAGTTCAGCTAAGGGGTTTTCTGATATCAGCTTTCTGCTTTTGCAGAACTTTAAAAACTGCTTAATCACAACGGCCTCAGTGTAAATGGTTTTTGGGCTTTTATTAACCTTCCTGTTAATACGGTAATCATCAAAATCAGTTGGATTGATTTGATTCAAATATTTAGCTCCCCGCTTTTCAAGCAAGCCCTTAAATTGATTAAGGACTTGCTTGTATTTTGAGTAGGTCTTTTTTGAACGGCCTTCAGACTGAACCATTTTCAAATAGCTTTCTACGCCAAAGGCCAGAACTACTTTCCCATGGTTCGACTTGAAATCACCCTTGGCAATTTCAAGGCTCATTTTTTCAGCCATTTCGATGGCAGTTGTCTGATCAACCGTTTTAAGGCTTACACGCTTATGATTATTGCCAATGTTAAAGTCGGCACACCATAAGCCCTTTTTGCCCCTTCGGATGATTTTTAAATTAGCATTGATAGTTAAATGTTTTTTGTTTTGCATGGGTATGGGTAACTCCAATCTTTGCCATTATAAAATTTATCTACCAGTCGGCTTGTCAAGAAAACAAGGTATTTGCCTCGCCTCCGATAGGTGCCTTCCAGGTAGCCGTAGCTC
>DBCB01000120.1:0-8871 GCA_002303765.1 Planctomycetaceae bacterium UBA969
CTCTTACAGAGGTACGAAAAGCTAGATTGGTGTACCCTGCAAGCGGGGCAAGCCAAAATCTGCTAGGCAGGGTCAGAGATCCTAATTGCATGGTTGCCATTTTAGTTTTAAGAGTTTCCATTAATGAACTTGTTGGGAATGCCCTCGAGGGAACTATCCGCATGTGGCTTCCACAAAACCGAAGCTTCTATTTTTGTGGCTAGTTCAAAGTCTTTTACGGTAATTCCGCCATGGTCATGAGTTTTTAGTTTAACCCAAACCTTGCCCCAAGTAATAGCCATATCTGCATGGTGCCATGCAGCTTCACAAATAAAGCCTATGTTGTTAACTAGCATGAGGGTGGTCTGCCAGCCTGCGGTGGTGTATTTTCGTTTAAGCCATCCCTCTTCAAGGTACCAACCATTTAAGGCACGATTTGCAATTTCTGCAGTAACTTCAGCCTCGGAGAACACTTTAAGTTTGATCTTATCCATGGCATTCCTTGTTTCTAAAGGTGGCGCCTGTTTGGTGCAAATAAACATTGTATCAATGATTGGCATGAATAGAGTAATCCGCCTTGACTGAATAAGCCAATCTTCGGGATACTTTCATTCTGGAGGAATTGAACATGCGCAAAATAATAGTAATAGTATTGGCCCCGATAATAGTGTTGGTAGCAGGGTGTGGCAAACAGGATAAAGAAATCCTCGCAAACATCGGCAGGAAAATAACATCTAAGTTTGAAAGTGCATCTTCGCCTACACGAAAAAAACTTGAGATGGGAATCCAGGCCATGCGCGGCGAGATCTTGGAATCTTCAGTTGAAGATTCGGTGCTGTTTCGGATTCGTACTGATAAAAATCTTAAAGATCAAAAGATTGAAGTGTCTTCTAAAGAAGTAGGCGTGATTTTATTAAAGGGAACGGTTCCTGATGAGCAGTCCAAGATTCGTGCCATTGAAGTTGCAGAAAATACTAAAGGTGTAAATAAGGTTGAGTCGGAGTTGGTTGAAAAAATTTCAGATGATGTTGCGCCTAAAAAGGCTGTTGATCCAAAGGATGCGCCAGAGGTAAAAAAAGAAGCTAGTGAAGTAGAGAAAGTGCCTGAAAAACCAAAGGATCAGTTTCAGCCTTTTGATCCGAGCAAAGCAAATGAAAAAGGGGAACAGGATAAACCTGCTCCCCCACTTAAATAACTAGAGCGTTAAAGCTTATTACATATCTACATATCATAGTTGCCAGGTCCGCCGGCTTTCTTTTCGTCCTTGGGCATATCTGTAACAAATGCAATGGTGGCAAATGAAAAAGGGGAACAGGATAAACCTGCTCCCCCACTTAAATAACTAAAGCTTTAAAGCTTAGTACATATCATCCGTTGCCAAGTTCGCTGGCTTTCTTTTTATCCTTGGGCATATCAGCAATAAATCCAGTGCTAGCAAATGAAAAAGGGGAACAGGATAAACCTGCTCCCCTCTTAAATAACTAAAGCGTTAAAGCTTAGTACATATCATCGTGACCAGGTCCGCCGGCTTTCTTTTCATCCTTGGGCATATCAGCAACGAGTGCATCGCTGGTAAGTAGCAAGGTTGAAACGCTGGCACCATTTTGCAAGGCAGATCGAACAACCTTGGTTGGGTCGATAATACCTTCCTTAACCATGTCAACATAGCGGTCATTACGGGCATCATAGCCAAAGTTGAAGTCCTTGTTATCAAGAACCTTGTTCATTACTACAGCGCCGTCCATTCCAGCATTGTTGGAAATCTGTTGAATAGGGGCTTTGCAAGCGCGAACCACGATGTTGTAACCAATGAGTTCATCGTGTGAAAGGCCTTTGCCTTTGAGGCCATCTGAAGCACGAAGAAGGGCAACCCCGCCGCCTGGAAGGATACCTTCTTGAGCAGCAGCACGGGTAGCGTGCATTGCATCTTCAACGCGGGCTTTCTTTTCTTTCATTTCGCTTTCAGTCGCAGCGCCAACATTGATCTTGGCAACGCCACCAGAAAGCTTTGCGATTCGTTCGCTAAGTTTTTCTTTATCGTAATCGCTGGTGGATTTTTCGAGTTCGCGCTGAATGCTTGCAACACGAGCCTTGATTTCATCCTTCTTGCCAGCACCTTCGATGATGATGGTGTTATCTTTGTCGATCTTAACCTTCTTGGCGCGGCCAAGTTGCTTAAGTTCAACAGCTTCGAGTTGGATGCCCAAGTCTTCAAATATAGCTTGTCCACCGGTCAGCTTTGCGATGTCTTCAAGCATTGCTTTTCTGCGGTCGCCATAGCCAGGAGCCTTCACTGCGGAGCACTTGAAGGTGCCACGAAGACGGTTGATTACCAAAGTTGCAAGGGCTTCGCCTTCAACTTCTTCAGCAATAATCAGGATAGGCTTGTTGGTGCTTAATACTTTTTCAAGCAATGGAACGAGGTCTTTGTTGCTAGAAATCTTTTTTTCGTAGATCAGAATGTAAGGATCATCAAGTTCACATTCCATCTTTTGCTGATCGGTAACAAAGTAAGGGGAGAGGTAACCGCGGTCGAACTGCATGCCTTCAACAAACTCATGGGTAGTCTGAAGTGCTTTGCCTTCTTCGACGGTGATTACGCCATCTTTGCCTACTTTATCGAATGCTTCAGCAATGATGGTGCCGATTTCGTTATCATCGTTGGATGCAACAGTTGCAACATTCTGAAGATCTTTCTTAAGCTTAACAGGCTTGCTGTTTTCTTTAAGGCGTTCGATGATTTCTTCGACAGCTTTTTCAATGCCGCGCTTCATCATCATAGGATTAACGCCAGCAACAACGGCTTTGAGGCCTTCGTTGAAAATAGCTTCTGCCATTACGGTTGCAGTGGTGGTGCCATCGCCTGCGACATCGCTGGTTTTGCTTGCAACTTCGCGCACCATACGGGCGCCCATGTTTTCATACTTGTCTTCAAGATCGATTTCCTTGGCAACGGTAACACCGTCTTTAGTTACCAATGGTGAGCCAAAGCTCTTTTGGATGATGACATTTCTGCCTTTAGGTCCGAGAGTAACTTTAACTGCTTTGGCAAGCTTGTGGATGCCTCTGCGTAATGCTTCACGAGCTTCTTGATCAAATGCGATTTGCTTTGCTGACATCTGTTGTCCCCTTATTAGCCTTTAAAAAGAATGAATGTTTTACTTTTGAAATTAGAAATACAATTTAGTCAACGACTGCGAGAACATCACTTTCTCTGAGGAGAAGAATGTTTTCGCCATGAGTTTCTTTGAATTCATCACCAGCCCAATTGGTGAAAAGGACCGTATCCCCAATTTTAACTTGAAGGGGCTGTCTTTTGCCATCGCCTAACAGTCGGCCTGGGCCAACAGCTTCGACTTTGCCGCGTTGTGGCTTTTGCTTGGCGCTATCAGGCAAAATAATTCCGCCCTTGCTCTTATCGCTAGCTTCAACTCGTTTAATAACCAGACGATCACCAAGTGGCTGAATCTTCATAAAATTACTCCTTTAAAAACACCGCACGACTCAAAATGAATAAGAGCAAGTTTAGTAGCAAGTTCCGTGCCTGTTTTGTGTTATTAGTGTATCTCGTTGTTATATATGGGTTTATGTGTTGTAGCGTAGGTTAAAAGAGGGCGCATCCCTGCCAACTTTGCAATAGAAATCAGGGCCGTCTGTCGGTTTGGCAGGGTTGTAGCATAATCCAACTGTTTAGTTAAGGGGATAAATTTTGCCTAACTGGCTAGCAAACTCCCTTATTCCCTTTCCCTTCCTTGCAACCTCCTTAAAATAGAAGTAGTTCCTAAACTGGAGAGCTTATTTTGCAAACCTTGGTTTCGTCAAATGCTTTGAAACTCATCAGCATTATTATAAATATGGATGGCGTTGTCGTCGCCCTGAGTGGCGGGGTCGATAGTGCGGTAGTGGCGAAAGCTGCTTTACTTGCACTCGGAGACCAGGCAATTGCCATAACTGCTGATAGCCCCAGTGTGCCGCGTCAAGATATCGAAGCAGCAAAAAAGCTGGCAGCAACAATAGGCCTTAGGCATCAAATTGTTTTGACCTCGGAGTTTGACAACCCTGATTACACAAAAAATGCAGGCGATAGGTGTTATTTTTGTAAAAGTGAGCTGTATGAAACAATATTGAAGAAGCTTTCGGAATTAAATGCGCGAACAATATGCAGTGGCGCCAATCAGGATGACTTGGGCGATTACAGGCCTGGTTTGCAGGCTGCGAAAGAACGGGGCATTAGGCACCCATTGCAAGAAGCTGGTTTGGGTAAAAAAGAAGTGCGCGAACTGGCTCAATACTGGAACCTTGAAGTTTGGGATAAACCCGCCTCGCCTTGCCTTTCCAGCAGAATCGCCCCCGGTGTAGCTGTAACTACAGAACGAACTGCCCGAATTGAAAAAGCTGAAATCTATCTTAAATCGCTAGGCCTTCGCGATTGCAGGGTTAGGCTTCATCACGATGAACTTGTACGGATAGAGCTTCTTATTGAAGACATTGCGAAACTCGCAGACCCAGAGGCTCGTAAAAACCTTTCCGATTATTTTCATGCACTAGGGTTTCGATTTATTACTTTGGATATGGATGGCTTACGATCGGGAAGTTTAAACTCATTGGTTTCCCTTGAAGTTATGAAAAAGTACCAGACCAAAAGCTAGTTGGAGAACGAATCATGGATCCCAGAGTCAAAGCAGTTGCAGCTCCAAAAGTGCTGGAACAAAGTTTTTTGGAAGCTCGATCTAAATTATTGGACATAGCTGCAATATTGGATCGGATAACTCGGGGCGATGCTGCAGAACTTGTTCATCAAGATGTAAAAATCTCCCGCATTATTGAAGCATTGAAAATCCTGCAAGGTAGCTCTGCGCACAAAGCCGAGCAGATTCAAAAACTCTTTTCCCTGCCTTATGATGCAAATTGGGAAATTCCCACCCCCCGTTACTAACTAATCGAGGCATGATAAATGCAGTATATCGACCCGCATATTCACATGATTTCCCGCGTAACGGATGATTATCACCGCATGGCACAATGTGGCTGCGTGGCCATTAGTGAACCTGCGTTTTGGGCTGGCTTTGATCGCGGTTCTGCAGAAGGCTTTCGGGATTATTTTCACCATCTAGTGGAAGTGGAACCCAAAAGAGCAGCATTGTTTGGGATTCGACATTTCTCCTGGCTTTGCATCAATGCCAAGGAAGCAGAGAATGTTTCGCTCTCGCGTGATGTGATCGCCATGATTCCTGAGTTTCTGCAAAGGCCGAATGTGCTAGGCATAGGCGAGATCGGCTTAAACAAGAATACGAAAAATGAAGCAACTATTTTTCAGGAGCATATGGATCTTGCTGCCAAAACTGATGAACTGATTCTGATTCATACTCCGCATCTGGAAGATAAATACAAAGGCACGCGAATGATCGTTGATATGCTTAAAAACGATACTCGGGTGAAACCGCATCGGGTATGTATCGACCATGTTGAAGAGCATACAGTAAAGCTTGCCTTGGATAATGGTTTTTGGTGCGGTATGACTCTTTACCCCACAACCAAATGCACTCCCGCTCGTGCGGTAGATATTATCGAGATGGTTGGAACGGAAAAGATCATGGCAAACAGTGCAGGAGACTGGGGCAAATCCGACCCTCTTGCTGTGCCAGAATTAATTCTTGAAATGCGCAGGCGAGGGCACCCCGAAACCGCAATTCAAAAGGTGGTTTTTGAAAACCCACTTGAGTTCTTCAGGCAATCCGCACGCTGGCAAGAACCTTTCGCACTTTTAAACTTTTCTAAGTAGTCTTTGTTTTGAAAGCAGGGGCTCCTTTGAATCAGGCGAACATCATTGCCATTGAAACTTCTTGCGACGAAACCTCGGTTGCAATTTTCAACGATAAGCTTGAGGTCCTTTCAAGCGTGGTTGCATCGCAGTTTAAATGGCATGAGCGTTTTGGTGGTGTGGTGCCTGAAGTTGCAGCACGTGCCCATATGGAACTGCTAAACAAATCTATCTTGCAAGCATTGCAAGATGCGAATATGCCTGTTTCTCAAATCAGAGCTGTTGCAGTTCATAACGGGCCAGGCCTTGCAGGGGCTCTTCTCGTGGGGCTTAGCGCTGCCAAAATGATTGCCCTTGGATTGAATGTTCCTTTGATTGCTGTCAATCATGTTCACTCCCACATCTATGCATGCAGGATGTCTGCCGGGAAGGATATTTTTCCTTGTGTTGGCATGGTGGTGAGTGGCGGACATAGTATTTTGTTTGAATGCAAGACCGCATTGGAAATGAAAAGGCTAGGGGGCACCATCGATGATGCTGCGGGCGAGGCGTTTGATAAAGTTGCAGCATTGCTAGGTTTGGGTTTCCCGGGTGGGCCTGCGGTTGAGCGTGAAGCGCTTGGTGGTAACCCTAATGAATATGCCTACCCCAAGTCTTTCTTTTATGAAGACCGACTTGATTTTAGTTTTAGTGGATTAAAGACTGCGGTGCTCTATTCGATTGCGCCCCCAGGGCAGGCAAGGCCGGCAATAGTAGAATCTAGCAAAAAACGAGCAGACATTGCTGCATCGTTTCAAAAAGCTGTGGTCGATGTTTTGGTTTCCAAGGCTCTTCAAGCTTTGAAAAAAACCGGTTTGAAAAGGCTGGCAGTAGGCGGCGGGGTTGTCGCTAATCAAACACTCAGGCAAAAACTTGTTGAAGATACTCGTTTAAATGGCATCGAACTTTATCTTCCAGAGAAAAACCTCTGTACAGATAATGCAGCCATGGCTGCTCTTTCGGTGGAAGCATGGAAGCAGGGCATTTTTACAAGTCTTGATGTGGACATAAGGCCTACGGTATTCTGAGCTCACTCTTACCCACAATTTCTTTCAGAGCCGGATGGGTCAGCGACGGATGGGCAAGAAAGCAGATGATTTGCCACGGAAGGAAGCAGAAGAATAAGCAGAAGCATAGCCACGGACGAACACGGAATTACACGGAAATAAGAACAAGCAGAAGCAGAACACGGAAAGAAAACAAAGCAGAAGCATTGCCACGGACGAACACGGAATTACACGGAAGGAAGAAGAAGCGGAAGAATTAGCCACGGACGAACACGGAATTTCACGGAAGGAAAACACATCTTGATTTGGGTTGATGATTGACTTCAAAGCCCATGGACTGCGTTCCATGGGGCATTTTTGTTATCTTGTAACCCTGCTGCCGTTAGCTCACGAAGACGCCGCCTGGGTCGGTGGATTCGCCGCTGTAGAATTCAAACAGCAGATCCAAAGCAGGGAAGCTGAAGGCTTTAACATGGGGGCCGCCGCTTGGGCCTGCGCCGGTAAGAATGTCTGGAACTCCATCGCCGTTGCCATCGTTGATTGCAACGCGAACTCCGCCTGTGAAGTCTTCTGCGTAGGCCATGAACTGGGCTAGTAGTGCGCCGGTGAAGGGATCCCAGACTGCAACGACGGGTGCACCGCCTTGGCCTGCGCCGGTGACGACTTCGAAGGTGCCATCGTTGCCATTATCGCCTACTGCGACATATACGCCGCCGGTGAAGGTTACGGGGTAGGCATACCATTGACTGATGATTGCGTTGGTAGCGCCATCATAGACTTTAACATGGGGAGCGCCACCTGGGCCTGCGCCGGTGACTAGATCGAGGATGCCATCGTTGTTGAAGTCGATGGATGCAACGCTAACCCCGCCGCTGAAATCTTCTGCGTATGCGAAGAAGGATCGAAGAACATTGAGGTTTGCGCCATTGAAGATGCGGACTTCTGGGCCACCGCCTGGGCCTGCAGATGCGATGATATCTAAAATTCCATCACCGTTTGTATCTTGAACTGCGACGAATACACCGCCGGTGAAGGCTTGATCGAAGGCGAAGAAGGATTGCATGACTTCGCCGGTTTGGGAGTTAAGGATTGCGATAGCTGGCCCGCCGCCAAAGCCTGCGCCTGCGACAAGTTCTGCAACACCATCGTTATTGAAGTCGCCTGAAGCAACTTTTACAGGGCCCTCAAATCCGGGAAATGGGACTGCGGTGCCTGTGGGTTGGCCGGTTGCAGGGTTATAAAGGTTGACGGTGCTAGAACCACTAGAAGAAGGAGGCGTTGGCGTTCCTGTGATCAACGGCGCCGTTGGTGTCGGTGTGGGGGTTGGTGTAGGTGTAGGCGTTGGTGTAGGCGTAGGTGTAGGTGTAGGTGTAGGTGTAGGCGTGGGGGCAACAACAGAAGCAGTCTGCCCAGTGAAAGCTATGCTATTTAAGAGTACGCCGGCGCTGTTTGAGCTGGAATTCGCAGTGAGGATATCGAGTCTGCCATCCCCATTCACATCGCCCAAGGTCACGGAGTTTGGTTTAGTTCCCGTAGCGAAAGTGGCTTGAGCTGCAAAGGTGCCATTGCCATTGCCCAAGAGCACGCTTAGGTTGTTGGATCCAAAATTCGCAGTGATTATGTCGAGTTTACCATCGCCGTTCACATCGCCCAAGGTTACGCCCTGTGGAAGAGATCCCGTGGCGTATGGGACTTGGTTTTTAAAGGAGCCATTGCCATTGCCCAAGAGCACACTCACACTAGCGTTGTTAGAAGTATAATTCGTGGTGATAATGTCAAGGTTACCATCACCGTTCACATCCCCCAAGGTCGCGCAGTACGCATTAATTGCCGTGGCGAAGGTGGCTTGATTTTTAAAGGTACCATCGCCATTGCCCAAGAGCACGCTGACGTTATTAGAGCCGCGATTCGCGGTGATGATGTCGAGTTTACCATCGCCGTTCACATCGCCCAAGGTCACGGAGCTTGTTCTAAATCCCGTGGCGAAGTCTGTTTTGGGTTGAAAGGTGCCATTACCATTGCCCAAGAGCACGCTGGCGTTGGAGGAAGCATAATTTGCAGTGATGATGTCGAGTCTGCCATCGC
>DBCB01000120.1:8888-9499 GCA_002303765.1 Planctomycetaceae bacterium UBA969
TCACATCGCCCAAGGTCACGGAGCCTGGAAGAGTACCCGTGCCGAAGTCTGTTTTGGGTCCAAAGGTGCCATTACCATTGCCTAAGAGCACGCTGGCATTGTTGGACGTGCGATTCGCAATGATGAGGTCGAGTCTGCCATCGCCGTTGATATCACCCAAGCTCACGGAGGATGGGCTAGTCCCTGTGGTGAAGTCTGTTTTGGTAGCAAAGGTGCCATTGCCATTGCCCAAGAGCACGCTGGCACTTCGGGAGTTATAATTCGCAGTGATCATATCGAGTTTACCATCGCCATTCACATCGCCCAAAGTCACGGAGTATGGTTTAGTTCCCGTTTCAAAAGTTTGCTGGGGCAAGAAAGTAGCGGTAATGGCACTACCACCCGTGCCCAAGAATACGCTGGCGCTGGCGGAACCAGAATTCGCGGTGATGATGTCGAGTCTGCCATCGCGGTTCACATCGCCCAAGGTCACGGATTTTGGAGCATCACCCGTGGTGTATGGGACTTGAGCTGCAAAGGTCGGAATGGTGCTGCCAGAAACAGTCGTGTTTAAGAGCACGCTGGCGTTATCGGAAAGTTCATTTGCGGTGATGATATCAAGTTTACCATCG
>DBCB01000277.1 GCA_002303765.1 Planctomycetaceae bacterium UBA969
CCTACCCAGGTGGTCGAAGCTTTACATCATGGCCTGCCCATTATGGACAAGAAATGGCAGGGTAGATTTTTAAAGGAAGCAAGTATTGTTGGCCCAGAATCGCGGGGAAGCGCCCCCGTAAGAGTGGTTCGCGATGCAGTCTCCAGGCAAAGCCCTTCTGCAATCGGGCTTTTTCCTGTGGGCGAAGGCGCAGGCTACGCAGGTGGGATTGTCAGTGCTGCTCTCGATGGGCTTCGTAGCGCAATGAGCATTATCTCCACCTACGCTCCTGTTTCCTGAAAACCAAGTTAGGCAACACCAGCAAGTTGATAAATCAAAGGTGCTTCTAAAGCTGGCATAGCTTTTACTGCATCCATGGGGTGCCAAAGGCACTGGCCATTTCTCGCGCGTTCCATCAGCACAAGGATTTTATCTTCACTACCGGGCGAAGCTGCAGTTGGTTCATCCGAAAGTGGAGGCAGATACACATCTATGCCTGAACCCTTCCGGGCGAACTTACTTGTCGAGGGAAACAGCGCCCTGACTTCTGGTTTGTAATAGCAGGAATAGCAAAGGCCGCGGGGACGATTAGAACGAACTTTATTGCAATTACGGCACAACATAATGAAGGTCTCCTTGAAAAGAATGAAATAGTTATTGGTTGGTACTGGAAGGTATTCGCTCTGAAAGCGATTGTTTTTCACGGATTCGGGATGCTGTTTTTCTTTTGCGTAACTCGAGGTGTGTTTCTTGAAGCAAGTTTTTGCGCATGATTTGTCGGGGGGTTTTATCAAACCAATCCAGGAACAAGGTTGCTGCTTCCATCTGCCCCAACTTCTGCGCTGCAGCTTCTTTTAGCCTTTCGTGAAATTCTGAAACTTCAAAGACCGAGAACAAGCCTTCGCCTTCCCGGCCTACATATGCAAGCAACCCAACTGCAGCAGCAGGTAGTTCCCAGAAGCCAGGCATTGGTTTTGGGAAAACCACACAGCCTTGAACCAAGGCTGGATCATCTTGCTTCAATCCATCCTGCAACGCATTTAATGCACTGTTTGAAAGTAGCGGGGCGAAACCTCTTCGGAATATATAGCGCCATGGTTCCATTTCTTTTTCCTCCAACTTCTACAACTAAGTTCTTTAGAAGGCAGCAAACACCTCCTATACCTATAGTGTAAATAAGTACACTTATTAAGCAAGCGATTGGGGGCGTTGTTACCACTAATTGGGGCTTTTATTGCATAAAATATACAATAGTTGGTTGGATTGATTGTAAAAAATGTACTTTAATATACATTTTAAGGGTAACTAAGCCTGTTTAAGGGATAGTTCCCGCTTTTTGGTTCTCTTTTAATAAGTGCTGCTGGGCCTAGAATTGTGTGGGATGGTGCTTATGATTGCGATGGAGGTTCTTCTTCATTACCATTAGGTAGTAGAGCTGCTCTTTTAAAACCCGCATTACGAGGCCTTTTCGTGTACAAATACTTTCCCGCACTTTTATCTTTGTTGATTCTTTCCCTCCCACTTTTTGCGCAGGAGATCGGTGAGCCTAAAAACATCCAGTTGCAAGTGGATAAAATCGATCGCGATGCATTGGTTTTCTTTCCTCCCAAATCGAATACTAGCGCCCCGGTGGTGTTTGTTTTTCATGGCCATGGTGGTACTGCAAAAGGTGCAGCGAAGTCTTTTGCTATCCAAAAATACTGGCCTAGCGCAATCGTGGTTTACATGCAGGGGTTGAACACGCCTGGGAAATTGACCGATCCGGAAGGGAAAAAAACAGGCTGGCAGCATAAACCCGGGGAACAAAATGATCGCGATCTTAAATTCTTTGATGCGCTGTTAAGCCATCTGCGTAAAGAATTCAAAATCGATGAGAATAAAATCTACTGTACGGGCCATTCAAACGGAGGTGGGTTCACCTACACCCTTTGGCAAACTCGGGGTGATGTTTTTGCTGCTGTTGCACCCTGTGCAAGTTTTGCTGTGAAGTTCGATGCGAAGCCAAAGCCTTGCATTCATTTTGCAGGCGAGAACGATGCTCTGGTAAAAATCGAATGGCAGCAAAAGACAATCGAAAAAGTAAAAGAAATCAATGGGTGTGAATCCAAGGGTAATGAATGGGCCAAGTATTGCACTCTTTACCCATCATCCAAAAGCGCACCGCTGGTCGTATGCATTCATCCGGGTACCCACCAGTTTCCTGCCTTTGCACCGGAACTGATGGTGAAGTTTTTTCAATCGCAATCGAAGCCTGCTTCAGTAAAGTAGCCCTATTAATTCCATATGCAGTATTAATAAAAGTTAATCCATTAACCGAGGTTTTTCATGTTTCAATTAAATCGTAGAGAATGGTTGGGGAGTTGCTTGGCAGTGCCTGCATTGGCAGCCTTGCCTGCATTTGCAGCTTTGCCCGGAAGCAAAGCGCCCTTGTTATTGAGATCATCTTGGCAAACCGTAAATATTGGTGATGTTGCTCACACGCCCGGTATGCTGACGCTTCTCGAAAAACATTTCCCGGATCAAAAAGTCTGGCTCTGGCCTTCCAATGTCAACAATGGGGTGAAGGAAATGTTGCTTGCGAGGTTCCCTTCCCTTCGTATAGTGCAAACGGAAATGGAACAGAAAGAAGCATTGGAAAAATGCGGTTTTCTTCTGCACGGGTCCGGGCCTTCGATTGTGGGTACCAAAACTCTTCAGCTTTGGCGCAAACAAACTTCCAAGCCCTATGGCATTTTGGGTGTGACTGTTTCATCCATTGATCCTGCAGGGATGGAGTTGATGGACAATGCCAGGTTTGTATATTTTCGTGACTCTGTCTCTTTAGCTTTGGCAAAATCCAAGAATGTAAAATGTCCTATCCTCGACTTTGCCCCAGATGGTGCATTTGCCACCGATTTGAAAGATGAACCTACGGCACTGAAATTCCTTGCTGAAAATGAACTCGAAACAGGTAGATTTGTTTGTTGCATTCCTCGACTGCGTTACACTCCCTATTGGAAAATACACGATAAAGTCAAAACTGCAGAGGATGATCGCAAGGATAGGGAGAATCAATTAAAAAAGGAACAGGATCATAAACCATTGCGTGACGCAATCATTAGGCTGATCAAAGAAACCGATTACAAAGTTCTTCTTTGCCCGGAAGATGCCAGCCAAATGGAAGTAGGAAAAGAGTTGCTTTATGAACCGTTGGAAGAAGCTGTTCGTAAAAGAGTGGTTTTACGCAAACAGTTTTGGAAGCCCGATGAAGCCATCAGTATTTACAAGAAATCTCTTGGCTTGTTTGGGAACGAAATGCATTCACCAATCATGTGTATAGGAAATGGAGTGCCAGCAATTGTATGTCGATGGGCTGAACAAACTAGCAAGGGTTACATGTGGCAGGATATTGGGTTGAAAGATTGGTTATTCAACATGGATCAGGAATCAGACCGAAATAAGGTTGCAGATACTGTGGTGGCAATGGTGAAAAACCGAGAAAAATCATTGGAAATGGTTGCATTGGCGCAGAAGAAAATTCTTGCAGCGCAGGAAAAATCAATGAAGGTTCTTTCCAAATCCCTTGAAATGATCCCTTGATCAGTATGTTTTTAAATATTAATCGATGTGTGGCAGGAAGCCTCGATGTACCTGGCCTGCCCTTACGATGAAAAATCGGACTGGTTGAAAAGTAGGAAGTTCAGGGTGATTCAGCACGAACGAAATATTATCGATGCTGATCATTTCCCACTGATGCAAGCCCACCAAGATATCGCCTTTTTGAAATCCCGCACGGGCAGCAACACTCTCTGGCCTTATTTCATTAATCAATAATCCGCCATGTAGTTGATTGTTCGCCTTAGCAACAGCATCAGAGCTAATGGGTTGAACCTTTAAACCAATTCTGCGCCAAACTACTTCAGCAACTGCAATCACAGGTTTGCCTGGTTCTAATGTCACTTCGACTTTTTGTTCAGAGCCATCCCTGCGGAAGTGAAAAACCACTTTGTCGCCTGGGGATTTATCAACCAAGGCGCGTTCCACATCAAGGCTTGATTTGACTTGGAAATCTTCAATCGCAAGAAGTTCATCACCTTTGTTAATACCAGCGCGTGAACCCGGACTGCCACCTTCCACCGCATCAACCATGGCTGCCCTGCGGATACCATCGGTTTGTTCCAACTTCACTTCATTGCGAAGGCCAACACCATGTTTTACATTGCCTCGCTTGCTTCCCATTAATTCAGCGGAAACCCGAACCATCGTATCCACAGGAATCGCAAACCCAATCCCTTGGGCGCCCGCACGAATCGCAACATTAACGCCGATTAATTCGCCATGAATATTCACCAATGGCCCGCCACTATTCCCCGGATTGATACTCGCATCGGTTTGAATCAGCCCTTTGTAGGAGATTTCTTTGTTGAGGCTTACATCTCTACGGGTTGCGCTTACAACGCCTACTGTCACCGTATGTTCATAACCATAGGCATTGCCGATTGCCACTACCGTTTCGCCAACCATCAGGTCGGATGCGGTGCCAAGCGTGATGACAGGAAGAGATTTCTTGGCATCGATTTTCAAAAGAGCGAGATCGTGTTCTGGGTCGCGTGCAATAACCTGTGCAGGGAGTTGGGTGTTATCAGAAAGCCTGACACGCAAAATTGAAACATCTTCAACCACATGGTTGTTGGTGATGATATACCCGCGCGAATCAATGATGATACCCGTACCCATGCCATTAATATTGCTCTTTGCGGAACCCACCATGGAAAAGTCATCGCTGCTTGCAGGCTTTTCGCTTTGGATATTGACAACTGCGCCACGAACTTTTCGCACTACATCGGTGATCGGGGTTTGTCTAAGATTCCAATATCGGTTGGCAGGTTGTGCTGCAAAAGGAGCTGGGGCTTGGGGGGTTGCAATCGGCAGGGTTTCTGCCTTGACTGCCCATCCACCAACCAAGGTGGATGCAAAAATAGACGCAAAAAATAAAGATCGAATTTTTAGCATGGGTTATCTCGTTTGAAACATCATTATCATCATTCCCCCCAAGGAATCTTCCTGATGCCCGTGGGCACAAGTGATAATGCTTTCAAGAGATAACTTCGGAACAACCAAAGCATACCCTGCAATGTCAATTGGTTGAATTGGTGATAACGCCCACGAGATGGTGGTGAAGAGTATGGTGAATTGTATTTTGCTTAAAACAGTAATCTTAATGGATGTGCCATTATTTCATGCTGAATCAATTGCAGTAGGTTAGTGCTCAAATAAATCGAACAATCACATATTTTTGTTAAAGTTTACGGTTTCGCTATGTTTTAACCCATGTATTAACAGACATCCAAATTCGTGTGATTACTTCTGCACTTTTTCGAGCAGGCCCATCAAAGTGCTGGTGATTTTTACTGAGGCTTCTGTTTCCAGATAACTTGAACGGGCCCGCCAGGTTTCATAACCACCCAACTTATGATGTTCAGGCGTGGGCAGATACCCGTTGTATCCATTTGCCAAGCTGATGGTGAAGGTTTGTTTTAGTGGGCTTTTCTTTTTGAGTTCCAAACCTATTTCTGTAAACACTTCGCATGGGATTGCACAAATACCCAGATCGCCTATGCGCATCACTTGGATGATTGCAGGAACCTGCGAAGGGTATTTGGAAAGCAGCACGGCTTCTCGGGCATAGATTTCAGTCATGGTATCTAAAACAGTTTTATTCGCCTTGGTTAATATCTCGTTTGCCTTTTCCAAATCACTTTTGGAAGGATGCCTTACTCCTAGCAAAAGTTCTTTTTGTTCAGAAGCGAGTGAAACATGATTCTTATACTTGATGTTGGCCACTGCTTTTTGTGCAGCTTTTGCAACACTATTTGCAACTACGCGAATTTGCTCACCCGGTTCGCGCTTCCCGGGTGCCATTCCTCCAAAGTTTACATTGTTCACATCACCACTGGTGCCATTGCTCATGATGCCAACAAAAGATCGATCTGCATCTAAAAGAACGCCAATAGAT
>DBCB01000251.1:0-7330 GCA_002303765.1 Planctomycetaceae bacterium UBA969
AATCTCCTTCATGGGCAAAGCTATCGACACAGGCGTTATCATGTTTCATTCTGAAACTGGACCCGCAGCAGTGGGCAATATCCAAAAAGATGGCACCTATGTTCTTACCACATTGCGCAAAAATGATGGCGCAATCGTTGGAAATCACACGGTTACAATTCAAGCAACTAGTGTTGGGGCCGGCACCATGGAAGAACCCAAAAGCTTGGACGAAGAAATTAAGCAATCAAGGGCTACTAAAATCCTAGTGCCCGGGAAAGTAACTTCCCTGGTACCTGCGAAATATGCCACCACGGTAACTTCGACACTTAAGGTGGAAGTTAAAAACCAAGATAATATTCTAGACTTCGAACTAAAGGATTGACCTTGATCAGTCTGGCGGCAATCTAGTGCGCTAACACACGTCTTAACGCCTACAACTAGTAAAGAAAGTCTACAAGCAACTTGGCTGGGGGGATTGGCAGTTCAATTTGGTAACTTCCATTCTTGGCAATATCTACAATGTTGCGAAAATCATTTATTACAACTTCGAAATCATTACCTTTAAATGCTGGATCATCCAGCCAAAGAAGTAAACACAGACAAGCCCGAATGTCGGGGGTATAGTTTTCGTGCCCATGGGGAATTGTTTCGTATTTATCATTGGAATAAAGGATTAGTGTTTGAAAGCAACTTGCAGCTTGATAAATGGAAATCTCTTGTTGCTTAAAGGCATTGAATACTTTGTTTTTTATATGAAGCCGTTGAACAATAATCTGATCCCGGGAATTCATTTCTTCATATGAAGCTTTGTAATTATTAATCTGGGCTTGGTAATTGATGGGACTAATTAGATGATTTACCATTTCAGTGGAATCAACAAAGGCGTACCCTAACGCAGAAACCAATGCTGCCCATGAAAAAGTTTTAAATACTGTAAACATAAAATCAAACCTCTTAAATCAAAATAAGTTGCTTGCAACGCTGGTCATAAAGGCTTAGGCCAAACGCCAACAAGCATTCATTGGTGTAGTTTTAAATGGGTTAATAAAATGAGCCGATATATTTGTTAGAGTAGGATGGTTATATGTCAGGTTCATCACTTTTTCCCTTTTATTAAACTTCAATTTGCCCAATAAAAAGTTTCTAAGCTATTTAAGGTATTGCAAACTCCATGCCAATCTTAACTAAACACGAAAAAGATTATGCAGGACTGATTAAAAGCACTTATTTTAAAAATCGTGCCCTATACAAAAGTAATGATAGCAAGGGCTTAAGCTCTTAGTGTTAGAGTTTGAGGTGTTCTTAATGAAGAGTTTGAATCAAATATATGTGTAATTGATGAAGTGCTTGTTTTTAAGAAATCTGCTTAGTTTCGTAGCACTGTTGATTGATGTTAGTTTTTTAAGACAAATGCTAAAATGATGAGAATGCTAATACCTGTGAACAAACTTATGGAAACTAGCCAGATTTCCGCTGCCACCATTGGTTCATAGGGTTGATTGTGTAATTCATCAACAAGTTTTTCGGTTTCTTGGGGATTGTTCATGGAGTAACTCCGGTGGGTGGCATAATGCCATGAAAAAAGAGCCAGGATATTCCCAAGCCGATCCAGATTACGAATCCAAAAAGGCAGACAACATATACGAGAATCAATTTGCCCAACCCTTCCTGCCAAAGTCGTTTGAAATCAGCAGATAAACCAATGCTGAAAAAAGCGAGGGCAAAGAAGAATTTTCTGAAGGCATCAAGATTGGTTGATGATTCTTTGAGTTCTTTGATTTTGTCGGGGAAGGAAAGCCCCAAAGTAATGAACAGCGCAAAAGCGATGAAATATCCAATTACGAATTTTGGAAATCGATCCCAGACTTCCCTAAGCGAAACCTTTTCGCCAGGCTTGCGATCAATCCCATAGACCCAAACACAAGCAAGGATGAAACACCAAACTCCGATGAATAAATCAATGAAGATTTTTACGGTGGTGGTGGTCATTAACATCCAGCCTTTTTGAAATCCACCTTGAGCCATATAAAGTGCCTCGGTAATTGCCCCGCTAGCAATAGCTGCACCATCCGTTTTTACTGCAAGGCCCATCCAAGCTGCAGCGACCATCGGCTCTTCTGGAATAATTGCGTGTGCAAGAAAAGGTAAAACTAAAAGCTCGACTACTGAAAATACCACGACTAAAGATGAAACCATGATTGGTACGACCGGCCTGGCACGGATGGCTGCACCAGTTGCAATGGCTGCGGAAACCCCACAGATTGAAATACCCGAAGCCAAAGGCGCGGCCCATTCTCTGCTGAATCCAAAAACTTTTCTAGCCATTAGGTAAACCAAAGCCCAGTAGATTAAATAGGCCTCGACAATTGCAGCCAAACCCCGGAAGAAAACTGTGCCCGCAAGATTTGCCTGCTCGAGCCCTTTAAGGCCAACTCCTGCCCCGACCAAAACAATTGCAGTTTTAATAAACCATTCAGTGCGTGCGGCCTGCGAGAGGAATTTTGCAAAGGATGTAAAGAAATTCCCAATGATCAAACCGATGAATAATGCAGCCAGATAACCTGCTTCGCCTGTTAAACCCATCGACCATTTAAGCCCAAGTTTTTCTCTTTCGTTGGGGACTGCTGCAACAATTCCAGCATGGCCCAGTACCCAACCAATCATGGTGAGTGTTAGAACAATAAGAAGTGCGCTGAGGAAAGCTTTTTTATTTTCTGCAAATCGCCTGCGTTCCCAAAGAAGCAAAAGTGCAATAAAGGCAAGGGTTGCAATTAAACTGACCCAGCCTGGGATGTGGGAAAAAGATTTGCTCAGAGGGGCAAGGGCGTTAAACGGGTCGGTCCAAACTTTAACACCTATAACCCAGCCTAGAAGATTGCCCACGCCTAAAGGCAGACAAAGTGCAAGTGCGATGAAAAGAAACGCTAGCCAAACAGCAGAGCGATCTTCATTAAAAGAAATTTTCTGCATGAATATTCCTTATAAGGTAAATGAATACCCCAAGGATAACTTCTTTTGCAGAAGACTGCATTTGTAAACTGAAAAAAGAGAGTAATAAAGTTTTGTTATCAGTTCAAGATAGGGGTGTTTTCTGCAAAACATTCGGAAGCATCAACAGGCCTTACCAGCAGCATGTATTTAGAGGCAATGGGCGCCTTGAAGCGAACGCTCCAGAATTTGCTTCCTGCATCGAGTGCGAATTCTCCATCCAAGACGATTTCGTGGTTTTCGTTAATCGCCATAACTCTTACTTTGGGGAAGGGGTAGGTTCTGTTGGGAAATAAGAGGGTGATTCTTTCGCCATTGGGTTGCATCGAGCGTTTCATTCGGATCGGGAAATTGCCCAGGATAATATTTTTAGAAGAGTCACCCTTCATTTGCTTAATGGGTAGGGAATTATTCGAAGGGTTATGCAAAAGTGTTTGGGTTTCTGATGTTTGGGAAGTTGTTTTTTCGGTTGGATGCAGAGAAACAATCCAAGTTTTTGAAAAAGCAAGATGGCTAAAGATATTCATAAGCCTTGCTGCGGGAAGTTTTTTGAGCAGATTCATTCCTGGGTCTTGAACCATTGTTTTCATGAGCCTGATGGTTCGAGCGCATCCCAAAGTTTCGAGGTGGTAATGAATATCATCTTCAAGTTCCGGCGTCAGCTTGGTTTGAAAAATAAAATTGAAGAGCTCCATGGGTTTGGGGTACCAAAGGTTATCTTCAATCCAATCAAGCTTTTGCGAGATACCTGAATCTTCCATCAAGGAATTAATCTCCTCGGCTGTCCAGTTTTCTTTGCATAACGCATCGGAAATCCTGTAGGAAGTTACTTGATCTGAAGGTTCTTGATAATCCATGTTAGTTCTTTCAAGAATTAGACTTAGCTTGCTCTCGCAACTTATTTAGCTCAACAAACCTGGCTTGCTCAACAAACCCGGCTTGGGCGGGGCCGGGTTTGGAGCAGTTAAGCGCTTTACCTAGGTATTATTCGAAGGTGGGGCGGGAATATTTCCGTTTGGGCTCAAAATAAATTAAAAAAAGCGAAATAAGTTAATCCCACTTGTTATGAAGCAGGTCTAGAAGAATCTTTTCTCCTTTCTTAAGTCGTTTGCAGACCGTACTTTCTGAAATGCCGGTTTGCAGGTAAATGTCGCGTGATTTCATGTGATCGATATGCTTAAGCCTAAAGATTTCGCGATATTTTGCGGGCATCTTCTTAATCGCACTACGTACCCGTTCAGTAGTTTCCATGCTGATGAGTTGATCCAGTACCATGGGTTCGGGATCGGTGAATGTAAGTTCCATTCCTTCGGTTTCATCTTTAATGGTCGCCATGTAGATCATGCGATTTTGTCGTTTTTCCTTCCGTAACCGGTCCCTGATTTTATTATGAAGAATACTGATGGCCCAAGTTTGGAAGACTGCACCTTTGGAAAGATCCCAACGCATTGAGGGCCGGTTCGCGTTCTGCCAAAGCGCCATCCATAAATCATTTAAAATCTCGCCCTCAAATTCCAACAGATAAGGTTTGTGAATTTGGGTGTAAATATACCCCTTGGCAGCCGGGGTAAGCAGGCAAATGATGTCATCGAGAGTTTTCCGTGCCAAGTCATTATTCTGTTTATCAAGATGCGTATACATCTTAAGGGTAAGAACATTAAGAGGGTATTTATCGGCATTGTTGGAAGCAGATGCATTCATTTTGAAACCTCCGGAATAAGAAGTGGGCGGCTAAATTCAAGGTGAGGGATTAACAACCCTCGTGTGCCATTACCATGACTGTCTTGCGATTTCCTGTTTGGGGAAAAGTTATGAAGGCGAGGGGGGTACGCTCCCTCGTGTGCCAATCAATAGGCCCTTAAAGCATGTGTAAAAACCCGGTATTTAGGAACAGAAACGAAGTGAAACAAACCCTATCGGTTTTGTTAAAAACCAAGTTTGAACCACAAGATTATTGGATTGCTAGCAGTTAGAAGCTTTAACTGGAATGAACATATGCAAACATGGGTTTGCGTTTAAGACTTGCAAAGAATCTATATTGGGAGGCAATCAATGAATTCATATTTTGAGCTGCGTTTGGGTGAATCGCGCTTGCATAATGAATAGCCATGAAAACCTCCTTGAAGTTGAAACGGGACTTATAATACTTATTCGTAGCTCGACTAAAATTATTTCCACAAAAACAGGAATTCTCTGAAATCGCTAGAAAGGCAGGGATAAATCGTTTGAAACATATCCCTTTTTCTCTGCTTTATCAGACTTATTACCATTTCTTTGGGCCTGAAAGTACGCTTCAGAGCATTTTCGTAAAGCCACCTTATTGAACTCCGTAACCAGCATTTCTTGATCATTTAGTGATTTCACCGCAGGTTCGAGCAAAACATAGGGGAACTCAATACCCGCAATTCTGTACGACTGCCCCCAAAGGTGCTGTCTGGGGAATTTACTATGGTGCATGATGACAAACATGCCTATTTCAACATCATCGGCCTTAAGGAACTTATCGTTTAACTTGAAGCTTTCACCCGAGAGGTACTTAAGGGCATCTTCAACTGAAAGCTGTTTTAAACCGGGAAAGCCCGATTCGACCCAGGAATCTCTGCCATGGGCTTTAATAATCTGTTCGACCAAATCGGTAAGGATCTCGCTTTCATGGATTTTGATTTTCCCCTTGGAAAAAAGCGACAATTGCGACTTCATTATTTCAGCAAGATCAAACATAAATATTTCCCCTTTAAAGAATGAATTCCGCCCCCCACTAATCCGCATAGATTATTCGAGCACTCCTACAAAAGATTTCCTTAAAAATAGAAAAGAATGTGTAGGCATCCTAACCTGACTTTTCATAATGAAAAGCCCAGCAGGATGAAAATCTTTTTTGAATGTCGTTTAGAGCTATAGAAAGCGGGAAAAGAATTTTTATTTTTTGAGGGAACCCGGATTCGGCCAGTCTTTTGAATCTTCATGAGCTTCCTTCATTGCTTTAAGTAAAAGGGCAGTTATCTCTGGGATTTTTGCTGCCAGGTTGGTTTTTTCTTCTGCATCTTTATCAAGATCGTAAACTTCCAGCTGGTTTTGATTGAAAGGGTTCATTACTCCCTTCCAATTGTTCATGCGAATTGCGCGGGCACCTTTGCCCTCGTAAAACTCCCAATAAAGGTATTCATGCTTTTTTTGTAACTTCTCCTGCCCCATTAAGATGGGTTTCATGCTGATACTATCAAGCCCCTTTGGAGTTTCTAATTGTGCTAGATCGCAAGCAGTAGAGAGAATATCGCCATGATAAGAGATATGGGCTGAGATGGTTTCCTTTGGGATTTTTTCAGGCCAGCGAACAATCATGGGCACGCGAATACCTCCATCGTGAAGTGATCGTTTGACGCCGTTAAGGCCACCCGATGCGTTAAAGAAGTCTGGGTTATTGCCTCCTTCTTTATGGGGCCCGTTGTCGGAGGTGAAAAAGACCAGAGTATTTTGCTCCAACCCTTGGGCTTTCAAATGATCCAAGATTTTCCCAACCTGGGTATCGAGGTAAGTGATCATCGCGGCTTGCGCTTTATTTTGTTTCGTCCAGTCTTTATCTTTATAAATTCCAAGGTCTGGCACTTCGCAACCATCTCCGGTTTCCTTGGTTGCTTCATTATTGGCATGAGGCAAGGTAGTTGAAAAATAAAGGAAGAAAGGTTCTTTCTTGTTTCTGGTGATGAAATCAAGGGAGTTTTGGAGAATCAAATCTGGGGCGTAATCAACCTTCTTGGTTGCAACCCCACCCCCATCTTTGCCAATGGGCTTTACCTCATTATTTAATTGCACCCTAGCTTCACCTTTTATCAGAAAAGTGGGCCAGTAATTGTGTGCATGATGTTGGTTTAAGTACCCATAGAATTCATCAAACCCTTGTCTGATAGGGCTGCCAACGATTGCTATCCCTTCATCGCCCAGGCCCCATTTTCCAAACAATCCCGTTTTATAACCATTCTTCTGAAGCAATTTCGCAACCGTAACATCTTCCGGCCGAAGCGATTGGCTAAGCCCACCCCCATTGCCACGCACCCTGCAATGCCCCATATGTTTTCCAGTCATTAGCACGCATCTGCTCGGGGCGCAAACCGTGCATCCCGCGTAGTAATTGGTAAATCGCATTCCATCCTTTGCAAGGGAGTCAATGCGCGGTGTAAGAATTTTCGTTTGCCCATAGCAGCCTAGGTCGCCATACCCTAAGTCATCTGCCATGATGAATACAATGTTGGGCTTGTTAGGTTCGATTTGAGGCAGGGCAAAAAGGAAATATGAAGATACAATATAGATGAGTGATGCGTTCATTTTTTAATCTTTCAAAAAAAAGTAAAGACAAGCTAGT
>DBCB01000251.1:7343-8098 GCA_002303765.1 Planctomycetaceae bacterium UBA969
TAGTAATTTTAAAGGGATAACTAAGCATAATCAACAAAATCAAAATAATTAGAAAAATTATTGGAATCTGTTTTGTTACTGGGATAACAGTTGCCTATTAATAAATATTAGTTAGCAGGAGTGCGGCACCAAATCTGATTTTTGGCTTTCAAGCATTCTTGATGTTTTTTCTCAATCTTTCGATAAGTGTTGCTTATCGATCTTACTTTCATGGAGTATCGTTATGAGTTTATTTCGCGTTGGTGCGTTTGTAGTAGCATCTGCATTCATGGCCGCAAATATTTTTGCAGCAGCAGCAGAAAAAGATATCGTTGATACCGCAGTAGAAGCAGGAAGTTTCAAAACCTTGGCAGCAGCCCTTAAGGCTGCAGATTTGATCGAAACCCTCAAGGGTAAGGGTCCTTTCACCGTGTTTGCCCCAACTGATGAAGCATTCGCCAAGTTGCCTAAAGGCACTGTAGAAGAACTTCTTAAGCCAGAAAATAAGGCAAAGCTTGCTGGAATTCTGACCTATCATGTTGTAGCAGGCAAAGTGGAAGCAAAGGATGCTGTAAAGTTGAAGTCTGCAAAGACCGTCAATGGCGCATCATTCAAGATTACTGCAGGCGATGCAGGCGTGATGGTAGACAAAGCTAAAGTTGTAAAGACTGACATTCAATGCAGCAATGGCGTAATCCATGTGATTGATTCAGTAATTATGCCAGCAGCTAAGAAGTAATTCGAAGCGCTTGGGATTGAATAAGAGAAGCTCGGAG
>DBCB01000095.1:0-222 GCA_002303765.1 Planctomycetaceae bacterium UBA969
AGATGTTGAATTGTAAGTGAATTGGATAAAAGTTGCTTTTCATTTAATTGGCCTAAGTCTCCGGTGTGATCAAGGGGGCAAATTAAGAGGTGCCCGTTGTTGTAAGGAAATTTATTTAGGAGGACTAAGCTGAACCTAAGTCGTTTCACAAGAAGGCTTTGCCTATCATTATGCTCGTCAGACGGGTGGTTTTTAGCCGAACAGATGAAGCAAGAATCCTTA
>DBCB01000095.1:276-6174 GCA_002303765.1 Planctomycetaceae bacterium UBA969
TCGCCAAGGGGCCCAAAGATTATCCATAAGATTCTCCAAAAGAGGAAATATTCATTGAAGTATACCTGAAATACTTAGGAAGGAATGTGTGAAATCTCGATTGTTTGAGTAGTTTTGATAAACTAGTTCTGAAGTCTAAGTGAATAAGCACTAGACTAAATGCAGGTTTATAAATATTGTAATTATAAGTAAATTTTTCGTTTAGGAAGGGATGTTTTAAACATGGCAGTACCAAAAAGAAGGACTTCCCACGCTCGCCAAGGTAAAAGGCGAAGCCATTTGGGTGCAAAACCTATGCAGGTTGCATATTGTTCCAATTGCGGATTTCCATTTAGACCACATAGAGTTTGCTCTAATTGTGGATTTTATCAAGGGCGTGAATTCTTGAAAGTTGAACAGGAGAAGTAAAAAATGCGCATTGCTTTGGATGCAATGGGCGGAGACTTTGCTCCTGGACCGATCATTGCAGGGGCTTTACAGGCGGTTCAGTCTGACACCGAACTTTCCGTGGTTCTTGTAGGTGATAAAGATCAAATTGATCATCACATTCAAGGTCAACCTCATGCTGATCGTATTAAAATTTTTCACTGTACCCAAGCCATTGGGATGGAAGAGTCTCCGGTTGATGGTTTGCGCAAGAAACCTGATAACTCCATTTCTAGGTGTTGGCAGTTGCTTTGCCAAAAAGAAGTTGATGGCATTGTCAGCGCAGGAAACACCGGCGCAATGGTTGCTGGTGGCATGTTCACTAGGCGATTTTTGAAAAATGTTAAAAGGCCTGGTATTGCAGCTGTAATGCCAACTAAAAAAGGCTTTTGTGTTTTAATTGATGTTGGAGCCAACACTCAACCCAAAGCTGAACATCTTTATCAGTATGGTGTAATGGGTAGTTTATTTGCGCGCAGAATTCTCGGTCATGAAAATCCCAAAATTGGTCTAATGAATGTTGGTTCAGAAGAGGCCAAGGGGAATAGTTTGGCCAAAGAAACTCTAGCCCTATTTAACAGTAGTCCCTCAAAAAGTAGCTTTATCGGGAATATCGAAGGTCGTGATATTCATCAAGGGGTTGCGGAAGTTGTTGTTTGCGATGGTTTTGTTGGCAATGTTGTACTTAAAGTTTGCGAAGGCCTTTATCAGTATTTGATGGAAGTCACGACCCAAGAAATTCTGGGTTGTTTAAAGCAGGAAAAAGATCTCGCTAAAAACGCATTAAAGCAACTTGCTAGCAAGTATGATTACAGCGAATTTGGTGGGGCACCATTACTCGGCATTGATGGCGTTTGTATTATTTGCCATGGCAGCTCGAAAGATAGAGCCATAAAAAATGCATTGTTGTTGGCGGCCAAGTATGCAAGGCTTAAGCTTAATGATTTGATCGTAAGCGAACTTGAATCCGCCCCTTCCGTGGTAATAAGTCAGTAGGATTCTGATAAAAATTAAGGCGTTGGAAGGAATCTTTTAATAAATGGCTTCAATTGCGTTTTTATTTCCTGGGCAGGGCGCTCAATATTTGGGCATGAGCGCTGCTCTTTGCGATAAGTTTCCTCCTGCATTTCAAAGGTTTCAGCAAGCTTCACAAATCCTTGGCTATGATCTTCTTGAAATTTGCAAAAATGGGCCTGTAGATAAGCTTAATTCTACCGTTTTTAGCCAGCCTGCTATTTATGTTTCTAGTTTAGCTGCATTGGATTTATTAAATTCAGAAGATCCACAAGCAGCCCAAAGCTGCAAAATTACAGCAGGACTTAGCTTGGGCGAATATACAGCATTGACCTTTGCCGGGGCCATATCCTTTGTAGATGGCGTTGCTTTGGTTAAAGAGCGAGGCGAAGCCATGCAAGCAGCTTCCGAAAAAAGTCCTAGCGGCATGCTAAGTGTTATTGGCGCTGAAAAAGATCAGATTCAGCAAATTTGTGAAGACGCTGGGAAAGTTGGTCTAATCAAGATGGCTAATTTTCTTTGCCCTGGAAACATTGTTGTTTCTGGTGATGATCAGGCTTGTTTAATGTTTGAAAAAATCGCATCTGAAAAAGGTATTCGGACTATAAAACTTGCGGTTGCTGGGGCTTTTCATACTGCCCTCATGGAACCCGCCCTTGATAGACTGGCCAAGATCCTTAGTACCACTAGCATAGCTTCTACTAATGTTCCTGTACTTGCTAATGTAGATGCATTAGAGCACTCTGATCCCGTGAGCATTAAAAATAAACTTGCTCGGCAGGTCGTTGAGCCTGTACTTTGGGAAAATTGTATCCGGAAAATTCTGGACTCCGGGGTTGAAAAGCTTTATGAAGTAGGTCCTGGTAGAGTTCTTGCGGGATTGGCTAAAAGGATCAACCGGAAGATTGAGATTGTTAACATTCAGGCTTAATGTCCAACTTTAGTCTGGACTGATTTTGCAGGAATTATAAATAAGATAGATAAGATGGCTTGCCCGAGATTCTTGGTTGTGGTAGATAACCTTATAGTTCATTGTTTTTGTAAGTATTTTTATGGGCTTTATTGCCCTATGTTTTCTGGAGGTATAGTGCCGTGGCTTCTGTCGAAGAAAGAGTTATAGACATTGTTGTTGAATCCTTGGCTGTCGATAGAGGTCAAATCACTCGTACCACTTCTTTTGTTGAAGATGTGGGTGCTGATTCCCTTGATGTCGTCGAATTAGTTATGGAACTCGAGGAAGAGTTCGATATCCAAATCCCCGATGAACAAGCTGCTAAAATTCGCACTGTGGGCGAAGCAATTGAATACATCGAAAAGGAGCAAGCTAAGAAATGACACGGCGTGTTGTCATTACCGGGCTTGGTACTGTCAATTCTTTAAGTAACGATATCCCAACTTTTTGGGATTATCTATGTGCAGGACGCAGCGGTGTAAGCCTTATAGAACAGTTTGATACTTCTGCCTTCAAAGTTCATTTTGGAGGCGAAGTTAAGAACTTTATCCCTGAGAATCACCTTGAAGGGAAAGTAGCCAAAAGGCTCGATAGGTTCTCTCAGTTTGCCCTAGTCGCTGCTATTTCTGCTGTTAAAGATTCTGGAATTGATTTTTCCCAAGGTGATCCCTTTCGCTATGGCGTTATCATTGGTAGCGGTATAGGCGGGCTTAATGAGTTTGAAGAACAGTTTACGCGTCATACACAACAGGGCCCTGATAGAATCAGCCCTTTTGTTATTCCAAAAATGATTGCAAATTCTGCCGCTGGTAATGTCTCTATCCACTTCAATCTAATGGGGCATAATACGGTTATTTCAACTGCATGCGCCTCTGCCGCCCATGCTTTGGGCGATGCTTTACATTCCATTCGTGGCGGGTTTGCGGATGCAATTGTTGCCGGCGGTTCGGAAGCTGCAATCACGCCTATGGGGCTAGGTGGATTTATTGCCGCCAGAGCTGTTTCACATCGCAATAACGACCCCTCTACTGCTAGCAGGCCTTTCGATAAAGACCGTGATGGTTTTGTTTTAAGTGAAGGTGCTGGCATAGTTGTTTTGGAAGAATATGAGCACGCTCGCAAGCGGGGTGCCAATATTTATGCCGAGATTCTGGGCTGTGGTAACACTGCCGATGCTTATCATATTACTGCTCCACACCCAGAGGGAGTTGGAGCATCCAAAGCCGTTCAGTTTGCTTTGGCTGATGCTAAGCTTAATCCTGATCAAATCGATTATGTTAATGCTCATGGAACAAGCACTCAGCTTGGTGATGAAGCTGAAACTAAGGCTTTAAAAATCGTTTTTAAAGATCACGCTAAAAAGATTGCTGTTAGCAGCACTAAAAGCATGATCGGACATACCCTTGGTGCTAGTGGTGGTATCGAACTTATAGCCTGTGCTCTTTCCATTAAACATGGGGTTGTACATCCTACCATCAACTTTAATACTCCAGATCCTAAGTGTGACCTTGATTATGTGCCCAATTCTGCCAGACAAATGAAGGTTCGCTATGTCGTTTCCAATAGTTTTGGGTTTGGCGGGCATAACTGCTGCTTGGCTCTCGGGGCCGTTTAGTTTTCAATTTATAAGGTCATTTTTCTCATTGAACTAAATGGTTTTTGCAATGGAAACCAACAAGCCTGACGATTTTATTTTCTCTGATTTTGACCGCATAAATCGTGAAAAATTCTTTCATGATCAGCAAGCTCTTAATAGACTCCACGCTTTTTCTTCACCTGAAAATTACCTTTTTACCGATGAACAGTATTTAGCCCATGAGTCTTGGGTTCGAACCGCTGTTTTAAAACTCGGAGATCTTAAAGGAAAGCGTGTTTTAGACTTAGGCTGTGGGCATGGCATGGCCTCGGTTCTTTTTGCCAGACAAGGCGCCTCGGTAACTGCATTGGATGTTTCCTCAGGTTATCTTGCAGAAGCGAAAAACCGAGCGTTTGCCAACGGCTTACAAGTAAATGTTTTGGCTGCTTGCGCAGAACTTCTCCCTTTTGCTGATAACTCTTTTGATCTGATTTGGGGTAATGCCATATTGCATCATCTAAACTTGGATTTTGCTCAGAGAGAGATTTTGCGAGTGCTCGTTCCCGATGGTAAAGCCATATTCTGTGAACCCGTTTCCTTTTCTGTTTTGAGTCGTTTAATTCGCAGTTTTATGGCATTAACTGCAATAAAAAAACACACCTTTGATGAAGAATCGCTTACTTGGACTACTCTTTTACATTTAAAACAAATTGTTCCAAATTTGACTTGGGAGGGTAATCAATTCTTAGGAAGCATCCCTAGACTTTTAAGATTGCCCTGGCTTAATGGGTTTTTTGACCGTGCTGACCATCTTTTTTGCAGGAATTTTTTTTGTTATAATCGACTTTGCAGGTATGCTATATTGGAATTAAAGAAACCAAGCTAGCGCCTTGCAAAGAATTATGATGCCTATTCCTGTGCTGCAACTTGAGACTCCTCCTTTTAACGCTACGAAAAAAAATCGTATCGTTTATTCCGTTATGATTCAGGCTTGCTTGTGTTTTACTTTAGTCATCCTTTTCTTTTTTACTTGCTCCCGAAGTTTTTATTTCTCAGCATTTTCTGCATCTAATCTGAATTCTGAAAAACTTGATAATCTTAAACTTGACCTTAATCAATCAGCATTTGGTGAATTGGCTCAAATTCCAGGTATTGGTAAATCAATTGCGTTGGAAATTGTAAATTATCGCAAGGCTTTTGGCGGCTTTACCAGTTTTGATGAAATTGAAAAAATAAAAGGGGTAGGAAAGAAAACTGCAGAGAAAATTAGGCGGCATTTGGTGGTTTCAGGGGCAACCCCGATTACCGAATTTGCAGCACCTAGAGTTTGGATTCCGCCTAACACTGTTACCGGGAAATCAATTCCAATTGGGAAGGTTAACCCTGTTTCTGAAAAAATAGATCCGAATCTTGCAACTTTTGAAGAATTAAAAAAACTTCCAGGAATTGGGGATATGCTAGCAAAAAGAATCGTAGATAAAAGGCAGGATATGCAGTTTCGTGACGAAAGTGATTTGCAAAAAGTTTCAGGTATAGGGAAAAAAACCGTTTCTAAGATTGCTCCCTTCTTGAAATTTCCTTTAATCAGTCAATAATGCATTAGATTCTTTTTTTTTAACGGAAAGTTTTTTAGCCGATGGGCACTCTTTTTAAATTACTCAGTCTTTACGAACCTGCAGGTGATCAACCTAGAGCTATTAAGGCTTTGTTAAGCGGCTTTAATGAAGGGAAGGCAGCTCAAGTTTTGCTGGGTGCAACTGGTACTGGAAAAACTTTTACTGCAAGCCATGTTATTGCAAACTTGAACAAGCCTACCCTGGTGCTTGCGCATAATAAAACTCTTGCCGCACAACTTTACCAAGAATTTAAAGCGTTCTTTCCCGAAAATGCGGTGCATTATTTCGTTAGTTATTACGATTATTATCAGCCC
>DBCB01000028.1 GCA_002303765.1 Planctomycetaceae bacterium UBA969
TTTTGATGCAAGGCCCCATCTGTTTGACCTGATTCTTCATGCGGAGGCATTTCAACGAACTTCGTTAGAATTTCCTTGGCAAGAAACCCGCTGGAATGTAATCCAAATCGTGGAATCGTTATTTAAACAGGCAGAAGATCAAAAAGAATTCATCATCCAAAACCCAAAGGAATCTTCCCTCATCCTATTAGGCGGACTCCGAGCTATCATAAGATTTGGCCACAAACCCAGACAAAAGCAGCTTTGCAGCGATATTGTGCATCATTTCCTTAACGGCTTTTCAAAATCTCTTCCACTAGCAACTTGAATCAACTTAAGATTAAACAGCAAATAGCTTTATGTCTATTATCCAGATTTATTACCAGCCTCATTTACGCTCAATCTTCATGAAGCATTCTTAATTTTGTATAACAGATATCTAAGGCTTTCCAGAATACTGGGAACACATTATTCAACTATGGTCCGATCACCAGGCTGAATCTCCAATGAAAAACAACAATATCAAAGTATTCAGCGGTCGGGCCAACTTAGCTTTGGCTGAAAAAATTGCTTTCCATCTTAACGATACACTGGGAAAAATAACCCTGACTGATTTTCCTGATGGTGAAAATTATGTGCGTATCGACGAAGATGTTAGGGGCAGGGATATTTTTCTTGTCCAGCCCACATGCCCGCCAGTAAATGAAAATCTAATGGAACTTCTCGTGATGCTCGACTGCTTTAAAAGAGCAAGTGCAGCCCGTATCACGGCGGTGATCCCATACTATGGCTACGCCAGACAAGATCGCAAAGATGTAGGCAGAGTGCCCATCACAGCCAAAATGGTTGCAGACATTATTACTGTTGCAGGAGCGAACCGAGTTCTAGCATTAGATTTGCATGCTGCTCAGGTTCAGGGCTTTTTCAATGTCCCCGTTGATCACCTCCACGCTAGCCCGGTTATTTGTGACTATGTTCGAAGTTTTAATGTTCCTCCCGATGAACTCGTCATACTAAGCCCAGATGAAGGCAGCATCAAAAAAGCCCTGATGTATCAAAAGAAGCTAGGCGGCGGTATTGCGATTGTCGATAAACGAAGATCAAGTGCAACCGAGACTAATCAAGCTAATCTAATTGGCTGTTCAATGGATGGGAAAGTTGCTGTGATTTTCGATGATATGATTTCCACTGCGGGCACGGTGGTTGGCGCAGCTCATGTTGCAAAGCTAAATGGCGCGAGAGAAGTTTATGTTTGCGCAACACATGGGGTATTCTGTGGGCCAGCAGTAGAACGGCTAAACGGAGCCCCAATTAAAGAAATAATTGTAACCGACACAATTCCTCTTCCTCCCGACAAACAACTTCCTAATGTCAAGATTCTTTCCGCAGCACCTTTGCTTGCAGATGCAATTCGAAGAATCCATTTGAATGAATCCGTAAGTAAACTATTCGAATAATCTAAACTTGAATCAGGTTGCAGTACTTTTTGGTTTAATAAAGAATCCTGCGATTCTTTCAAAAAGCCTAGTGCCAGTCTGCCTTCTAACAATTTCATCTGCAACCGTACCTAGAAGAAGCGCCAGCCCGATAACGGTAAACTCTAGGTCGCTGGGAATGCCTGCAAAAATAACAAAGCTTCGCAATAAGGGAAGAATTGCGGTTCCTAAAAGAATGCCAACCACCATACCTTCACCGCCTCGCAAACTAAATCCACCAAGCACCGCCCCCGTAATTGCATATAGCTCGAACCAACTTCCAGCGTTGGAGGGAGATGCAGAACGAACCTTTAAAAGAAACAAAATCCCACCAAGTCCAGCAAGTGTGGAACATAAAATATAAGCGATGGTTTTGTACCTATCAGTCCGAATACCGGCATATTTGGCAGCCTGCTCATTAAAACCTAAAGCATAAAGGTATCTGCCATAAACACTTTGATGCAGGAAAACTGTTGCAACAATTGCAAGAAAAAACAAAAGCACCAATGGCATTGGAATATTCAGCCAAGGACCAATGGCATCGGGTAATCCAAGCCAATCACCCAAGGGCAAATTGCCACGCTGTAAAAAAAGAAAAGCATCCAAGTCCTGGCGATCGCCAATTCCAACATCTCTTGAAGAATCGCGAAGAACCCTGCCAGGTGTATCCCAACCTTGGGAAAACTTTTGCCCCAGTTCTTTAAATTTGATGAGCGTAAGCAACTGCGCCAAACCTCGATAAATAAAGAGGCCACATAAAGTAACAATGAATGGCTGCAAATTCCCCTTAGTGATGAGAACCCCATGAATCCATCCGATAAATGCAGAAACAATCAAAACCAGTACCGCACCTATATATGGGTTAAATCCGTTTTCAAGAAACAAACCAAAACTCACTGCTGCGAGGCAAACAACCGAACCTATCGAAAGATCAATACCGCCAGTGATGATTACAAAACCAACTCCGAGGGTAAGAACGCCCCACTCGCCAATACGGCGCTCTAAGTTAATATGATTTTCCAAACTGCGAGCCTGAGGATCGGACATCATCAACAATGCGTAAAGAGTAAATACAACAACAAGAATTCCAAAAATCCTGATCATTTGACATTTACCTCTTTCGAACCAGTAGCAAGTAGCATGACCGATTCTTCATTAATATCATTACCAGAAAGTTCGCCTTGCAAATTTCCTTCATGAAGAACAATAACACGCTGGCTAAGGCGGATGACTTCTTCCATATCACTGGAAATCATAAGAATAGCAACTCCAAGGCTAGCAAGATGACGAATGAGTTCATAGATTTCAGCTTTGGCTCCAACATCAACGCCTCTGGTAGGTTCATCAAGAATCAAAACTTTAGGTCCTACTGCCAACCATTTAGCAAGAACCACCTTCTGCTGATTTCCACCACTTAAAAGACCAGCTAGTTTATTCGCATTAGTAGTTTTAATGCCAAGCCTTTGAATACTATCGGAAGACAGTTTTGCTTCTTTGAATGGATCAACAAGAAAGAATCGGGAAATAGTTTTAAGATTGGGGAGGGAAAGATTGTGCTTGATGCTTTGTAAAAGGATCAAGCCATGATGCCTACGATCTTCTGGAACCAAAAGCAAACCAGCAGCAATGGCATCGACAGGCGAGCGGGGGAGAAAAATTTCGCCATCAAGAATCGCCTTGCCTCCTTGAGAAGGCCGAATTCCAAACAGAGTTTCAGCAAGTTCTGTTCTACCTGCACCAACCAAACCCGCCATGCCTAAAATCTCGCCTGACTTTAATTGAAAAGTAACGCCTGAAGGAGTACCTCCAATAAACTTGAATTGTTTTAACTCGAGTCGCACTTTAACGGATTGGTCTAAAGCCATAGGCTTGGAAAATTTTTCGAGATCTCTGCCAACCATCATCCGAACCATGGCATCATGAGAAATTTCATGAGTTGCAAGGGTCCCAGCATTTCTTCCATCACGCAAACCAACAACACGATGGGCAACTCTTTTAACTTCCCCCAAGCGATGAGAAATATAAACGACCGAAACACCTTCGGACGAAAGCTCCTTGATAACTTCAACCAACTGATCAGACTCTTTCTGCGAAAGGCTGGAAGTAGGTTCGTCCATTATAAGAATGCGGCCATTCAAAGATAAAGACCTTGCAATCTCCACCAATTGTTTCTGCCCCGGAGGCAATGAACCCACTAAAACACTGGGATCAACATCTAGCCCGACTCGTGCAAGAAATTTGGCACCAAGCTTCAACATTGCTTTGCGATCGAGCAATTTCAAAGGCCCCGCCCAAAGCAATTCCCTACCCAAAAAAAGGTTATCTGCAATCGTGAGATTATCTGCAAGATTCAACTCCTGATGAATCAAGCTAATACCATGCTTCATCGCATCTGAAGGGCTATAAAAATTGACCGCAGCACCGTTGATTCGAACTTGACCAGAATCAGGTTGATGAACCCCTGCAAGGACTTTCATCAGGGTTGATTTACCCGCTCCATTCTCGCCAATAATAGCAAGAATTTCTCCCTGATATATTTGCACAGCAACATTGCTTAGGGCTTTTATCCCATAGAATTGTTTACTGATATCCAACGCTTCTAAAACGGGAATCAAGGGCGTTCCCGGCGAAACACTAAAGTCTCCTGAAACCGGACTGCTCATTTATTCATCAACTTTTTAAGTTCAGTGTGAAATGCCTCGACATTATCTTTTTTAATCACCTTATGCGGCACATCGATAATCCCGTTCGCAGGGATTTTAACACTTTCAGGCTTGGTAACAAGTTCAACCATTAACTTGACAGATTGATACCCAAACTGAAAGGGTTGCTGTACAACCGTGCCATGGATTTCCCCAACCTTAATAGCTTCAAGGGTGTTGTCATCCTCATCAAAACCAACAATTTTAACTTTCCCAATACGCTTAGAATCTTTTACCGCTGCGAGAATAGCAGGCGGGTTATAAGCCCATAATCCAATCATGCAAAGGTTCTCTTCATTTTGATTCTTAGCAAGAACATCGGCGGCATTATCTTTGGCTTTATTTTTATCAGTATTATCGGTGTAGGTACCAATCAATTCGTAGTTACCATATTTTTTCCCATTGGGGGAATCGCGCAAAGCTTTTGATTCGGCAAGACCTTCAAGAACATCAAGCACTCCCTGACGCCTTTCTTGAGCATTGATTGGATCCAACTGGCCTACAAAAATCGCGATTTTTCCACCTTGAGGCATAACTTCTTTCACCAATTCGCCAACAGACCTACCGGCTTGAAGGTTAGCAGTTCCCAAATAGCACTTCCTTTTGGATTTAACTGCATCATTATCAACGCACAAGACTGGGATTCTTGCTGCAATTTCATCTATAAACGAAGTCTGATTTTCCGGACTGATGACACTCACAGAAATTGCGTTCACACCTTGTGTCATTAAATCTTCAATGATTTGTTTTTGGGTTGAAGCCGAGGCATCTTGAGGTCTTTTAAAAATAACTATCGATCCTGTTTCTTGCTCAGCTTTTCGGGCACCAGCCTCTGCAATAGTCCAAAACTCTGCAGGGTTATTACTAACAAAAGCCACCTTAGCATCTTTCGCACTCTTTGCTTTACCATCCTGCTTCGCTGCTTCTTTTTTCCCAGTATCGGGTTTAGCGCCATCTTTATTGGATGGAGCAGGTGCACCGCCACAACCAGATGCAAGAACTGCAAGCATCATGTAACTTAAAAAAGAGTGGCCAAAAACTAAAGACTTCGGATTGCTCATATTATTCTCAACAAACAAGATCTATAATATCCTGCGCCTATACATATTGGGCAGAACTTAACTAAAGATACTATATTTGAAGGGGATGCCAAGAAATAAATGCTGAATTGTATTACTGAGGAACGGGGGGACTATTTTTACCCTCTGCGGCTTGCGCAGTACCTGTCATTTGC
>DBCB01000281.1 GCA_002303765.1 Planctomycetaceae bacterium UBA969
GACTTAGCTTAGTGCTTTTTGCTAATATCTTTCTAATTAAAAGGTCGAAGATGAAATTCAGCCATTTGCGCATAATTCGCCAGCTGGAACACTATTTTGCATATTCCTAGTTGTGGACAACTTGTTATTTCAATGTTAACTGGTGGTTGCCTCTTGTTCTACTAACCCCATCCAAAAACCCAACCAACATTTGGCGCACCAAGACTAACCACGAAATGACCACTAAATAACAAGTTTTCCACAATAAATTTAGTATGATAACTCTATACTCGAAAAGAGTTTAAGTGTTACTAAAAAGTGTTTTTAACAACTTGGGTGTGCCACTCAATAAAAGTAATAAAATTTATTTATATTTACTATTAAGAATCATTGTGTGTGCGATGATGTGTGTTATGAGGATCCTAAGAATATGAAAGCAATATGTAATCGAGAAGCGTTATTAGCAGCTTGCCAAGTTGCAAGTTCTGCAATTTCATCCAAGGATGTAAAACCCATCCTTAAAAACTTCAAAGCAGTTGCAGATGAAGACCGTTGTGTTTTGATGGCTACGGATTTGGAATTAGGTGTTCGGATTGAAATCGCTGGTATGGTCGTCGAAAAACCAGGCGAAGCTATTCTTCCAGCTTCAAAACTTATTTCGATTTTAAGAGAAACTCGAGACACAGAAATTCATTTGGAAGCTGATGCCGACTCAAGTCACATAGCAGGAAAATCTTTTGAATTTGAAATGCCCAGTGAAGACCCAGCAAACTTTCCTGACATTCCGATCTTTTCGGATGAAAAGTATCATGAAATGACTGCTGGAACCATGCGTGCCATGATTCGTAGAACGGTGTTTGCATCCGCTTCAGAGATGGCAAGATACACCATGACTGGCGCTCTTTGGGAACTTGAAAAAGATTCGGTGAGATTAGTTGCAACCGATGGCCGAAGATTGGCATGGACTCAGGGAAGTGCTTCAGAGCATGGTGGTCATTCAGTTAAGGGGCAGTCTCCGGTGGTGCCTAGTAAGGCGCTGAATTTATTGGATCGTAATTTTTCGGATGATCAGGAAAGCATCAAGGTCTGTTTCCGACCGAACGAAGTTTTATTTAAAACAGAACGATCGATTGTTTACAGCAGGCTTGTAGAGGGCCGTTTCCCTGATTACAAAATGGTGTTGCCTAAGAAGTGTTTGGCTCATGCGATTTTAAAAGTCGAAGCTTTTGGGGCTGCGGTTAGGCAAGCCGCCATCATGGCGGATGAAGAAGTTAAGAAAGTGTTATTCAAATTCAATTCGAAGAAATTAGTATTGCAGGCCCAGGGAAGTGTATCTGGTAAATCGAAGGTTGAATTAGAGATTGATTACCAAGGGCCTGATGTAGAGATAGCTTTTAATCCTGTATTTGTTTCTGATTTGTTGAAGGTTTTGCCTAACGATTCAGAAGTACGATTAGATTTGATTGATGCTGCAAGCCCTGCATTGTTCAAGTTTGGTGATGATTATCAATACTTGATCATGCCCCTGACCTGATGAATTAGTTGGAGAAAAAGAAAATGGGAATACGGTTTTTCAAGCCGGAGAAAGGGCCGGAAAAAATCGGAGATATTCTGAGTAAGTTATTTGTTGCTAAGGGTTGGGGTAGAAAACAAGAGAGATTAAAACTTGAAAAATCCTGGGCGGAAGCTGCAGGCGAAGAATACGCGGAACACACCCGCGTGATAGTTTTGAAGAAAGGTGTGCTCGAGGTGTCGGTCGATAGTTCTGCATTGCTCCAAGAGCTTACGCAGTATCAGAAGCGACCAATACTGACGAGGTTACGTAAGCTTTTGCCGGCCTCGGTGCTGACAGACTTGCGTTTCAAGTACGGTAAAGCTAAATGATTTTCATTGGAGTATAGAATAGATGACAGAAGATAATTTGGTCGACCCTACCTTTGATGGGTCGAATGATTATAACAGTGCCAATGTTCAGATCCTTCGTGATGCAGACCATATCCGCAGGCGGCCAGGGGTTTACATCGGGGATATTAATACCACCGGTTTACATCACCTTGTCTATGAACTTATTTACAACAGCGTTGATGAAGCTCTTGCGGGTTTTTGTAAAAACATCCAAGTCCATATCTATGTTGATGGCAGCGTAAGCGTTAAAGATGATGGCCGTGGTATTCCTGTTGATATTCATCCGCAAGCAAAGAAACCAACTCTTGAAGTGGTGTTAACCACGGTTGGTGCGGGTGGCAAATTCGATAAGGGTGCATACAAGGTTTCTGCAGGTTTGCATGGTATGGGCGCCAAAGCCGTTACTGCGTTAAGTGCCTGGGTTGAAGCAGAAGTTCGTCGTGGCGGTCGTACGTATGTTCAAGAATATGAACGCGGCAAAGCGACTACCGAACTCAAGGATATTGGCATCGCAATTGGTACCGGCACCCGCATCAAATTCAAACCTGATCATCAGATCTTCAAAGATCTTGATTTCAAATACGATACCCTTGAAGATCGTCTGCGTGAACTTGCCTTCCTCAATAAAAGCTTGGCGTTCACCCTGACCGATGACCGTACAGGGAAGTCGGAAGAATTCAAATACGAAGGCGGGATCGCAGAATTTGTCAAGCATCTTAATCGCAACAACGATGTTATCCATCCGCCAATTTATATCGAACACAGCGTTGGTGACATCAAAGTTGAATGCGCATTGCAATACACAAGGGAAGATGAAGAGCGCGTTCGCTGTTATGCTAATAACGCTTATAATCCCGTAGGTGGAACCCACTTAAGCGGATTCCGTGCTGCGCTTACCCGCACCGTAGGAGCGTATGGCGAAAAGCTTGATTTCTTCAAGAATGTACGCCCTATTGGCGAAGATTTCCGTACTGGTGTAACAGCAGTGGTAAGTATTCAACATCCCGAGCCACAATTCGAATCACAAAATAAAATCCGCCTTCTCAATGCAGATGTTGAAGGTGCAGTTTCTTCTGCTGTTGCAGAAAAGCTTGGCAAATACATGGAAGAAAATCCAAAGGAATCAAAAATCATCCTTGATATGATCATGAATGCTGCAGAGGCAAGAGAAGCTGCTGCAAAGGCCAGAAAGGCAATTCGTGATAGGAAGAATATTCTTAGTGGTGGTGGACTTCCTGGGAAGTTGTTCGATTGTACCACCCGCGATACCGAAGAATCTGAATTGTTCCTGGTGGAAGGGGACAGTGCAGGTGGAAGCGCAGAAGCCGGGCGTGATCGCATGTATCAAGCTGTTTTGCCTTTGCGAGGTAAGCCTTTGAATGTTGAAAAGTGCAGGCTAGAAAATCTGCTCAACAACACAGAAATTTGTAGTCTTATATCTGCAATTGGTGTGGATATAGGCAACCAACAAGATTACGAAACCGTACGTAGCTCGTTGCGTTATAATAAAATCATCATCATGACCGATGCCGATGTCGATGGGCAGCATATTCGAACGCTGCTTTTAACCTTCTTTTATAGGCAGATGGCGCTTTTGGTAGAACATGGTCATATTCATGTTGCGCGCCCACCACTTTATAAAGTAGTGCAGAAAAAGCAGATTCGCTATGTTGCAACTGCTGAAGATATGCAAACAGAACTTTTAGATCGTGGCCTTGATGGCACCGGACTTATTATTCTGCCTTTGCCTGATTCAAAAACAGAGCGGGTTACTTTAAGTGGCGAAAGATTTGCTCATCTTCTTAAACTTACTTCACGCATGGAAGATGCGCTTAAAACCTTAGAAAAGCGTGGCTTAGGGCTTAGGGCACTCATCGAGCGTGTTAATAAAGATGGTGTACTTCCCTATTGCAGAGTGCTTTTGTCTGGTAGAGAGTACTGGTTCTTTTCTCCTGCTGAGGTTGATGCCTTCCGCAAACAGGAACAGGAAAAAGCAGGAAAAGAATTCGTTGCAGGCAATGAAGATCAACAACCTATTCCGGTTCATGATCCTGAAGGCGTTGATAATGCTGCAGCGCCCGCTGTGCCCCCTGAGGATGTTTTTTATGCTCAGGAATTGCATGAAATCCGCGATATCAATAAAACCATCGAAGAGCTTAAGGTGTTTGGATTGTTGCCAACCGATCTGATTCCTCCTGTTCGTGTTGCAGGTCGTGAACCTGTTCCCAGGTTGGTTCTGACTAATGGCGACACAAGCAAAAATCTAGAACATCTTCGAGGCTTGGTTGTTGAGGTTCGAAGAATTGGTGAAAAAGGCATGACCATTACCCGCTTTAAAGGATTGGGCGAAATGGACCCAGAAGAACTTTGGGATACCACGCTTGACCCACATCAGCGCACCCTCATGCAAATTAAACTTGATGATGCTTTTAAGGCTGACGAAATGTTTCGCACCCTTATGGGCGATAAGGTAGAACCTCGCAGAGACTTCATTCATAAGTACGCATTGCAAGTCACTGAAATTGACTACCATGGTGCGTGATTTCTCTTGGGGAATTATCCGCCATGGCTTCTTTGCCTAGTTCTTCTAGCCGTTGGATTCAGTTCAAGCATGGCTACGCCCTAGGCATTTGCAATTTATGGGACAAGGGCCAGTATTGCTCCATTATCACCCCAGCAGGGATTGTTGGGTGTGGCATATATGATCTTAAAACGCCTGCGGAGTTTGATCAGGCGATAGCAATTGCTAAGGGAACCCCTGCGAATCCGCTTAAAGAACCTGAAGATTTATTCGAAGCCAAAATCGTTGGCATGACCCCCAAAGCTGCTTCAATGGGTATTGCGCTTGGCATGACAGGCCGTGAAGCGGTTGAGTTGATGCAAATTGCCTCTTTAAAAGAAGTACTGCCAATAATAGAAAACCCTACATCATTACTTCAGGTAAAAGCTTTTGATCACATTACCTTGGTGGTAAAAGACCTTAAAGCATCGCAGAACTTTTATGTAAATATTTTGGGTATGAGGCTGGTACCAAGACCACCGTTTTCTTTTGATGGTTTGTGGTTTCAGTTAGGGCGGGTACAGATGCATTTGATCCTTGAGTATGAAGGATCTTCGCCTGCTGGGAATCTATTGCCTGAAGAAAAAAGACAGACTCGCGGCCCTCACTTTGCGTTTGAAGTTGCGGATGCCGATGCTGTCATTAGAATTCTTAAGCAAAATAATATTCCAATTCTTTCGGGCCCTAAATTGAGGCCCGATGGATATGTGCAAGTGTTTATTAGCGACCCGGATGGCCACATGGTTGAATTGTGCTCAGTAGCGAAATAGGCAG
>DBCB01000092.1:0-6080 GCA_002303765.1 Planctomycetaceae bacterium UBA969
GCCATTAACAACAGTGGCGTTGATACCTATCTGACCATTTACAATTCTGACTTTATAGAAATTGCACAAGATGATGATAGCGGCACTGGGTTAAATAGCTTGGTCAGCATTTCTGTTAGTGCGAATGCTATTTATTACCTTAAGGCGACTGCTTACGGATCCGGAACGGGCGATTACCAAGTGTCTGCAACTGTTCAAACTAACGATGATGTGGGCGGCAGTGTCGATGCAACTGCAACCCTACTTTCATTTACCGGTAATGTTGCCAGTCAAAACAAAACCATTGGTGCAGCAATGGATGTCGATGTGTTCCGTTTGACTGCCGATTCGGAAGGGATATTCGAAATTGCGGTGACCCCATCTAACGCTTTGACTCTGGCGCCAGTTATAGAAGTTATTGGAAATGATGGTACAACCTTACTAGAGTTTTCCAGTGCCAATGCAGGAGTCTCAGCCTTTGCGCTGCCTTTCCTTACCCTCGGGCAACAAGTTTATGTCCGTGTTTCAGGTGCGGGATCAACGGGCGATTACACGCTTCAAGTAACCAAACCTGCTGCTATTGTTGATTTTTATGCTAATAATTACAACATCGCTACAAGTTCGTTGCCAGTGGGAATCATAAGCCTTTCTTCAGGCGCCAATTCTGGCTCGTTGACAAACGCCAATATGGTCATTGAGTCGGCCACTGATGTTGATGTATTTAGCTTCACTACCAACCGAAGTGGGCCAATACAAGTTTCTGTTTCCAAGGAAGTTGGTAGCAATCTCGATACCATCATTTCTATTTTGGATGCCTCAGGCAATGTTTTGGCGTCTAACGATGATTCAAATGGCACTACCAATAGCACTGTGGTTTTCCAGGGGGATAATAATACTCTTTATTACATCAGAGTTAGTGGATATGGCGGAACAACTGGCCGGTTTGATATTTCAGTGACAGACCTCACCCCTACAGTTGCTGAAACTGATGGCACTGGAACTGATCTCACCCATGCTACAGATCTTACTTTTGTTGCAAACAGCGCTAGTTTTCAAGGCAATATTTCAAGTGCTGGCGATCAAGATTTCTTCAGCATTACCGCATCATCGACTGGTGTTCTTACTATTTCATTAGTTGCTGAGGCTAGCAGTGGCCTCGACACTTATCTTTATCTTTATAATTCAGACAAAGTACTTATCCTAGAGGATGATGATAGTGGTTCAGGATTAAACAGTTCAATCTCAATCAATGTGCTAACCGGGCAAACTTATTACCTCCAAGCCTCGGGTTTCGGATCCAGTATAGGGGCTTACACGATTTCTGCTTCTATTTCAGCAGCAGATGATCATGCCAACCAAGCCGGTGAAAGCGCAACCAGAATGGTTGTTTCTTCAACTAACGCCGTCAGTAATACGGCGGGGACCATCAATCCCTCAACAGATAATGATGTGTTTTTATTTAAAGCAACCGCCGATGGTTCCATCACCATCAATGTTACTCCAACAAATAATAGTACTCTTAACTCTTACCTTTTTGTTTATGATTCCACCGGGAACATTCTGCTTGATTACAATGATGGTAATTCCAGCACCGATAGTGCTAGCATAATTAACCTGCAGGTAGTCCGTGATGAGGTTTATTTCTTCATGGTTTCAGGTGCTGAGGGTACCACCGGGGACTATAACATTTCGGTAACTCCAGTCACAGACATCGTGGGCAACACTATCGCCCTTGCAACCAACCTTCCTATTTCCACCACCTCCACCGCTAACACCACGGTTGGCACCGTAAATGGTTCCATCGGAAGCAATGGCGATGTTGATTTTTACAAAGTCGCCATTGGGGCAGATGGCAGATATGCATTTAGGGCTTCCGCAAACCCCACATCAAATGGCCTAGATACCACAGTTGCCGTTTATTCTGAAGATGGCCAATTGATGGGCGAAAATGATGATGCCAGTGCTTCTTCCTTGAATAGTTCCCTTTCATTAAACTTGACTGCTGGCGAAATTGTTTATGTAAGAGTTGCTGGCTATGGTGAAAGCACAGGCGATTACATCTTTGATGTGGTTTATCTTAGTGCAGCCATAACAGATGATTTTGGTAACACTATTGATGATGCCTACTCCTTCGTTCTTGATAACGCTCACTCCTACACGGTTCCTAGCGCTAATATCCAATTTGCTGGCGATGCTGATGTCTTTCATGGTGTTGCAGATCTTACTGGCAATATAACTTTGGTGCTGACTCCATCTGCAAATTTGCAGGGAAATATCAGGGCTTTTGTTACTCGCAATGGGGAAAACATTCAGGTTGGAAGTGTAAATGGTAGTGCCTTGGGTGGGGTGGTTAATCTTACTTTCCCAGTATCCGCATCCGAGAATTTTTACATTGAGATATCGGGAAATAATAGCACCACTGGCACCTATTCCGTTTCAGTAAATAATGTCATTGCAACCAATAACGTCCGCCCAACCGATGATTCTGTTATTGACCGAATCGCGGAAGAATTAAGAGAAGAGTTTACCCGAATAATTGCAGCGGCTAGTGCCAACGCAGATATAAATGCAACAAGTCAAGTAATCATGACTCAGTTGCTAGCAGTAATTCAGCGACTTATCCCTGGGTTTTCAGGTTTAGTTGGCTTCTTTGACCCTGTTGATCTCAACCTAACCGGTGGCGGTGGCACTGTTGGTTCTCAGGGCAATAATTCCACGAATTCCAATCCTTCCGCTAGTCTTTCCAGCAGAGGCGCATTGGACTTGGTGGTAATCCCTGGGGCTGTCGGTGGGCAATATAATTTAAACATGACCGGCACCGGTGGCGGGCAAGTTCTTGCTGGTGTAGCCATGGTTGGTGCAAATGGCCAAGTCATTAATCCTACAATCACAGGGGGCCAAAGTAGCGGGGGTATTGCTGCTTCTAGTGTGCCTAAAACTGGTTTGAACTTGGTCCTTGATTTTGGAAGTAATAGCGGCGGCGGTAATGGCAATGGTGGTGGCGGAAATAGCAATGGTAGCAATGGCAATGGTGGTGATACAGCTCAATCTGGTCCCGTTGCAGGTTCTACTACAGCATCAGCATCAGCATCAGCATCAGCTTCTTCTACTAGTGCTTCTTCTTCTACCGCATCGGCTGCAACCGGGTTAACCAGCTTGGCCGCTTTGGCGAATGCAATCACCCAATCCGCCACCGCGTCGGGTGTAGACTCAGCGACCTCTGCCGCCAATCTTGCCAACCTTGCTTCTATTGCTTTAGGCCTTGGTAGTACAGCAGCCACTTTAGATGAAAAGCAACTTGCCAAGGATTTGGGCGGCGATGCCCCGGCTGGCGATCTTGATCTTAGTGGTTCAGATAATTTGAAAACAAGTGGTTCGTTTGTTTTAGTTACCTTTGCAGAAGCGTACAAAGGATTCAATCAGGCGGTATTCAGCACTTTGGATGCAGAGAATCAAGTGGTATCTGAAATTGCAAATATCTTTGATAAAGTTTTGCCAGCTTTGGTTCCTTCCGAATTTGAAAACGCTGTTGAAAACCTTCTCGTACAAACCAAAAAATCTTTACTTGAAGATGGCAAAGCCACCCTTTTAAAGACAGGCGATATTCTGGCAGACATCATAATGTCGAAGCTGGTTAAAAATTTGCCTGCTGCCCAACCTGCTAAAAACAAAGTGGATGCTAAAGTTACATCCTTTGAGTTTGTGATTGCAAATTTAGTTGAGCAAAACAAAAATGAAAACGCTGCTGAAGAAAATTGCTTCGGTGAACATACTGCAATCTCTGATAAAATCCCCCAACCTTTTGAGGAAATCTTCAACTCTGTGAATCGAAACGCCCTCGATGATTCTTTATCAGGGCCTTCAATTTTCCGCAATGATCAGCAAAACAATGTTGCTGAAGCCTTAGGCGTTATTGCAGGTGTCCTTCTTGCCCCGGGTGTTCTTAGCAGCACCTATGGCGCGCAGCAGCCCGCTTTTGAAAAACCAAAGCCCAGAAAACAGAAATCCTGATTCCTGGATTACACAAGACTCCACCTTGTTTGAATGCTAAGATATTTCTTTGTTCTTCAGTGTGACCTTGTGGAGTTATTTCATGCTTCTTCAATCAATCACTTTGATTGTCTGCCTTGGCTCGGTTCCCTTTCAGTCGCCTCCCATTTTAAAAGATGGCGACATGGTCGCCCTTGTGGGCGGAACACTCATCGAGCGCGAACAAATTTCAGGCTACTGGGAGACCGAACTCACCCGCAGGATTACCGGCCAGAAAGTTCGATTCCGCAATCTGGGCTGGAGTGGCGACACTGTCTACGGCCATGCCCGTGCGGGTTTTGGTTCTACCGCAGATGGCTATAAAAGGCTTATCGAACATATCAATGTTGTAAAACCTACCGTCACCCTGTTTGCCTATGGCGCCAACGAATCTTTTGAAGGCGAAGCAGGTGCAGCCGCTTTTCAAAAAGGGTATGACAAACTTTTAAAGGATTTGTTGAACACTAAGTCGAAGTCCATCCTTCTGGCGCCACTCTGGCACGAAAACATGGGAGCGCCACTGCCAGATGCCGCTCCGCACAATCTAAACATCCTTGCATACAGCAAGATGATCGATGAAATTGCCAAGGCGAATCAAGCCAACTTTTATGATTTATTTCAGAGTAAAACTTCGTGTGAAGCAATGCTTGGGCAATCAGCAAAACTTACGAGCAATGGTATTCACCCCACCGAACTTGGGTATTACCTTTTATCCAATGATATTGCCAGGGCCTTTGGCGTGAATGAAGAACTTTGGCAAGTTGCAATTGATCAAGCTGGTGGTGCTATAAATACTAAAGGGTGCACCGTGGAGAGTGCGGGAAAGATGAGTTGGAAAGTAACGGATAAAATGTTGCCTAGGCCCATTGTTCCGGGCTTTGCCTCCCTCAATCCTTCCCCTAGAACCATTGCAATCAAAAATCTTCCCAAGGGAACCTACAAGCTCTTGGTTGATGGCAAGGAAATGATGATGAAGAGTTCTGAAGATTGGGCCAAGGGAGTTATGATTTCAAGTGGGCCAGATTTTGACCAAGTCGAAATGATGCGGAAGCTGATTCTGGAAAAGAACAGACAGTATTTTCATCGATGGCGTCCACAAAACGAAACCTATCTCCTAGGTTTTAGAAAACATGAACAAGGGCAGAATGCTAGGGAACTACCCCAGTTCGACCCGATTGTTGCTGCAAAAGAAGAAGAAATTTACAAACTTAATAAATCCGTAACACGGACCTACTCGCTGATGGAGTCCAAGTAATGAAACGCAATTTAAGCACACTCGCAATTACTCTTTTCCTGATTCAAGGCGTTTGCTTTGCGCAAAAGAATGCACCTCTTACGGTTGATATCGACCCAGAAAATGAGCGTAAATCGTTCATTCTTCCAGAAGGGTTTGAAGTCAATCTGTTTGCGGGCGATCCTCAACTCGCAAAACCCATTCAAATCTGCTTCGATACCAAGGGCAGGCTTTGGGCCGCTTGTAGTTCTACCTATCCTCAGGTGCTTCCCGGGCAACCCAACCAAGATAAAATTCTGGTTATGGAAGATACCGATGGCGATGGAGTTGCTGACAAAACCACCGTTTTTGCTGATGGACTTCTTATCCCCACCGGCTTGGCTCCAGGCGATGGCGGCGTTTATGTTATTGATAGTACCGACCTTGTTCACCTCAGTGATACCGATGGCGATGGCAAGGCTGATACCCGAAAAGTGATTCTTTCTGGTTTTGGTACCGAAGATACCCATCACATGGTGCATACACTGCGTTGGGGCATGGATGGATTACTTTATTTCAATCAGTCGATTTACATTCATAGCCATTTGGAAACTCCATACGGGCCTAAGCGTTTGGGTGGTGGAGGCATCTGGCAGCTTCGTCCGAAAAATCTTGAACTCGAAATCACCATGCGTGGTTTGGTCAATAGCTGGGGACATCATTTTGATCAATGGGGCCAGTCTTTTGCAACCGATGGTGCGGGTGGCGAAGGTATTAATTATGTTATCCCCCGTGCCTACTACGCAACCGCTGTTGGTGCCAAGCGTGTGGTTCAAGGTTTGAACCCGGGCAGCCCCAA
>DBCB01000092.1:6102-7412 GCA_002303765.1 Planctomycetaceae bacterium UBA969
GGCAGGCATCTCCCAGAAGATTGGCAACAATCCTTTATAACCAACGATTTCCGCGGCCACAGAGTTTGCAGATTCACCCTCGAATCCGATGGCGCTGGTTATATCTCTAAGCAGCAGCCTGAATTGATTAAGACCAATCACCCTGCGTTTAGGCCGATTGATGTGCGCCAAGGCCCTGATGGAGCCATCTACATTGCAGATTGGTTCAACCCTATTATTCAGCATGGCGAAGTGGATTTTCGCGACCCTAGGCGCGACAAAACCCATGGCAGAATCTGGCGCGTCACCGCAAAGAACAGGCCCCTAGTTCCTCGACCAAAGCTTGAAGCAGATACTAATGCTGCTTTGTTCAACCATATGAAAGACCCAGAAATGTGGACCAGGCATATGGCTCGCAGAGTTCTGGTCGAACGAAAACTTGAATCTGTAACACCCGATCTTAAAACTTGGACTAACTCTATCCCAGCCGACGATGAGGTTTTAAATCTCGAGGCGCTATGGACTTGGCAAGCTTTGGATCTGCCCAACGAGAAATTATTAGGCATGGCGTTGGCTGCAAAAAATCCGAATGTTCGTGCTGCTGGAATTCGAGTTGCAGAAATGTGGCGCAATAAAATGCCAGGCACTTTCGATCTCGTTAAAGCCAAAGTGAACGATTCGCATCCGCAAGTCAGGCTCGAAGCTGTGCGGGCATTGGGGCTTTACCCCAAGGCTGAAGCTGCAGAGGCTTCTCTTGCTGTGCTTGATTCACCCATGGATAAATTCATTGAGTATAGCTTGTGGCTTACCCTGCAGGAATTGCAGGAAAGCTGGCTGCCTGCTTTCAGCAAAGGCGAGTTAACCTTCGGCGGTAAATCCGATCGAATGGTCTATGCTCTCAAAGCTGCTGGTAGTGCAGATGTTGCCAAGAAGCTGGGTGAACTTGTTGTTGAAGGCAAGCTTCCACCCTCCGCAACGGAAGGCGCATACCTTCATCTTGCTTCGGTCGGTGGCCCTGTGGAATTAGGGATTGTTGCAACCAAGGCCCTAGGCATGGCGGATGCTCAGGCCGGTAATGCAATCTTATCTGCACTTATCGAATCTACAAAAACCCGTGCCATCAAGGCGCAAATCGATCCTAAAGTTCTTATGGCTTCCCTAGAAAGTAAAAGTGATCCAAGGCAAGCATCTGCAATCCGGCTCTTGGGTTTGTGGAAAATTGTTTCAGCACAGTCCGCATTGGAAGGTATAGCCAAGGATGATGCCAAAGATTTGAGTATCCGCAAAGCTGCGTTTGAAAGCATAGCAGACCTTGGTAGTAAATCCTCCAT